>BBEG01000088.1 GCA_001312645.1 Rhodococcus sp. JCM 9791
CCGGCCTGGTCGGCGGGCGGCCCCATGCGGCCGGGCCTGCAAGCTGCATTGCCCCGTAACCGAACCTGGTGACGGGAACGTCACCGAGAGTCCAGTTTCCGCCGGGAAGTGAAGTGCTCAATGCTTCCATCGTGTTCGCTTTACTCCTTGGTCCTGGGTGGCGCTTATCGCCACCCAGGACCAGCATTGGGGAACCGCTTCCCCCGGGGAAGTAGGCACCTGGAAGTGCGTAACTTACCCGAGGGAAGGCGTGGTCGAAGTGGCGACGACGAGTGCGGCTCAGAAGCGAGCGTTGGAGCGAGGCGGCATGATCACGCGCACCGTGACGCCGACGGTTCCGGTCACCGTCTCTTACGAACTGACCGACCTCGGCCGCGCCCTCCACGAGATGACACGCGGCCTCAGAAGTTGGGCACAAGACCACATGCCTCAGGTCCTCGCTCACCGAGCCGCATACGACGAGCGCGATGTCTGACCATCGGCGGCATTGTTGCCATTGGCCCGGGCGGCGAGTCGGCCATCGGAGGGGCGCTACCGTTCCCGTCTGCGGTGCGCGTGGGTGCGCACCTTCATCCGGTTCCCGCAAGTGGTCATGGAGCACCACTTGGCGCTGCCGGGGCGACTGTGGTCGATGAGGAAGAGATTGCACTCGGTGTTGGCGCAGGGGCGAAGCCGGCCGGGCAATCTCTCAGTGACGTTCGACCAGGCCATCGCCGCACGAACCGCAAGTCTCTCGGCCGGGGGAGTGTGCAGTTCCCATCGGATACCGGTGGGGGTGACCTCGGGTGCGAGGATCGCGTCGCGGATCAGTGAACCGAGGGCGGCGTAGGCGTCGCCCCGGTCGCGAATCACCTCGTGCAGGGCGCTCCGCATCTGCTGGAGGTGCGCGATCTCGGTCTTCGAGCCCGTTCCGCCGAACCGCTGGGCAAACTCGCGACCGGCCGAACCTTGCAGGCCGTCGACCTTCTTTCCGTCGACGATCGGTGCGCTGTTCAGCAACGCCAACAGCAGATCCTCGTCCTGAACCATGTGCGCCCTTTCGCCGGCCACTCGATCGCTACCGTATCCGTCCCATGCTACCGTCGAACTAACCACTAAAACTACGTTAAGGGGTTAGTTATGCCTGCTGTGCACCACCGCACCGTCGCCGTCGGCGACTTCGAGGTCTTCTACCGCGAGTCCGGGTCCCCGGATGCGCCCGTTCTTCTTCTGCTGCATGGGTATCCGACCAGCTCGCACATGTTTCGACATCTCATTCCGGCCCTTGCGGACCGGTACCGCGTCGTTGCGCCCGACCACATCGGGTTCGGTCGCTCGTCGGCTCCCTCAGTGGACGACTTCGACTACACCTTCGAGTCCCTCACGAAGGTGACACGCACCTTCCTTGCGAAGCTCGGTATCGCGAAGTACACCGTGTACGTGCAGGATTACGGCGCGCCGATCGCCTGGCGCCTGGCACTGGCTGAGCCGGAGTCCGTCGAGGCTGTCATCTCACAGAACGGTAATGCGTACGAGGAAGGCTTCGTACCGGCGTTCTGGGAACCGATCTGGAACTACGGAGCCGACCGGTCCGTCGAGAACGAAGAGGCCCTGCGGCCCGCCCTCGAACGAGAGGCGGTGGAATGGCAGTACAAGCACGGGGTCGCCGACGAGACGGCCATCGACCCCGACGCCTGGGAACACGACCTCGCACTACTTGGTCGCCCGGGGGTCGACCGCGCTCAGCTGAACCTGTTCGCCGACTACACAACCAATCGACGGCTGTACCCCGCGGTCCACGACTGGCTGCGCACCACTCAGATCCCCGTACTCGCAGTGTGGGGAAAGAATGACGAGATCTTCGGCTCTGCCGGTGCCGAAGCCTTCCGGAACGACGTACCTCATGCGCGCGTCGAGTTGATGAACGGCGGCCACTTCCTTCTCGAGTCTCACCTCGATGACGTCGTCCGCATCATCGAGGAGTGGAGCAGTGAGACTCCTACCTGCTGAAATGCACGGACAAATCAGTCGAGGCGACGGCTCCAAGTGCTCTTAGCGCAGTCGGACGGGGGATCGGAGCATGGTCTCCGAAGTTCGCAGCATGCTCCGATCTCCCGTCATTCCATTCGCGAAAGTACCCCTACCTCGAGGCATCCCCGGGGGAATGCGACCTTGGCGACCCGCGGGCAACAGGGCCGTTCGCGCTACGCGCCGTACCCGCCATCGATCCTCAGCACCGCACCGGTGACGTACGAGGCTTCTGGACTCGTGAGGAAGACAACGCCTGCAGCGATTTCCTCCGGCCTCCCGTACCGGCCCATCGCCGTTGTCGGGAGAAACAGTGATGCGCCGGGACCGTCGGCAGGGTTGCCTTCGGTGTCGACGAACCCGGGCTGGATCACGTTCACGGTGATGCCCCGGTGTGCCAGATCGCGGGCTGCTCCCCGGCTGAAGCCCTCGAGCGCCGACTTCGTTCCTGTGTAGTACGCCATCCCGGGGAATCCCGCGCGTGAAGCGACACCCGAGCTGATGTTGACGATCCGCCCGCCATCGGGCAGCAGCGCGGACGCTGCCTGGATCGCGGCCACCACGCCGGTGTAGTTGACGGCGAGTTGCCGTTCGATAGCGGCCCGGTCGGGGGTCTCGCTGTCGACAGGGCTGCCGCCACCCGCAGCTGCGTTGTTGACAAGGATGTCCAGCTTTCCGAACTGCTGGACCACGCTGATGATCAAGCCTGCCGACTGCGTCGAGTCCGCTTGATCGGCCTGGAATGCCGCCGCGCGCACTCCCTTCGCCTCCAGGTCGGCGACCACGTCCTTGGCGCGGTCTGCCGACGACGAGTAGCTGATTGCGACGTCGGCTCCTTCGTCGGCCAGTGCCAGTGCCGATGCTGCCCCGATCCCTCGCGATCCGCCCGTGACGATCGCGACCCTGCCGTCCAGCTTTCCCATGGCTTCCTGCTTCCCTGTCGTTGCGGTACGGCGTTCTTGACCGTGCGGTCCACTATAGGGGTTATGGACCTTTCGGTAAAGAACCCGGGTCGTGGCCCCATGGCACGTCCACATGCGAACTCGACCACCAATCGAAACGCCAGCCAGCAGAGTCCGGATTGCGTTGTGTGGCAGGATCGTCGGAAGCACCAAGACCGATCGTTCCGATGTCCCGGTGGAGTCCCGACCGTAAATGGGAACCTACGGATGTTTCCTCACCGGCCGCATGGGTACGCAGTCTGTGGACTGCGTGCCGGTCCGGTGAGGAGCATTCGATGCGCGACGATTATGACGAACGTGATCTGAAGGTCGGGGAGCCGAAGGAGTGGGCGGCCGGTGTCCCAGGTGTCGCCGTCGCACTGAAGCGTTCCTACGAACACATGGGTCTGGTCCGGACCGCTGAGACACTACGCGAGCTGAATCAGACCGAAGGTTTCGACTGCATGAGTTGCGCGTGGCCCGACCCCGATCCGGGACACCGGAAGATCGCGGAATTCTGCGAGAACGGTGCCAAGGCCGTGGCGGAGGAAGCCACCCGTGACCGCGCCGACCCATCCTTCTTCGCCCGGCACAGCATCGCCGATCTCGCGGATCACAGCGAACTGTGGCTGGGGCAGCAGGGACGCATCACGCATCCGATGATCAAACGGCCCGGTGCGACGCACTATTCCGCGATCGACTGGGATGAGGCCTTCGCCTTCATCGGCGATCAGTTGAAGTCGCTGGACAGTCCGGACGAAGCGATCTTCTACACGTCGGGTCGCGCATCGAACGAGGCCGCCTTCGTCTATCAGTTGTTCGCCCGTGCCTACGGGACGAACAACCTTCCGGACTGTTCGAACATGTGCCACGAATCCACCAGCATCGCGCTGCAGGAATCCATCGGAATCGGCAAGGCGAGCGTGACGCTCGACGACGTCCACAATGCGGAACTCATCGTGTTGCAGGGGCAGAATCCCGGCACCAACCATCCGCGCATGCTCACCGAACTCGAGAGGGCGAAACGACGCGGCGCGAAGATTCTTTCGATCAATCCCTTGCGCGAAGCGGGCCTGATGAATTTCCACAACCCGCAGACCCCGCGGGGAGTGTTGGGCCGCGGCACCGACTTGGCAGATCTGCACTTGCCTGTCGCGATCAACGGTGATCTTGCGCTGCTGCAGGCATTCGGTGCGCTGCTCGTCGAATGGGATGCGCTCGACCACGACTTCCTCGATAGGCATGCCCAGGTTTCTACGAATGGAGGCGTCACGTCGAAACCCTGGACTGGAGCGTCGTCACATCGGCGACCGGCCTGTCGCGCAAGCAGATCACGGAAGCAGCGCAGATGCTGCGGCGGTCGAACGCGACGGTATTCTGCTGGGCGATGGGCCTGACGCAGCATCGCAATGCGGTGGCAACCATCAAGGAAGTTGTCAATCTTGCTCTGGCGCAGGGAAACATCGGTAAACGAGGTGCCGGGCTGATGCCGGTACGCGGACATTCCAATGTTCAGGGCGACCGCACGATGGGTATCTGGGAACGGGCACCGCAGCACTTCCTCGACTCCATCGAGAGTGAGTTCGGCTTCGATCCGCCCCGGGAGAACGGCTGGGATACGGTCGATTCCATTCGTGCGATGCGAGACGGCAAGGCCCGGTTCTTCCTGGGGCTCGGGGGGAACTTCGTGCAGTCCGCACCCGACACCGCCGTCACCGCCGAAGCGCTGTCGGGGACTTCCATGACGGTGCACATCTCGACGAAGATCAACCGATCGCATCTGGTCTGCGGCGACACCGCGCTGATCCTGCCCACGCTCGGTCGCACGGAGAAGGATGTCCAAGCGTCGGGTGAGCAGTTCATCAGCGTCGAGGACACGGCGTGCGCGGTGCACGCGTCGCGCGGGCCCCTCGAACCGGCAAGCACGCACCTGCGGTCCGAGGTGGCGATCCTCACCGGCATCGCGAGGCAACCCTGGGTGACCGGCACGGGATCGACTGGGCGGCGATGCGCGACAACTATGCGAATATCCGCACCCACATCTCCCGGGTCGTCGCCGGTTGTGAAGGGTACGAGGTCAACGTGCGACGGCCAGGAGGATTCATCCTCCCGCACCCGCCCCGCGACAGCAGGACGTTCCAGACCGATTCGGGACGAGGAGAATTCGCGGTCTCGCCGATCGAGGTCCTGCATGTGCCCGAGGGGCACCTGTTGTTGCAGACACTGCGCAGTCACGACCAGTTCAACACCACGATCTACGGGCTGAGCGATCGGTACCGGGGAATCGAGGGCGGGCGACGGGTGGTGTTCCTGCACCGCGACGACATCGCCGCCCTCGGGTTCGACAACGGTGCGATGGTCGACCTGTTCACGCGCTGGGACGGCGACGAGCGGGTGCGATGCGCGCTGAACTTCCGCATCGTCGAATACGACGTCCCGCGGGGATCGGCCGCTGCCTACTACCCGGAGACCAACACGCTTGTTCCGCTGGATTCGACTGCACTCCACAGCAATTGCCCGACGTACAAGTCGATCGTCATCTCGCTCGCAGCCGCGGGCACCCGCGACCACACGTGCCTGACGTGCACAGCCGGCAGCCGGTGGGGTCGGACCGGTCGCACAAGTCGCATCCGGAGCCGGAGCATCTCTCCTAGAACACGCCTTCGCGCAACAGAGTCTCGGCGTCGGCGAATGCCCGGGCACGCCGCGTCACCACGGGTGGTCCGGGCGGGTTGCCGTGCCACTGGTCGAACAGGGTGCTCAGGCTCAGTACGATCCGTTCGGGTGAGCTCCAGTGGTTCCATTGCGCGAATTCATTGCTGCGGACCAGCTCTCGTGCTGCCTCCCGGGTTTCAGTCCCGCGGTCGTAGTGTGCGCGTCCGGCGTCGCGTAGCCAGATCCAGTACGCGCGCAGATCGCGGATCTGGTCGGTGCCGCACAGTGGCCCGTGACCCGGCACGTAGACGTCGGCGTCCCATGCGAGGAGCCGGTCGAGTGCGGCGATCCAATTCTCGAGCGGTCCGTGCCAGAGGATCGGAGTAGTTCCGATGAACAGCATGTCGCCGGCGAACACTACGCCCGCGTCCGGCACGTGCGCGACGAGATCGCCCGCGGTGTGGCACGGTCCGAGCCGCTCGAGGTCGACCGCCCGGTCTCCGATCGTCAGGCGATGGGTCTCGTCGAACGTGTGGTCCGGGAAGCGTGGTGTGCGGCGCGGGAACCGGGCATCGCCCCGCACTCGCGACATGTAGGTCGCGGCTGCCCGACCGGTCCGGGGAGGCGGCCGATCAGTTCACCTGCCGTCGCCAGCGCCGTCAATACTGCGGGCGGAAGGTCCTCGTGCATCCCTTCCAACGCGGCGGCACTGGTCGTGATGCGCGCTGTTGCGGGCAGTGTGTGGTTGCCCCACCAGTGGTCGCCGTCGGAGTGCGTGTTGACGGCCTCGGTGACCGGTGCGTCCGCGACCAGCGGTCGCTGCACGTCGGCGACACGTTTCGCCCATGCGACGTCCCACATAGTGTCCACCACAAGCGATGCGGCTCCGGGCGCGACGACGAGCGGTGTTTGCTTCGCCCCAGCCTCCCGACGGGCGCAGGAATGCCCATACTCCGTCGCCCAGCTGTGTCAGTCCGCTCTGTTCCATGTGCTCCCCGCTGCCTACTGAACGTTCACGGCCTCCGGCGTGCGCCGTGTTTCCTCCGGCGTGCGCCGTGTTTCGGACTCGTGCTCCCGGGTACCCACACGCTGACAGTGGATCGGGAAGAGGTGTGTCCGGGGATGAAGCTTACAACCGTTCTGGGGACCGTAGCGGCGACGGCGGCGACCGCGCTCATCGGGTCGATCGCATCGCGCGACGTCGATTCACGGTGGTACCGCAAGTTGCGCAAGCCGGATTTTCAGCCTCCGGCGGCGGTTTTTCCGGTCGTGTGGACGACCCTGTACGCCGACATCGCGGTCACGTCCGCAATTACGATCGACGAGTTGACCGAGCGGGGTGCCGCCGAGGAACGCCGGAACTACGTCGGTGCGCTTGTGGCGAACTTGGTGCTGAACGGGGCGTGGTCGTGGGTGTTCTTCAAGGGGCACCGGCCCGTGGCTGCGACGGTCGTCGCCGCACTGCTCTCCGCGAGTAGTGTCGATCTCGCGCGTCGCACCGCATCGACGAACCCTGTCGCCGGGCTGGCGCTGGCGCCCTACCCGGTGTGGACATCGTTCGCGACGTTGCTCAGCGGACGGATAGCACAACTCGATCGGTGATGCAGTGCGGCGAGGTCACCGGTTTCGCTCGGCAGCATTCTTGATGGCCTCCAGCCGGCGGTCCCACCCCGAGCCCACGGCGTCGAGTGCTCGGCCCACCGTGCTCAATCTCGAACCCGCGGCGGAGAACCGGAGTTCGCGACCGACGCGTTCGGAGGTCACCAGGTCGCAGGCCTGCAGTACAGCCAGGTGCTTGGCGATCGCCTGACGCGACACCGTGAACTCCGAGGCAAGAGCCGAAGCAGATGCGGGTGATCGTCCGAGGCGCTGCAGGATGTGCCATCGCGTGTCGTCGGCGAGGGCAGCGAACACGCGGGTCACGTCGGCCACCTCGCTCAGATCACTGTGAGGCAACCGCTTTCCTCCTCTCCAAGTGAGTTTTCGCGAGATCCATTTCGAGGGTCCAGCCTTCGACGTTCCCCTCGTACTTTGCGCGGCGGTCGGCGGCGTCGCCGGGGAGTGAGGCGAATCCGGTTTCCGTCACGTTCAGGACGGTCGACGTGTCGGAGACGGCATCGAGGCGGAACTCGACGAGCGTGGACGGGCTGTCGGGTTCAGCGTGGTCGGACAACCAGCGGAATGCTGCGTAGTTCGGTTCGTCCAGTGCGACGGTGCGGAATGTGAAGGTGCCGTGGACAGGATCGTGGACGACAGTGAGATCGCCGTCGTGTTCAAGTCGGTGCTCGATGATCCGGCCGTTGTTGATGTACCACCCGGGTTCGGCTACGAGATCCCATACTCGTGCGGCCGGTGCGTCGATGGTGATCTGTCGTTCGATGCGGTCGAGTTCGTCGGTCATGATGCCTCCTTGTCGATGTGCAACTCCATAGTTGCATGACACCGAACTCTGCCGCAACCCCTCGGTTGCATTTGGGGTGCGCGGGTCCGAACAATCGCGGGTGGGTGATGATGGAGCCATGCTCGAAACATCCGTGATCGTCGGTATCGCGTCCATTTGTGTGGGCTTCGTGTTCTTCCTGGCCGCCGCGAGCGGAGCGCGCGCCAAGTGGAACAGGAAGCTGACGATCGCCCTGTTCGTCATCGCGATCGTGTTCATGACGGTCATCCCGGTGATCGGCGCGGTCGGGTTCGCGGCGTAAATTTCATCGAATCCCGTCATTGCGGACCGAAACTGACCTCGATTGTTCTTACATTGTCTGCATGACCGAAAACATGACCGTCGAAGCCGCCGATATTCTGGCCATGCTCGCGGAACAACGAGAGATGCTCCTCATCACCGTGCGCGAACTCGACGAAGCGGGCGCTCGCGCCCGAAGCACCGCCAGCGACCTCACCCTGGGTGGTCTCATCAAGCACGTATCGGCCACCGAGAGCGGCTGGATCGACAGGATTCGTGAACTGGACGAGAACGCTGTCTTCGATATGGACTCGGCGATGGTGTCGTACTACATGAGCGACGACGAGACCCTCGCCGGCTTGCTGGACGAGTACTCGAAGGTGGCGGCTGCCACCGAGGAGTTCGTCGCAGGCCTCGACCTCGACCTGCAGGTTCCGCTCCCGACCGCACCGTGGGCGCCGGAGCGGGAATGGTGGAGTGCGCGAAAGGTGCTGCTGCACATCATCCGCGAAACAGCCCACCACAGCGGTCATGCCGACATCATTCGCGAGTCGCTCGATGGTGCGAACACCACCATGCAACGCGGCGCTGATGCCGGCATGACCTTCGACTGATCTTCACTTGCTCGGGACGGATAGCGGGTGTGTCGGCGTCAGTGAGCGCCGGCGACCTCCGCGCCGATACCGGTCTCCGCGCGCACCAGCATCTCGGCGAACTTCTCGTCGTCGTGGACCCCGCGACCGCGGCGTTTCTCTGCGACGAGCGAGCCGATGACGCAGGCGGCCAGGCCGAGCGGCATCGTGAAGATCACCGGCAGCTGGATGGTCAGCGGCGCGGGGCCGCTGCCCATCCACAGTGCCTCGGTGAACATCAGGCTCACGACGGTCGAGACCAGGCCCGTGAGGACGCCCCACACCGCGCCGGTGCTGTTGAACCGTCGCCAGTTCAGGCTCAGGACCAGGGCGGGGAGGTGGGCGCTGCCTGCGACCATGAACGCCATGCCCATGAAGAACGTGATGTTGGTGTCGTCGCCGATCAGCATGGTCAGGCCGATGGCGATGACACTGAAGGCGACCGCACCGTAGCGCGCGATGCGTGCCTGTGCGTTCTCCTCGCGGTTGCGGTCCTCGACGTCGAGGTGCTCGACGGGTTCCTTGCGGGTCAGGGTGGGCCATACGTCGCGTGCGAATGTGCCTGCGGCGGAGATGACCACACCTGCGACGACCGCGATGATGGACGCGAAGGCAACCGCTGCGACGAGCGCGAGCGCGATGGAGCCGCCGGTGGTGCCGATGCCGCCGCCGAGTTCGGTGACGAGGACCGGGGCGGCGAGGTTGCCACCGGGGCCGACGAGATCGGTGCCGTTCGGGCCGAGCAGTGCTGCAGCGCCGAAGCCCATCACGATGACGATGAGGTAGAACATGCTGCACAGTGCAACGGTCCAGCCGAGCGAGCGTCGTGCTGTCTGTGCTTCGGGGACGGTGAAGAACCGGATGAGGATGTGCGCCATGCCTGCGGTGCCGAGCGCGAACGCCAGGGCGTATGAGACGAGGTTGATCGCGCTGGTCTCGCCGAAGATCAGGCCGGGCGACAGGATCGCTTCGCCCGCAACGGCATTATCGGTGGCGTCACCGAGGACCTTGGGGAAGCTGAAGCCGAACTGAGCGAGGATGCCGAAGCACACGATGAGCGCGAGCACCGACAGGATCGACGATTTGATGACCTGGACCCAGGTCGTGGCGAGCATGCCACCGACGAAGACGTAGATGCCCATGAGCGAACCGGCCACGATCACCGACAGCCAGAAGGGAATTCCCGATACCGATTCGAGCAGGACACCTGCCGCGACCAGTTGGGCCAGGAGTACGAACGTGCCGGTGGTGATCGTGCTGAGTGCCACGACGACTCGCACGTTGCGCGATTCGGTGCGGAAGACGAGCACATCGGCGAGGGTGTATTTGCCGAGGTTGCGCATCTTCTCCGCGAGCAGGAACAGCACGGGCAGGAAGGAGATGACGGACGTGAACAGGATGACGGTGCCGTCGACGCCCTTCGAGAAGATCAGGCCCGTGGTGCCGAGGAAGCTGCCGGCGGAGATGAACTCGCCGGCGATGGCGAATCCGTTCTGCCAACTCGAGATCGAGCGACCTGCCGCGAAGAAGCCGTCGGCGCTCTTGGCTCGACGGGACGCCGCGAACGTCACCCACAGGGTCAGCGAGATGACGGCACTGCAGATCGCAATGGCCAGGTAATCGGCATCGCCGGTCATGCGACGACCTCCTCGGAGTCGGGCCGATTGTCGGCGACGGCGCGGATCGCGGCGTCGGCGGCGGGCTGAATGTATGTGCGGGACAACCGGAAATATGCCCACACCATCACCCAGGTGCCGGCGAACTGGCTCAGAACGACCCAGAGCGAGAGTGGGATTCCCAGGACGGATGTCGAACCGAGCTGGTCGGGGAATCCGATCCAGGCAACGAGGAAGCTCGTGAACAACACGATGGTGATGCCGCCGAGTGTGTTGGTGACGATCTTGCGGCGATGTCGAAGCTCGGTTACCTCAGGAAGTTGGAGCATTCTCGACCAGATCAGATCGTCGGCGGCGAATGTGCCCTTGTCGGAGACGGTGCCGTTCATGCCCGCACCGCCGCCCGACGCGCCGTGTCGAGCGCGAAGAGGTTCTGGTCCCACCCGGCCTCGAGCGGGCCGAAGAAGTGGAACCGAACCTGCTTGACCTTGTACAACCACCGGCCGTCGACCTTGACGGCTTCGTCGGTGTATCGGCCGGCCGCGATGCTTGCGGTGCCGTCGGTGACGCATGGCTGCCACAGGAACGATCGGACCGTGGCGCGGTCGCCGTCGAGGTCGATCTCGAGGTTGGTGATGAAGTGCCAGAACGAGGTGAGTCCGCCGTCGGCGAGGCCGGCGAAGAACGTCTTCATCTCGGTCTTGCCCTTGGGATGGGACAGTCCGTCGAACTCGCCGTCGTCGGTGAACAGGTCCGTCAGCGCATCCCAGTTTCCATCGTCGAGGTGGCGGCAGTACTGGGCGTCGAGCGTGCGGATTGCCTCCAGATCCTCGAGGCGAGCGACGCGCTCGGCGAGGGAGCAATCGGATTCGAGATTGGTCACGGGAAGCCTCCGAGTAAGGCGAGATTAACGAGCGTTTATGTGACCCGAACCATAACAAGGAGATTTGGGGCGGTCAAGGATGGAGTTATTGCTGGTCGGTACAGGTGCGTCTACCCTTCGAAAGATGAACATGCGGTCAACGGCGGCTCTACCGTCCGTTCGAGAGCGGATTCTCGAGACGGCCCTCGACGAGTTCTATGCGTCCGGTTTCTACGGGGCGACGATGCGAAATATCGCCAACAGTGCAGGTTGTAGCGCTGCGAACGTCTACAACCATTTCGAGAACAAGTCCGAACTGCTGGTCGAGATCCTGCGTCGCGCGAGCGACGAGCAGTTCACCGCGACTCGCAATGCCCTGCGGAAGGCCGGTGACGATCCTGCCGAACGCTGGCGGGTGGCCGTCGTCGCGCACGCGCTGTTCACCGCGCGGAATCCGCGTGCCTGTCTCGTTGCGAACACCGAGTTGCGGTACCTCGACGATCTGAATCGCAGGCGTGTCGTGGGGTCGCGGGACGCGCAGGAGCAGCTGTTCGTCGAGATCGCAGAAAATGGCGTTGAACAGGGTGTATTCGAGCTCCCGAGGGTGCATCAGGCGGTCACGGCAGTGTTGACGATGTGCTCGGGGATCCCCTTGTGGTTCCGTCCGGACGGGCCGCTGACCGCGCAGGAGGTTGCCGACGACTACGGCCGCTACGCGCTCAACCTGGTGGGATACCGGAAAGTCTGAGTCCGGGCGTGACGAGTGATGGGTGTCATGGTCTACTTGGTGAACAAGCGTTAATGACCTACTCCGGTCCATAGAGGGAGTACCCCCATGACTCACCGCCCGTCTCAGCCCCGCACCGACTCGCCGCGCTACCTCACCGAGGAACGGCTCGAGATCCGCGACCTGGCCCGCGACTTCGCGATGACCCGGGTCCTGCCCGTGGCGAACGAGCTCGACCCGGTCCAGGGCACCATCCCGGATTCGCTGAAGAAGGAAATGGCCGAGATCGGCTTCTTCGGCATCATGATTCCCGAAGAATATGGCGGCCTCGGCCTCGGCGTCTTCGAATACTGCCTCGTCGCCGAGGAACTCTCCCGTGCGTGGATGAGCGTGTCGGGCCTGCTCGCCCGCGGCAACGGGATGGGCGGTGGATTCACCCCCGAGCAAGAAGCGGCCATGCTCCCGAAGGTCGCTCGCGGAGAATACCTCGCGCCTACGCGCTGTCCGAGGCCGAAGCCGGCTCCGACGTCGCCAACATTTCCTGCCGCGCGGTGCGCGACGGCGACGAATGGGTTGTCAACGGCACCAAGATGTGGTGCACCTACGCCGACGAAGCCGACTACATGGTGCTGTTCGCCCGCACCGATCCGAACAAGGACCCGGCCAAGCCTCACCGCGGAATCAGCGCGTTCCTCGTCGAGAAGGAACGTGGAGGATTCCCCGCGGGAATCTCGGGCACGAAGATCCGCAAGATCGGTTACTTCGGCTGGAGCACTTGGGAATTGTCGTTCGACAACTTCCGCATCCCCGCGGGCAAGATGCTGGGCGAGGAAGGCAAGGGTTTCTATCTTGCGGTGTCCGGTCTCGAAGTGGGTCGTGCGCACACCGCGGCCCGCGCGATCGGCCTGGCCCGCGCCGCCCTCGAGGACTCGATCGCATATGTACACACCCGCCGTCAATTCGGCCGTCCCATCGGCGATTTCCAGCATCTGCGTTTCAAGATTGCGAAGATGGCCGCGGACATCGAAGCTGCCCGTCAGCTCATGTACTCGGTCGCCACAGACATCGACACCGGACGGCGCTGCTCGCTCGAGGCATCGATGTGCAAACTCGTCGCCACCGAGATGGCCGAGCAGGTCACCAGTGAAGCCGTGCAGATCCACGGCGGCGCCGGATACACCACGGATTTCCAGGTCGAGCGTCACTGGCGCGACGCTCGCCTGACGAAGATCTTCGAAGGCACCAGCGAGATCCAGATGCGCATCATCTCCGATGAGCTGCTCGGAAGGCCGGAAAAAGCATGAGCACCGAAGCTACTCGAGAACTCGTCGCCGTCGGAAACCGAACTGCGACTCGGCCGCAGGTCGTTGCCGAGACCCTCACCGCCGCAGGAGTGTCCCTGCCTGCCCGCTCAGCGCTGATCGGTGCTGCCACCGCGGATGTGACAGCACCCGCTGTTCCGGGCGCACGTCGAATCGGAACTCGATGGAATGCAGAGCAATTCGTCGAATCGACCGAGAGTGTCTCCGTCGAGACGGTGATCACCCGCATCACCGGCGATCGTGTCGAGCGACACGTAGCCCTGCGCGACGCGAATGGCGCTCTCCGTGAGAGCGGCACCGAGACCTGGTGTCTCGACGACCGGGCAGACGCACCGGTAGCTCCGGAGCTCGACTTCTGCAGCGTCGAGTGGGGCAATCTCCTGAGCGACAGCCTCGAAGGAGATCGAGGCTTCACGTCGTCGCTGTCCACCTGGGACGGCACCATCGGACTGCGGTGCGGCGATCGGGAACTACATCTGCGCATGTACAAGGGAGACATCGTCGACGTGAGCCGACGGACCCCGCACGGCGCCACCTTCACGTTCGTTGCGCCCGCCCACACCTGGGTCGACCTCGTCCTGTCGGATACCGACGACTTCATGCGACGCGCCATCAGCGGCGAGTTCTCCTCCACCGGAGACGGATACGAGTACCTGAGACTGACCAAGCCGCTCAACACGATCATCGCGCACGCGCGACTCATCGCACGAAAGGCCAACTCATGATCGAGGCCCGCTATCTCGAAGTCGGGGGAGCGCTCGGATTCGTCGAGATCGTCACCCCCGACCACCTCGACGTCGAGGCACTGCCCGCGATCCTGTGCATCCACACCGCAGGCCAGAGCGGCGTGCAGTGGCGGCACGTCGCCCGCGATCTCGCGAACCGGGGCTACCGAGTGATCGTGCCCGATCTGCCCGGCCACGGACGCTCCGAACCCGCCCCCTGCGGCCCGGTGACCAGTATCGTCGACTACGGCGACTGGCTGTGCAGCATCCTCGACACCCTCGGTATCGAGCGCCCCTACGTGATCGGGTGCTCGATCGGCGGCAAGCTTGCCCTCGAACTCGCGACCCGACCCGAGCGGACGCTGTCCGGCGTAATCGCCATGGAAGCCGAAGCCGGACCCGGCCGGGTCAATGTGAACGGCTCCGCCGCGAACTCGAAGACGTCGCCGGCCCGGCCCGGGCAGAGCGCACCTACTCGCACACTCGCCTCGGTGGGACGCTCCGTGCCCGAAGCGAAAGCCCACGTCGTGGCACTCATGCACAAGCGGGAAGACCCGGAGATCTCGTCGTCCGACCTGATCGGCTGGGGAACCCACGACGTCCGTGATCGTCTGCATCAGGTCACTGCCCCGTTACATGTGGTCGCGGGGCGCGACGACCCGTGGATCGTCGTGGACGAGATCGCCCGTATCGCCGAGACGGTCAACGAGACCGTGCCCGGGCGTGCACGATTCACGGCGATAGACGGCATCGGGCACTACCCGATGGAGGAGATCGACGACTTCGCCACGCTCGTCGACACGTGGATCGGCGAACTGAAGGCATCGGTACAGGCCGAGGAGGTAGCGCTGTGACAACACGAACCGAAACTTTGTCGGCATTGCTGGACACCCTCGTCGACGACGACGCCGCAGCACCGATCACGTACGACGTGGTCGACGACGATGTGATCGTCAGCCGTAGGTCCGACATCCGCGACCGCGCCGAGGCCCTGCGCGCAGAACTCGAGGCGGTCGGGGTCCGACCCGGGCAGTGCCTCGCAGTGATGCTGCCGAACTGGTCCGACGCCCTCGTCTGGCAGTTCGCGGCCGCCTCCGTCGGCGCGCACGTGATCGGCGTCAACACCCGTTACAACACCGGTGAGGTCGCGCATATCCTCACCGCCGCGCGACCCGCAGTGGTTGCCGTCCCGGCGGCTTTTCACGGCCTGGATCTGTTCGGCCGTCTGAGCGAAGCCGCCGCCTCGGTTCCCGATGTCGCGGCCCCGGCCGTCGCCGTGGTGCGAGGACCATCCGAAACCGATACGACTGCACAAGAATTCGACCTCGGTGGGGGAGCATGGGTCGCCGGGAGCGGCGACACCACAGGAGTCGAGGTCCCCGAGACACCCGACCAGGTCACGCTCACCGCAGCCGGAATCGACGACGACCCGCAGGATCACCTCGCCGTCGCGTTCACCACCTCCGGATCGACCGGCGTCCCGAAACTCGCCGCACATCGCCACAGCGCCATCGTCCGACACGGACATGCCGACGCGGCGATCATGCAGGTGCGCAGCGGCGACGTGGGATTGTGCGTCCTCCCGGTCTCGGGCGTGTTCGGGTTCAGCGCCGCGATGGCGATGATCGCCGGTGGCGGCGCGCTGCTCATGGAGACGGTGTTCGATCCCGCAGCTGTGCTGCGCCGCATGCAGCAGGTGAAGGTCACACACGGGGTAGGCGCCGACGACCTGTTCGGCCGCCTGTACGACGAGTGGCATACCGGCGAGCGTGCCGATCTGTCGTCGTTTCGCTGGCTCGGCATCGCCGACTTCCTGGGCCGGTCCAAGGAGATCGCGCGGTGGGCCCGCGACGAGTTCGGTACCCACACCTCCGGGGTGTTCGGATCGTCCGAGGTGTTCGCCCTCGCGATGCTCTGGAATGCCGATGACCCGGAATCGGTGCGCTGGAACGGCGGTGGCCGCGCGGTGGACTCCGCGATCGAGCTGCGTGTCGCGGATCCGCTCGACGACACCCCGATCGCCGATGGTGAACAGGGTGAACTGCAGTTCCGCGGTCCCAACGTCGTCGACGCGTATCTCGGCAACCCGGAGGCTGCGGCGCGCGCCTTCACGAACGACGGATGGTTCCGTAGCGGAGACTCGCAGTGTCGCTCGGCGGCGGCGGCTATCGGTATGTGTGCCGCATGGGCGACGTTCTGCGTCTACGCGGGTTCCTCGTCGACCCCGCCGAAATCGAGCGTCGCCTCGCTCAGCATCCGGGTGTGGGAATCGTGAAGGTCGTCGGCATCACCGGCGACGGTGGTTACACGCAGGCCGTCGGGTTCGTGGTCCCCACCGACGACGCACCTGACGACACCGACGCCGAGACTCTGAAGGCCTGGTGCAAGGAAGAACTCGCGGCGTTCAAGGTGCCGTCCGCCATCCATGTCATCGACCGCATGCCGACCACCGTGGGTGGCAACGGCTCGAAGATCCGGGCCGTAGAACTGCGCGAATGGGCGCAGAACTGGACCGACAGTGAAAGGGATTACCGTCGTGACTGATTCCACCGCTTCTCCCGCTTCCGCCACCGATGTGGTCATCTGCGAGCCGCTGCGCACGCCCGTGGGCCGCTACGGCGGCATGTACATCGACGTGCCTGCCACCGATCTCGCCGCACGGGTCATCTCCGAGCTGCTGTCGCGCACCGCAATCGACCCTTCGAGTATCGACGACGTCATCTTCGGCCAGTGCTACCCCAACGGTGAGGCACCCGCCATCGGCCGTGTCGCGGCGCTGGACGCAGGCCTTCCCGTCACCGTCCCCGGTCTGCAACTCGACCGTCGCTGCGGTTCGGGTCTGCAGGCGGTGCTCGACGCGGCGATGCGCGTGCAGACCGGTGTCGCCGACATCGTCATCGCCGGTGGTGTCGAATCGATGAGCCGCTCCGAGTACTACACCGAATCGATGCGCTGGGGAGCCAAGGGTGCGCCCGCCGCATTGCACGACCGCCTGGCACGTGGCCGCGTCACCGCCGGTGGCCGCAACTACCCGGTGCCCGGCGGCATGCTCGAAACCGCTGAGAACCTGCGGCGGAAGTACGATATTTCCCGCCTCGAGCAGGACGAACTCGCTGTCGAATCGCATCGACGCGCAGTCGCCGCGATCGAGTCGGGGAAGTTCGCCGACGAGATCGTGCCCGTGCAGGTGCCGCAGCGCAAGGGCGACCCGAGGACGATCGACCGTGACGAGCACCCGCGCGCCGACACCACCGTCGAGACGCTCGCGAAACTCCGTCCGATCATGGGCGAGCAGGATCCCGACGCCACCGTCACCGCCGGCAACG
>BBEG01000089.1 GCA_001312645.1 Rhodococcus sp. JCM 9791
GTTGTTGGAGAACACCTCGAAGTCGGAGGCGTCGCCGGCGGCGATCGCCGCGATCAGCTCGTCGGGGATACCCGACAGGCCGAAACCACCGACGGCGAGCGACGCACCCGAGGGGATATCGGCGACCGCGTCGGCCGCCGTGGCGAAGACCTTGCTCACTTGGCGTCTCCCGTGGCGGGCAGGATGCGGTTGCGCACCTCACCGAAACCGATGCGCGAGCGTTCGGGCCCGGAGCGGAAGCAGAGATGGAGATCTCGTCGCCGTCCTCGAGGAAGGTGCGCGTCTCGTCGCCGACCTGGACGGGCTCTGCACCACCCCAGGTGAGTTCGATGAATGCGCCGCGCTGATCCTTCTCCGTGCCGGAGATGGTGCCGGAGCCGAACAGGTCGCCGGTGCGGGTCGCGGCGCCGTTGACCGCGGTGTGCGCCAGCATCTGCGCGGGTGACCAGTACATCTGGGCGTACGGCGGGCGCGAGACGATGTGGCCGTTCCACTCCACCGCGAGATCGATATCCAGGCCCCACTTCTCCTCACCCAACAGGTACGGGAGCGGTGCGGGGTCCTGATCCGGGGTGTCGATGCGCGCGGCCTCGAGCGCTGCAATCGGCACGACCCACGGCGAGATCGACGTCGCGAACGACTTGCCGAGGTTCGGTCCGAGCGGCACGTACTCCCAGGCCTGGATGTCGCGGGCCGACCAGTCGTTGAGGATCACCGCGCCGAAGCAGTGATCGGCGAACTCGTCGGGAGCGATCTGTTCACCCATCTTCGAGCCCGCGCCGACGATGAAGCCCATCTCGCTTCGATGTCGAGACGGATCGACGGGCCGTACACAGGCGCTTCGTCATTCGGTCCCTTGCGCTGACCGCACGGACGGACGATGTCGACACCCGAGGTGACGACGGTCGACGAGCGGCCGTGGTAACCGACGGGCAGGTGCTTCCAGTTCGGCATGAGCGGGTCGGGGTTCTGGGGACGGAACAGACGGCCCAGGTTCGACGCATGGTTCTCCGATGCGTAGAAGTCGACGTAATCGGCGACCTCGATCGGCATGTGCAGCGTGACGTCGGCGATCGGGAAGACGGCGTCGTCGTCCACGTCGCCGGCGATCGTCTGCTTGATGATGGCACGCACCTCGTCCCAACGGCACGGCCCTGGGCCATGAAGGCGTTGAGGCTCGGTTCGGCAAATACGACGTCGTCTTCGAACACGCGACTCAGGTCGAGGACCGAATCACCCACGCGCACACCGACACGCGGCTCGGTGTCGGCGGTGGAGAAGATGCCGTACGGGAGGTTGTCCGGTCCGAAGAGCGAACCCTCGGGGATTGCAATGGTGGTCATGAGAGTGTTCCTTCGCTGATCGGGGATACGGACGACGGTGCGAGCCCGAGGTCGAGCAGATCGGTGAGCGGATCGGCGATACTGCAGGTGCCGTACGAGCGGAACCGGCCGCGCACCTCGGTTGCCTGCTCGTCGGACAGATCCTTCAAACGTGATGCGAGAGCAGCACCGTCGCGGTCGGCGAGCGCCTCCGCAACTGCAGCATTGTCGCCGCCGTCGAGTGCCACGGCGACCGCGTCGAGGATGTTCAGGAAACCGTGTTGCTCGAATCCCGTCTCGGGGTCGGTGTTGCGGATCGCGTGATGCAGTCCGGCCGTGGCCTTGAACGGCACACCCGCCGTCACGACGGTGCGGATTGCGTCGGCGAGTTCGGCCTCGTCCGGATAGGCCTCGACGACGATGCCTCCGGTGCGAAACTTCGCCGAGTACGGCGTCTGCGCGAGACGAGCCAGGATCTCCGGGCGACGCTCGTCTCGGGGTACTTCGACGAACACGCTGAGTTCCGGGTTGGCCGAGTAGATCTCGTCGAGCGCGGCAAAGAGTTCGTCGACGGTCTGCTCGGCGGGCACTGCGATTTCGAGGGCGGTGACGGACACCGAATCGAGTGTCGCTGCCTTCTCCAGCGCCGGAGCAACCGCGGCGGTTCCGGCGGGCACCGTCAGGCTCAGTTCGAGCTCACCGGAGTACGGCTGCCGCTCGAGCAGTTCGGTGAGTTCGCCGAGGCGTCCGGCGGGGAACACGAACGAACCGACGAGCGGTGCGTGATCGGCAGCGGTGTGGACGGCGTGCGCCGGGACTGCATCCGCGATCGGCGCATTGCCGGGCGGGAAGAGCGCGGCGTCGTCGCACAGGTGCGTGAGTAGGGGCCCGAAGGTCGTCACTTGGATGCCTCCCGGTTGCGGTTCCAGCTACTGGCGTACGCGGCGTCCTCGCACGCGAGGGCGCCTTCACCGAGTTCGAGGGGCCGGAACGTGTCGACCATGACGGCGAGTTCGTCGAAGAACTCGGCACCGATACTGCGTTCGTACGCACCCGGCTGCGGGCCGTGAGCGTGGCCGCCGGGATGGACCGAGATGGAGCCCTGGCCGATACCCGAGCCCTTGCGTGCTTCGTAGTCGCCACCCACGTAGAACATGACCTCGTCCGAGTCGACGTTCGAGTGGTAGTACGGCACCGGAATCGACAGCGGGTGGTAGTCCACCTTGCGCGGCACGAAGTTGCAGATCACGAAGTTGTTGCCCTCGAACGACTGGTGCGCCGGCGGCGGCTGGTGCACGCGACCGGTGATCGGCTCGTAGTCGTGGATCGAGAACGTGTACGGGTACAGGCAGCCGTCCCAGCCGACGACGTCGAACGGGTGGTTCGGCATGAGGTAGCGGGTACCGACGATGCGTGGGAGGTGCGGTGCTTGACGAGCACCTCGACGTTCTCCTCCTCGACGATCAACGGCTCGGTGGGGCCGTGCAGGTCGCGTTCGCAGAACGGGGCGTTCTCGAGGAACTGGCCGAACTTCGACAGGTAACGCTTCGGCGGCACGATGTGGCTGTTGGCCTCGATCGTGTAGGCACGCAGCGGCTCGTCTCCCGTGGGCACCCAGCGATGCGTGGTCGCCATGGGCAGCAGCACGTAGTCGCCGGGCTTGGCCTCGAGGGTGCCGAACACGGTCTCGACGTTCGCGGTGCCCGACTCGACGTAGACCATCTCGTCGCCCACCACGTTGCGATAGAGCGGCGAGGGCTTCTTGGACACGGCATACGAGATGCGCACGTCGGGGTTGCCGAGGATCATCCGGCGGCCGGTGACGACGTCGGTGTCGTTCCAGACGCTCTCCGGGAACAGATCGTGCAGCTTCAGGTGCCGCGGCTTGAGCGGATGGTTCGGAGTCGTGGACTGCTCCGGCACCGTCCATTCGCTGGCTTCGACGATCGCCGACGGGATGTACTTGTGGTACAGCAGCGCGGAATCGGACGAGAAGCCTTCCTCACCCATCAGCTCCTCGTAGTAGAGGTTGCCGTTGTCGTCGCGGTGCTGGGTGTGACGCTTGGGCGGGATGACGCCGAGCTGTCGGTAGAACGCCATGGTTCAGCTCCTCGGAGATGGTGAATCGGGCTGCGCGGTGTCTCTGTCGCCGCCGGGGTTAGTAAATACATTAACTAATTCGGGAGCGTGAGCGCAACCACAGGGATGAAGTTGCCGTGAATCAGTTGCGTCCGCGCACGTCGAACTGGCTGCGGTTGGTGATGAGCTTGTTCAGCAGCATCACGAGAATCTGCTGTTCAGCGTCGCTGAGGACGTCCACCCACGCGAGTTCGCGCTCGTTCTGCGCAGCGAAGGCCTCGACGATTTCCTTCTCGCCGGCCTCGGTCAGCGACAGCTGCACCGAACGGGCATCGTGGCTGACGGGCGTCTTCTCCAGAACACCGGCTTCGACCAGCGGTTTCGCCAGATTCGACACGGCCGCACGACTCATCCCGGTCAACCTCGCCGCGACATTCGGTTCGATGGGACCGGCCAGCCAGATCACGAACATCAGGCGATAGCCCGACCACGAGCGCCGCGCGGGCGGTGCACGCTCGATTCGAGATCGTAGGTGACGATGTCCGAGGCCCGGTTCAACGTGAGCAGCACTTCGGTCGCGCTGCGGTGATGGTCGCCGAACTTGCTGTTCAGACGCTCCTGCGCGAGTTCGACGAAGGACCAGTAGTCGAGGTCGCGGGGTGCTGACATGCGGTCACAGTACCGCAGACCGCGAGATTGTTCACACATTTATCATCTGTTGAACGACGAACGCCGACACCCACATCGGGGTGTCGGCGTTCGTTCGAGAACGGGTCCGACGTCAGTCGGTCCGCAGTTCGATGCCCTTGGTCTCCTTGATGAAGAAGACAGCGACCAGCGTGAGCAGTGCACAGAACACGAAGTATCCGGCCGGTGCCAGCGAGTTGTCGGTGACATCGATCAGGTAGGTCGCGATGAACGGTGCCGTGCCGCCGAGGCACATGTTCGTGATGTTGTTGCCGAGGGCGATGCCGCTGTACCGCACCGACGCTTCAGCATCTCGACGTAGACGACGAAGGAGGCGCCGTTGACGATCGACACGCAGATGAACAGCACGGACTGACCGACGACCGCCTGCCAGATGGTTCCACCCGACATCAACATGAACATCGGGACGCCGAGCACGGCGGACGCCACGCTCCCGATGAACAACACCGGCTTACGTCCGTACTTGTCTGCCGCATACCCGGCGATGGGCAGTGTGATCACGCCGAGAACGAGCGCGAGCGACGTGGAGAGGAACGCCACCGACGACGTCTGCCCGCCCTCGGTCTGCAGGTAGGTCGCCGCATACACGGACGCGATGTAATACCCACCGACGATGAGCGCACCGAGCATGACGATCTTGACGACGCTTCCGCCGGAGGTCTTCAGCAGCTCCTTGATGGGCAGCTTCTTCGTCTCACCCTTGTCGGCCATCTCCTCGAACTGCGGAGTGTCCTCGAGGTGGTTCCGGATCCAGACGCCGATCACACCGATCACGACGCTGAGCAGGAACGGAATGCGCCACGCCCACTCGAGGATCTGTTCTTCCGAGAAGGTCGAGGTGATACCGAGCGCGACGAGCGAGGCTGCCAACGAGCGAGATAGGTACCGGAGTTGACCATCGACGTCTGTGTGGCCCGCCAGCGAGCGGGAGCCGATTCCGAGACGAATGCATTGGCGCCGCCGAGTTCGCCGCCGGCCGCGAAGCCCTGGAGACAGCGGGCGAGCACGAGCAGGACGGTCGCCCACACGCCGAGGGTGGCGTAGGTCGGCATCAGGCCCATCGCCGCCGTGGCGATGACCATCAGCAGGATGGTCCAGGACAGTGCGGTCTTGCGGCCGAACTTGTCGCCGATGTGCCCGAAGAAGATACCGCCGGGCACCCGCAGGAAGAACGCCACCGCAAACGCCGCGAACGTGCCGAGCAGAGCGGCGGTGTCGTTCTCCGAGACGAAGAACAGGGTGGCGACCATGGTCGCCATGTAGCCGTAGATACCGAAGTCGTAGTACTCGACGACGGTGCCCACGACAGCCGCGCGGATGACCTTCGCCGTGGACTGCTTCTGCGGTGCCGGGTCTGCGAGCGGGGGACTTGCCGCGGCAGGTGCCGCGTCGGAACCGAGCATGATGTGTCCTTTGAGGTTCTGGGGGGACAGCCTGCGTCAGACGCCGGCTGCACCGAGTTCGGCGGGCAGCGCAGAGCCGACTCCCGCTGCGTTTCGGCCTGCGATGCGGCCCATGGTCAATGCGTTGGCGACGGCGTTTCCGCCACCCACATAGCGGAGGCCGAGGATCCCGGCTCCCGCTTCTCCGGCCGCATACAGGCCGGGGACGACGTTCCCGATCGTGTCGAGAACTTCGGCGTTCCGATTGATCTCGAGCCCCGCGTGCGTACAGACCAGTTCCGCGGGCAGCATACGCACCGCGTAGAACGGTCCCTCGGCGACGGGGTCGGGATCGGAGGTCGAGCCTTGTTCGCAAGGGTCCGGTGGCGCAGGAAATCGTCGTCGACACCGCTCGGGAGCTGGGCGTTCCACCGGGTCACGGTGGCCACCAGCGCGGACACCGGCACGTCGATCAGTCCTGCGAGTTCGTGGAGTGTGTCGGCGCGCACAGTGCGCCCCGCGTCGGCTTCCGCCTCGACGCGGTCGGCGTCCCAGTCGGCGTAACCGGTGGGGAGCCCGGTACGCGCCTTCTCGTCGAAGATCGCCCACACGGGCCCGCCCTGCGCGTCCATGAGGCCGCCCGACACGGCGTACGACGCATCCTCGTCCATGAACCGCCGACCGGCCTTGTTGACGTAGATCCGCGACTTGGGCGGGAACCCTGCCTGCCAATGGTGGTAGCGCTGGAAATAGGCGGTGGGCATGGTCAGGCCCCAGTCCTTGCCGACGACCGCGGAACCGATCTGCTCGCCGAACCGGAGGTGATCGCCCCGGCTACCGGGTGCCGCGACCACGAACAGCGAGTCACCGGCTTCGAGCGGATACGGGTAGTACTGCTCGAGCAGTTCAGTGCTCTGTGCGAATCCGCCGGACGCCACGACAACGGCGTGCGCGCGGACCTCGATGTCGTCCGCCACGACACCGACGACCCGACCGTCCTCGACGAGCAGACGCTGCACCCGGGTGGCAAGGATCGCCTCCACCCCGTGGGCACGGCGGGCCCGGTCGAGCGTCTGCACCAGTCCGTACCCCTGGTCCTTCGGCACGTGGCCACGCCAGACATCCTCCACTCCGGCCTGGCACAGCCCCGGCATGTGAGCATTCGACGACACCCGCGCCGGGATCTCCACACCGAGTTCGAGGAGCCACTCGAGGGTAGGGCCGGCGTTCTCGCAGAACGCCCGGACCAGGCCCGGGTTGAGGATCCAGTGGTTGAGGTCCATGTAGTGCTGGAAGAACTTGTCGGCGGAGTCCTCGATACCGAGTCCGGCCTGCACGCTCGTTCCCGCAGCGGTGAACAGCCCGGCCGACAGCTGCGTCGACCCGCCCAGTTCGGTTTCGGATTCGAACAGCAGGACGCTCGCTCCGGCCTCGGCGGCAGACACCGCCGCAGCAAGGCCTGCGCCGCCGCCACCGATCACCACGACGTCGATGATGTCGTCGCTCATGACAGTTGATCTCCCGTCTCCGCGATGATGCGGTGGTAGAGCCCGTTGGAGGTCATGCCGCCGTCGACGGTGACCTCACTTCCGGTCATGTACGTGGACCGGTCGGACAGTAGGAACATGACAGCGTCGGTGACCTCGTCGACCGTTGCCATCCGCCCGAACGGAACGCTCTCGAGAGCGGCGCCGACGAACGCGTCCGCCCCTCCCAGCAGCGACGTTCCGACCAGCCCGGGGTGTACCGAATTCACTCGGATTCCCCACTTCGCGAAATTTCCTGCGGCCGATTTCGACAGGCCTCGCACTCCCCACTTGCTCGACGAGTAGGCCGGAGAGAAATAGCCGATCTGACCCGAAATCGAGGAGATGTTGACGATGGACGCCTCGCTGTCGCGGATAAGGGGCGCAACGGCTTTCATCCCGTAGAAGGGACCGAACAGATTGATGCGCATCGTGGCTTCCCAGACGTCGTCCGGGGTGTCCATGAACTCGAGCCGCCGCGAGATCCCGGCGTTGTTGACCAGTCCGCCGAGCGCTCCGCGCTGGGACCGGATCTCATCCACCACCCGAGCCCACGATGCCGGGTCGGCGACGTCGAGCGTGTGCGCCGACGCCGAGCCCCCCGCAGCTTCGATCTCCTCGACGACCGGGGTCGCATCGGCCACGTCGGCCAGACACACGTGAGCACCGCGGGCCGCCAGGACGCGAGAGTGGTTGGCACCCATACCCGAAGCCGCGCCCGTGACGAGAACGACCGACGGGTAGGTCACGGTTTCCAGGACCGGATCAGACATGGCGCGAGCCGCCGTCGACCGCGATCGAGTGGCCCGTGACGTAACGAGCGCTGTCGGACAACAGGAACAGCAGTGGGCCGAAGACCTCTTCCGGCGAGCCCAGACGGTGCAGCGGCACGACATCGAGTGCGTGCTTCAGCGCCGCCGGATCCTCCTGCACCCAGCGGGTCATCTCGGTGTCGATGTAGCCGGGAGCAATCGAGTTGACACGAATTCCCTTGTCGCCGAATTCGACCGCGAGGACCTCGGTGAGGTGCGCGACGGCAGCCTTCGACGCGCAGTACGCGCCGCGACCCTTACGCACGCGCAGCGCCGACACCGACGACATGTTGACGATCGCGCTGCCCGGCTGCATGTGCCGCGCCGCGGCCTGCGCACCGAAGAGGACACCCTCGACGTTGACGTCGAGCGTCGCTGCGATCTGCTCCTTCGTGATCTCGTCGGCGAGCGCGAACGGGAAGATGCCGGCGTTGTTGATCCAGAAGTCGATCCACCCGAACTCCTGCAGCGCCACCTGGGCGAGCGTCTCGTGCTCGGCCGGATCGGTGACGTCGATGCGCGCGCGACCACGATGCCGGGGGTCTCGGCGAGGGATTCGGCTGCGAGTTCGGCGTTGATCTGCTCGGCGGTCTCCTTCATCTGGACGTCGTTGATGTCGCCACCGACGACGTTGACGCCGCGCGACGCGAGACCGCGGGCGAACTGTGCGCCCATTCCGCGTGCGGCACCGGTGACGACGGCGACCTTGCCGGCCATTTCCGGGTATTGCGCGACGATCTGCGCGGTGACGGTACGACCCGGATTCTGGGCATCAGCAGACATTATGGGTTTCCTCCGAAAGTGTGGAACGAGTGAGAGAAGGCGACGATCCGGTTCAGGCGTCGTCGCGAGAAACTGTGCGGCGAGCAATCAGCCATGTGTCGCCGTGCCGGACGACCACGTCGTCGATCGTGGTGAATCGGACCGGACGTGGAGCACCGCCACGGGCAGTGGCCACAATCTGCAGGTACGCCCGAACGCGCAGGGTGTCGTCGTCGACGCGGTCGACGGCGATGTTGGTGATGACGTGGCGATGCACCTCGCCGGCGTCCTGCGCTCCGACGTAGAAGCGCCCGGCGAATGCCTCGAGCGCGTCCGTCCCGGAGACGGGTGCCGGGTAGCTGGGTGAGCAGAACTCGCCGTCGGGCGTGAACGTGAGCGCCCACTCCCGCGCGGAGCCACCGTCGATGAGGTGGCTCTGCTGTCCGTAGAGCTGGTGGATCAGCGCGAGCAGTGCTGCGTCGACACCGTCGTCCGTACGTGCCATGTCGTATGAAACCGTCCGTATTTGTGCGATAATCGCACTGCATGTGCGATTAATGAAGATGCTAGGTGTTACAGTTCACAAACGTCAAGGAGGTACCGGGCAAGATGACCCAAATGCAGGATGAGGCTGCGCCTATACAAGGCCTCGACATGCCACGAGTCGAACCCGATTCGGGCATGTCCAAGACACTGCACAACGGGCTCGAGATCCTCGAATTGCTGGCCGCACACCCGAATGGGTTGTCCGTCAGCGAGATCGCCGAAGGCATCGGCGTCCACCGGACAGTGGCTCACCGGTTGATCCGAACCCTCGAGGCGCATCGCCTGTGCCGTCGCGACGATTACAAGCGGGTCGCACTGGGAGCCGGGCTCGTCACGCTCTCCGAATCGGTCGAGCAGGACCTCCGCACGCTCGCGCGACCGATCCTCGAGGATCTCGCTGACACCGTCGAAGCGACCGCTCACCTCGTGGTCCGCGAATCGGACACGACGGTCCGCGCCATGATGGTGATCGAGCCGCGCCGAGCCCAGGTGCACATCGCTTTTCGTCCCGGCCAGGTACATCCCGTCGATCGCGGCTCCGCGGGCCTCGCGATATTGGCATCTCTGCCCCCGACCTCCGATGAACGCCCGGAGGTGGAGCAGGCACGCCGACTCGGGTACGCGGTCTCGGCGGGCGAAGTCGTTTCCACGACCATCGGTATCTCCGCCGGCGTTCGGGGTCGCCCCGGCGGAACTCAGGCCGCGGTCGGCGTCTCCGTGTTCACCGCCGCGACAAAGAGCGGATCGGCGCAGCAGTGGTCGCGGCAGCGACGTCGCTCGGCGACATCCTGCGCTAGGCAGGGGCACCGAGCCTGCCGTCGGCACGACCCAACTCGACGGCTCGTGAGGTGAAGGCGGGGTCGAAGAGCAGGAAGCTCAGCAAATCCGCGCGATCGGCGGATGCGCCGCCGACGAGTCGGGCCAGCGATCCCAACTGAGGGTTCTGCAAGCGACGGAGCCCGCCGCTTCGTCGCTGCAGGACTGCCCGGCCAGGACCGCGAGAGCATCGACCCTTCCCGAGGCGGACCGGCGAACTCGGCCTCGATGTGACGGAAGTGCGTTTCGCTCGTGCCTGCGGTGACGTTGCGAGACTCGAGACGATGCAGATCCTCGACCATCCGATCGACAAGCATGGCCCGCAGGATCACCCCGACAGCGTCGAACACGTCGGGCTCCCCCGCGCCGGTCGGCTGTTGCGAAGGCGATCCCCGCGGCCAGTACCGAGGGCGGGTCGCCACTACCCCCAGGCGGGTGGCGCCCATCTGAACGGCAGGTTTGAGAGGCATGTTCAGCCGCACCCCGCCGTCGAGGTACCAGCCGGCCCACTCCCGCGGGGTGTCGATGTAGATGGGCCGGAACAGTGCCGGCACCGCCGCGGATGCAAGAACATGTTCAGGTCCCAGCGTGGTGTCGACGTAGGTGATGTTGCGGTTCGCGTCGTACGACGGCAACGGGATCGAGGGGTGTCTGTGCACGAACATGACGGTCCCGCCGGTCGCCACCGAGGTCGCCGCGACCGCGACGACATCGACCAGTCCCCGGTCGATGTTCTCGTGCAGCTGTTCGAACGAGACCAAGGATGTGATCGTCTCGCGCATCCGGGTGGTGTCGAACAGGCTCGGTAGCCGCATCGGTAGACCGGCGAGTTGACCCAGATAGCGCAACCCGCCGCCCACGACGCTGCCGGTCACCGAGAACACGTCGTCGAGCGACACCGAACTCCACAGCGACACCACACGTTCGGCCGCCCGATCGAAACCGAGGTGAGCGTTGCCGGCCAATCCGACCACGTTGAGAGCGCCGGCGCTGGTTCCCACCAGAATCGTCGGGGACCGGCCCAGGCGCGGCAGCAACGTGGTGATGGCACCGGCTTCGTACGCGCCACGGGCACCGCCGCCGGCCACGACGAGCCCCACGCGAGCAGTCACCTTTCGACCATAACCAGCGATGCGCCCGAAGGCCGGGCATCCGACGTCGACAGCATTTCCGTGGGTCACTCCTACAGGCCGACGTGAGCCCCACCCCAGCCGTCCGGTCGGCGTGCGCTCGAGCACTTGCCTCCGTCGGTCGGGTACGAATCCGCACACACATGTGCACAATCAATGGGTGAGTTCAACTGACATCGCGCCCGATCCCCATCGCGGCACATTGCGCGGCCCTCGCTTCTGGCTCGCACCGCTCGTCGTTGTGGCCGCGGTGATGTCCGCGCTCGGCTACTTCTATCTGGCCAGCATGGTCAATCCGACCGAGAACCTGCGCGAATTCCCGATGGCGATCGTCAACCAGGACGTCGGGGACGTGATGCCCGGCGACGACGAACCGCGGAACCTCGGGATCGAGATCACCGCCGCGATCCTGGACGGCATCGACCCTGCACAGATCGACATGCAGGAGATGGGCATCTCCGCGGCCAACTCCGGCCTCGATAACGGGACGTTGTACGGCGCGATCGTGATCCCCAGCGACTTCACCAAACGCACATCGATTCTCGCGCAGGGCAGCGTCGTGCCCGGCGATATCGAAAGACCGATCATCACGGTCTACTCGAATCCCCGCACCGGAACGTTCTCGACCGGCATCGTCGACATCATCGGCGACACCGCCATGACCCAGGTCAACGAGACGGTCGGCGAACAGCTCACCACCCAGGTCACGAACACCCTCGCCGAAACCGCACCCGACCTGCAGTTGTCGGGTGGAAGCCTGCTCACCCTCCAGGACCCGATCAACGTCCTGAACGTCGAACACAAACCGCTGCCCGAAGGCACCGGCGCCGGCCTGTCCGCGTTCTATTTCACGCTGCTGCTGATCCTCGCGGGATTCACCGGCGCCACGATCGTGAACACTCTCGTCGACACCGCTCTCGGGTTCATCCCCACCGAATACGGGCCGCTCTACATCAACAGAGAGACCACCCGCATGTCCCGGTTGACGGTGTTGCTCATCAAGTGGGGAATCATCGTCGTCCTGTCACTGATCGTGTCGGCGCTGTATCTGTGGATCGGGACAGCCCTCGGCATGCCTGTGCCGCGCGCCCTGCTGATGTGGGAATACGGGGCACTCGCGATCAGCGCGGTCGGCATCACCTCGGTGTCGGTGATGTCCGTGTTCGGATCCGCAGGTCTGCTCGTGAACCTGTTCATCTTCATCGTGCTGGGGCTACCGTCATCCGGTGGCACCGTCCCGATCGAGCGATGCCCAAGATGTTCGAATGGCTGTCGACATTCGAGCCGATGCATCAGATCTACATCGCGACCCGCGCGATCCTCTACTTCGACGGCCACGGCGCCGCAGGACTGACGCACGGCGTCGCGATGACACTCGTGGGCCTCGCCGTCGGCGTGGTCCTCGGCGCTGTGGTGACGTGGCTGTACGACCGTCGAGGATTCCATCGTTCCACCGAATTACTGGCGGGCGACACCGTGTCCGCCTCCGAGAGCGGAGAGTCTGCTACCCGGCCTTGAACGGCCCTTCTATCCCACGCGCTGGCTGCGACGAAAAGGCACGATGTTGCCGCGGCGGTGGGCGGCAACGAGCATGGGGATGGCCAACAGCAGGCTCACCACGACGGGGACGATCGAGGCTTCCAATCCGAAGTCGCCACCGGTGAGCAGCGTCGGCCCTGTCGGGGTGGTGGTCAGCAGGCCGGACGACGGGTGGCCCGACACGGGGATGCCGAGCAGCCCGACAGTGGCGTTCCACGTGAAATGCAGGCCTACGACCAGCCAGATGCTGCGCTTCCACAGGAACGCGGCGCCGAGCAGGACGCCCGCCTCCACCGCGATCGCGAACGAACTCCACAACGTGGCGCCGGGGTTGGCCAGGTGCAAGCCCCCGAACAACAACGCCGTGATCGCCAGGGCCAGCCAGCTGCCGCAGAGTCGTTCCAAAACCTGCAGCGCGAAGCTCGGAAGATCAGTTCCTCGGTGACGGCCGCACCGATCGCGACCGCGACAATGCCTACAACGATGTCGAAGGCGTTCCCGGAGCCGCCGGTGATGGTGAACTCGGTGACCACGGCGAGCATCGACACCGCGATGAACCCGAACCCGATCGCACCACCCAGCAGGGCCAGCCGCACGGCGTGTGCACGCCTGATCTCCGGGACCTCGCGGTGGGCGACGAACCGCATGACCAGCCAGTAGACCGCAACCGCAGCCACCGCACCCACAATCGGCAGTGCCACACCCTGTGCAGTCAGCCCCGCCACCGCAGCGACACCGACGATTCCGACCAAACCCCATACAAGGGGGAACTCGAAGAACCGGGTGGAGGCCGAGCGCGTCCGGGTAGGGGCCGACGTAGGTGCGGTGCCTGTCGAATCATCAGTTGGCCACTGCCACTGGACAAACGGACGGGGTCGACTCGGCCATCGTCACCCATATTGTTCCGATCGGACAAAGCAGGCTCCCCCTGAGGTGTGGACACCGATTGCAATCCAAAGGCGATCAGCGTAGCCGATCGCTGATGCCAATAGATCGGGGCCGGCCGGTCAGTGAGATCACTCCTGGGCCTGGGGCGCCGAGATTCCTCGCTGATCCGTACCCTGAACCGATGCGCGCCGTCGTCGTTCCTCATCCCTCCGCGAGCGGGGGTGTGCGCGGTGGCAGCGTCGCCCTGATCGACGACGCCGGCGTCCCAGTGGGCGATATCTGGGAGTGTCGCGATCTCGCTGCGACCGTGACGGAGCTCGAATCCTCTCGCAGCCCGCGATGGGTGTGGACCTCCACCGCGACCGTGTACCCGGAGCTGCTGCGCGCCGGTGTGCGGGTGCAGCGGTGCCACGATCTGGCGACCACCGCCGCAATCCTGAACACGCGCGACGGGATCCCACCGGATCCCGTCGAGGAACCGGTGGACGAAAGACCCGGGCTGTTCGACGCGGCGCCCGGCGTCGGCATCGCCACCGTGATCGAGCGATTCGCCGAGCAACGTCGCCGCACGGCTACCGACCGCCGTCTCGATCTGCTCGTGGCAGCCGAATCCGCCGGGACACTCGCCGCCGCCGAAATGGGTTTCGACGGATTACCGTTCTCGGTCGACGCGCACCGCGCCCTGCTCGAGCGCACCCTCGGCCGACGCCCCCTCGGGTACGAGCAACCGACGCGGATCGCCGAGGTGATCGAGGAGATCCAGACCGTGTTCGGCCGGCCCGTGAATCCGGCGTCGCACGTCGAGGTGCTCGATGCGTTCCGTCGCGAAGGTATCGAGCTGACGTCGACTCGAAAACATGTACTGCGCGAACTCGACCATCCCGCGGTGCCGTTGTTGTTGCGGCACCGCGACCTGTCGAAGCTGTACAGCACCAACGGGTGGAGTTGGCTCGACACGTGGGTTCACGACAATCGCTTCCGCCCCGTGTACGTTCCTGGCGCGGTGGTCTCCGGGCGGTGGGCGAGCCGCGGTGGCGGCGCCCTGCAGATCCCCAAGGCGTTGCGGTCGAGCGTGGTCGCCGACCCCGGGCATACCTTCGTCATCGCCGACGCCGGACAGCTCGAACCCCGCATCTCGCCGCCATGTCGGGAGATCCCCGCATGGTCGCGGCTGCGGGCGGTGACGACCTGTACGCCCCGGTGGCGGCAACAGCGTTCGGGGGAGATCGCGCGAAAGCGAAGGTCGCGGTGCTCGGTGTGCTCTACGGCGCGACCTCCGGTGATTCTCGTGCGCTGCTGACGGTGCTGCGCAGGAGCTTTCCCGACGCAGTCGAATTCGTCGAACGCGCAGCCCGCGCCGGGGAGCGCGGGGAGGTCGTGCATTCATGGCTCGGGCGTGCCTGTCCCCCACCGGAACCCGGATTTCACTCGCACGGCGACGTGCGTGCCCGCGGACGTTTCACCCGAAATTTCGTCGTCCAGGCCACGGCCGCGGAGTGGGCGTTGTGTGTGCTGGCCGAACTGCGACGCAGGCTCGCGACGGCACCGGACGGCCGCGACGGCGAGTTGGTGTTCTTCCAGCACGACGAGGTCGTGGTGCACACCCGTAATGCCGACGCCGCCGCCGCACACATCGAGGCGTCGGTCGGGGCAGCGACCAGGTTGATGTTCGGCGACACCGCGGTCCGCTTCCCCATGTCGACCGACGTCCGCCTTCCTACGCCGACGGTGAGTCCGAGCCCGCGGAGTAGGGGCTCCTCCGCGCCGGTGAATTGCCCTCCCCAAGCGGGCTCCAGTGTTGTATTCTCATCGATAAGAATGTGACTTTCCTAATATCAGAATCACACTCTTCCGCGATGTGGCCCACAAGGCGCGACGGAACCCCCGTGTCGTGGAAAGCCCGAACCTGCCCTGACGTCGGTTGCCTTTCCTCACTCTCTTCACTGCCCATCAGGCGCCCTGCGCACCACGTTCGTGCTCTCACCGCCCGTCCGTCGTGACACACCTATTGGCCGTTCACTGTCTGAATACTGAGAGGTCGACGATGTTCCGATCCAGACAATTCCTGACCGCAACGGCCTGCGCCGGCGCGCTCCTCCTGAGCGCATGCGGCGCTTCGGGTACCGACACCGGAAGCCAGACCTCGGTCGGCGCCGAGGACGGCGACCCCGTCGCCGGTGGGACGGCCGATGTCCTGCAACCCGCAGAGCCGCGATCCCTCGACCTGCGTCTCTGTCCAATACTTTCTCGCATCAGCCGGTCGTCGGTAACGCTGTACGGGACATTGATGATCAATAATCTCGACACGTTCGAGATCGAATACAAGATGGCCACAGATTTCTCCACCGCAGACGGCGGAACCACATTCACGCTGACTCTGCAGCCGGGTCTGACGTTCACCGACGGCACCCCGCTCGATGCTTCGGCGGTCAAATTCAATTGGGATCGCTTGCGCGATCGGCCCTGGGTTCGACGGCGATCAGGCAAGCCGCCCAGGTGACGAACTCCGAGGTGGTCGACCCGACCACGTTGACGATCACGCTGGCGGCGCCGAATCCACACTTCCCGCAGGGCATGCTCGGCACATCGATGAATTGGATCGCGTCGCCCGCCGCACTCCAGAAGGGTCAAGCTGCGTTCGACGAGAACCCGGTAGGTGCAGGCCCGTTCACCCTCACCGAGTGGACCCGCCAGAGCGTGATCGAACTCGAGAAGAACCCGGCTACTGGGATGCGCCGAAGCCCTACCTGGATCGCATTACCGTTCGCACCTCGACCGACACCAACCAGCGGTTCAATGCGATCACGACCGGCAGCGCAGATCTGTCGTCGGAGTCCAGTTGGGAGATTCTGGCAAATACCGAGGTGGCCGGGTTCCCGACCGAAGTCGTGCAGACCGGTGGCGGACAGATTCTCGGTATGAACTTCCGCCGTGCGCCGTTCGACGACGAGCGGGCACGTCGAGCCGTGGCACTTGCCACCGATCTGGATGCGATCAATGCCGCCGTCTTCAACGGTGCCGCCGAGTACCCGGCCACTCTCTTTCCCGAATCGTCGCCGTTCTTCGTGGATGTTGCATTGCCCACGCAGGACAAGGACACTGCTCAGAAACTGTTCGACGAGCTTGCGGCAGAGGGTAAGCCGGTGAAGTTCACATTCCTGTCCTATCCCACGCCGGAGAGCAAAGAGGTTGCGGAAGCATTGCAGGCTCAGCTGAGCGCGTTCCAGAACGTCGAAGCCCAGGTCGAGATTGCCGACTTTGCCACGCTCACCGGCCGAGCCGCGCGCGAGACTTCGACATGCTGATCTCGTCCGCGATCACTCAAGACCCGGATTACTCGCTGTGGACCGCGTTCCATGGTGATTCCGTGGGCAACTTCACCGGGATCAACGATCCGGAACTCAATGCCGCGCTGGATGCAGGCCGCGTCGGCACGACGGTGGAGGAACGCCAAGCGGCGTACAAGACCGCGCAGGAACGGCTCGTCGCACTGAACCCGGGCATCTGGTACGTCAAGGCAGCACCTTCCGTCACGCTGAGCAAGGATCTGCATGGTGTGACCATGTACACGCTGGGATCACCGTTGCCTGAAGAGTTGTGGGTCACCAACTGACCGGTGGCATCATCGTGCCGCGGTCGACGGGGGCGGCGCCGCACACGCGGACTTCGCATAGGCCGCGTGTGTCCACAGGTGCGACACGGCGTACGCCCTCCACGGCC
>BBEG01000090.1 GCA_001312645.1 Rhodococcus sp. JCM 9791
CGCAGTCGAGCATGAGCGTGTTGTCGACCAACGCTGCGGTCTGACCACGAATGTCGTTCCTGCGCGCCGCGTCCACGCACGACCCGCACCGGCAGAACGGGTTCGGCCACCCGTCTGCGGCACCGGTGCCCAGCAGCACAACCTCCATCAACACTCCTTCGGGTGGTCGCGCAGCGGTAGCACCGCCCGGCCCGCGGGTCGGTCGAGCACCTCGACCCGTGCGCCGTAGATGTCGGCGATGCGGTCGACGGTGAGCACCTCTTCGGGCACCCCGTCGGCGACGACGCGTCCTCGGTTCAGCAGAATCAGACGCTCACCGTATTGGCTCGCCGACGTGAGATCGTGCATTGCCGCGATCACCGTCAGCTCCCCTTCACGCCGCATCGAGTCGACGAGGTCGAGCACCTGCTGCTGATGCCCGATGTCCAGGGCGCTGGTCGGCTCGTCCAGCAGGAGGACATTCGGTTGCTGCGCGAGCGCCCGTGCCAGCACGACCCGTTGCAGTTCCCCACCCGACAGCGCGGTCGCGAGCCGCGACGCGAAGTCCTCGAGTTCGAGTCGCGTGATCACTCGCTCGACGATCTCGCGGTCGCGCGGGGTTTCGCTTCCGAAGCGGGGAATGTGCGGGGTGCGGCCGAGATGGATCAGCTCACGCACGGTGACGCCTCGGGAACGATGGGTCGCTGCGGCATCAGTGCGACTGCGCGGGCGATAGCGCGACGCCCCGAGTGACGAGGCGTCACCCCCGCGACCTCGACGTCACCGAGCGCGGGGACCAGTCCGGCGAGCGCGTGCAGCAGTGTGGTCTTGCCCGAGCCGTTGGGGCCCACGAGCGACACCCATTCCCCTGCACCGACGACGAGGTCGACGTCGTGCAGTACCTGCACGCCGCCGCGCTCCGCGCACAGGCCGCGACACATGACGGCACTCATGCGACACCTCGGCTCCGGCGAAGCACGACGAGGAAGAACGGCGCGCCGATCGCCGCGGTCACGACACCGATCGGCAGTTCGGCCGGCGACATCACGGTGCGTGCCAGGACGTCGGCGAGAACGAGGAAGGCGGCGCCGGCCATCAGCGACAGCGGCAGCAGCAGTCGGTGCCCAGGACCGATCAGCAGCCGGACGGCATGGGGAATGACGATGCCGACGAATCCGATCAGGCCACTCGCCGAGACGACGGCAGCGGTGCCGAGCGTCGCGATGCACACGAGGATCAGTCGCACCCGGGCCGGGTCGATGCCCAGGCTCGAGGCTTCGACGTCGCCGACCGACATGACGTCGAGGGTGCGTCGGTGCAGCATGATCACGACGACGGAGACGAGGACGTACGGCAGCACCGTTCGCACGTCCGACCATCCGTCGGTGGACAGACGTCCGAGCATCCACGAATACACCTGGCGCAAGGTGTCGTCGTGGAGCTGCATGAAGAAGGTCTGGATGGCGTTGGCGAAGGCCGCGACCGCCACACCGGCGAGGATGATGATCACCTCGGTGCGGCTGCCCCCGACGGTGCGCCCGAGTGCGTAGGTCGCGCCCACCGCGAGCATTCCGCCCACGAACGCGGCGACAGGGACCCCTGCGAATCCGGCGGCTCCGCCCACGACGATGGCAATGGTTGCGCCGAGTCCGGCACCGCTCGAGACTCCGAGGAGATACGGGTCGGCGAGCGGATTACGGAAGACGCCCTGGTAGGCGGCGCCGGCGATCGCGAGCATCGCCCCTACGATCACGCCGAGCACCACGCGGGGCATGCGGATGTTCCACAGAATGGCCTGCTGCCGTGTGCTCAGACCCGAGTCGACGTCGATGAACGGAAGCGTGTCGAGAATGTCGAGCAACACGCCGCGGGGAGTGAGCCCGGCGGGACCCACGAGGATCCCGATGAGCATCGCTCCGAGAAGGACGATCACCGCGCCACCCAGCACGAGTGCGCGGCGGCGCGACGCGATCACGGTGCAGGCTGACCCGCGGGGACGGCGATGACGATGGCGGCGAGTTCACGTACGAGGTCGACGACACGCGGACCCCACCGGCTCGCGATGTCCTCGTCGAGGACGTGGACCTGCCCGTCGCGGACAGCGGTGAGCTCCGCCCAGCCGGCGCGTTCGGCGACGGTTTCGGGTGTGACACCACAGCACTGCGAGTCTGCGAGGAAGATCAGGTCGGGGTTCTGTTCGACGATGAACTCGGCCGACAGCTGCGGGTATCCGTCACCTCCGGTCGCGATGGAGGTCAGGCCCAGCATCGCGTAGATCTCGCCGAGGTAGGTGTCGTCGGTGACGCTGTAGTACGTGTTGTCGAGTTCGTGGTAGTAGCGCAGCGGGGTCTCACGCTGGGGCACCGAGCCTACGATCTCACCGATCTCGGTCTGCATCTGCGCGACGAGTTCGGCCGCATCACCGATGTGGCCGGTCGCGGCACCGACCTGCTCGAGCTGGGCGTAGGTGTCGTCGAGGGTGGCGGCGGCAGGGAGGATCAGGGTGTCGACACCGGCGCTCTCGAGTCCCGCGACGAGGTCGCCGTTGTCGGCGGTGGCGAGGACGAGATCGGGTTCGTAGCCGAGGATGGCCTCGACGTTGGGGTTGTAGCCCGACAGATCGGTGACGGGGACGCCTTCCGGGTAGTCCGACTGGTCGTCGACGGCGATCACCTGGTCTCCCGCACCGACGGCGTAGAGCATTTCGGTGGTGGTCGGGCTCAGCGACACGATGGCCTGCGGAGTACCGGAGACAGCAGGCGCGGTGCCCTCGGACGACACTGTCGTGGTGCCCTCGGACGACGAGGCGTCGTCACTGCTACTGCAGCCGGCGATCACCAACGCAAACGCAGCGATGCCTGCGGTGAGAAACCTGCGGGAAGTGGTGGGCACAGCCATCCTCCGTGGCTCGGAGGACGAAAACAGCACGGCTGCAACAAACAGTTGCGGCACGATACCGTCCTTCGTCCGAGGACCAGTACGTGCCCGCTGCGCCGGCCGACCTGGCTCGCCCGGCCGATCACCGGGCTCACAGTTGCGGGACAGCGCCGGATTCTCACCGGCTTCACCGAAACGCTGCGGGTGCCCTACCGACTGGCAGGGCACCCGCAGCGTATCCCACGGTGTTGTCGGATCAGGCGAGCGCCTGCTCCAGGTCTTCGAGCAGATCCTCGGGATCTTCGAGACCCACCGACAGGCGCACGACGCCGTCGGACAGGCCGATCGCGGCGCGTCCTTCGGGCCCCATCGCCCGGTGGGTGGTGGTCGCGGGGTGAGTGATGAGCGACTTCGTGTCGCCGAGATTGTTGGAGATGTCGACGACGCGCAGCTTGTTGAGCAACTCGAACGCACGCTTCTTGCCTTCGCCCTCGGGGGCGTCGAGTTCGAAGGTGAGGATCGTGCCGCCGCCGCTCATCTGGGATTTCGCCAGCTCGTACTGCGGGTGCGATTCGAGGTACGGGTACTTGACCCAGCGCACCGCGGCGTTCGACTCCAGGAACCGGCCGAGGCGCAGTGCCGAGTCCACCGCGGCATTGAGCCGAACAGGCATCGTCTCGAGGCCCTTGAGCAGCGTCCACGCGTTGAACGGGCTCAGCGACGGACCGGTGTGACGGATCAGGTTCTTGACGGGTCCGTCGATATAGTCCTGGGGCCCGAGGATCGCTCCGCCGAGCACCCGGCCCTGGCCGTCGATGTGCTTGGTGCCCGAGTATACGACGATGTCTGCACCGAGGTCGAGGCTGCGCTGCAGCAGCGGGGTGGCGAAGACGTTGTCCAGCACCACCTTTGCGCCTGCGGCATGGGCCATCTCGGAGACCTTGCGTACGTCGACGAGGGTCTGCATCGGGTTCGAGGGGGTTTCGAAGAATACGGCGGTCGTGGGCACCGACAGCGCCTTCTCCCACTGGTCGAGGTCTTCACCGTCGACGAACACCGTCTCCACACCCCATCGGGGCAGGATCTCGTTGCAGACGACGAAGCATGAGCCGAAGAGACTGCGGGCCGCGACGAGGCGATCCCCCTTGCCGAGCAATGCCGCGAGCGCCGTGAACACAGCCGACATGCCCGACGCTGTGGCATACGCGCCTTCCGCGCCGTCGAGCAGCCGCAACCGCTCCTCGAACATCTTCACGGTCGGGTTGCCGTACCGGGAGTACACGAAGTGGTCGACCTCACCCGTGAATGCCTGCTCGGCGGCCTCGGCCGACTCGTAGACGAACCCGGAGTTGAGGTACAGCGCTTCGGAGGTCTCTTCGAAACCGGACCTCATCACACCACCGCGCACGCCGAGCGTGGCGGGGCGCACCGAATCGGGCAGCGTCTTGCTGAACGCACCGCCCTGGGGAATTGCACTCACGACTGCCTCCACGGCAGGCCCGCGGCCCGCCAGCCCTGTCCGCCGCGATGCTTGTCGGCATCGAGCGGCCCTTCGAATCCTTCGAGAACGTTGTATGCAGGGGCCAGGCCCGCGGCCGTCGCAGCTTCCGCGGCGCCGATCGAACGCTGACCCGAGCGACAGAGGAATATCACCGGTCCGCCACCGACCCCGGCGGCCTTCAGCTCATCGACGAAGCGCTCGTTGGGGGCACCTGCGGGGTACGACACCCATTCGACGAACAGCGTGCGGCGCTCGATGGGTGCGGTGTCGGGGACACCCACGTATTTCCATTCGGCGTCGGTGCGCACATCGACGAGCACGGCATCCTGATTTTCCTGCAGCAGCTCCCAGGCGTGCTGCGGTGTGATATCACCTGCGTAGCTCACGGGAATACCTTTTCACAGGTCAGGCCCGAGCGACTACGCGGGAGGTGGGTCGACCGGCGATCCGCAGGATCGAACCCGGCTGATCAGGCGGTGCAGACGCGCCACACGTCGTCAGCGAGGGTCAGGTCCCATGTCTCGGTCGTCGACTCACCGTCGATCACAGTGGTGACGTCGACGGTGGCCTTGTCGCCGTCGATGACGATGTTGTCGGTGCTCTGCAGCTCGATGTCGCTGTCGACCCCGGCGAGCGGCCCCTCACCGCGGCGCAGTTCGCTGCAACGGAGGATGACGAGAACGTCCTCGTCGTCTGCGTTGACGGCCTTGACGTAGTCGCTGGTGGTGCGCGCGATCCGTTCGTTGTCGTCGAGAGCCTCACCATCGGTCGAGAGGAACTGCGTGACGACGATCACCAGTGCGAGGACGGCGACCACGAGGACGGCGCCGATGAACGGCCAGGGTGTGCTGTTCCTGGATCCGTTCGGGTCGAGACCGTCGGGTTCGGGTTCGGGGTCACGCCGTTGTGCCATGCGGATGATCCTATCCTCGGTGGATCCACCTCGATCGGCCGCATTTGCGCCAATAAACCCTAGTGAGGTAGGAATTGACCATGGCCACCACTCCGCTCGTCCGACGCCTCGCCGTCGACCTGTGCCGCGTGAGTGCCCACATGTGTTGTCGCTGAAGCGATTCTCCCGACGTTTCCCGGAGTTCTCCTCCACCGTCATCCCGCGCGACCTGCGCCCGCCCACTGAGGGCAGCCTTAATTTAAGCTGGATATGTCCGTCCGCACACCGAAGAGGTAGATGATCCCCCGATGACTGATCAGAGCCGTCCCCTTCGCGTCGCGATCGTCGGTGCCGGCCCCGCCGGTATCTACGCCGCCGATGCACTCATGAAGTCCGACACTGCGCAGGATCCCGGGGTGAGCATCGACCTGTTCGAACGCATGCCGGCGCCGTTCGGCCTCATCCGCTACGGCGTGGCACCCGACCATCCGCGCATCAAGGGCATCATCACCGCGCTGCACAAGGTGCTCGACAAGCCGAACGTGCGTCTGCTCGGCAACCTCGACTACGGCGTCGACATCACACTCGACGACCTGTACCGCTTCTACGACGCGGTGATCTTCTCGACCGGCGCCAACGCCGACCGTGAACTGAAGATCCCCGGCATCGACCTCGACGGCAGCTACGGCGCCGCCGACTTCGTGTCGTGGTACGACGGTCACCCCGACGTCCCACGCACCTGGCCGCTCGAGGCCGAGAAGGTCGCCGTCCTCGGTGTCGGCAACGTCGCACTCGACATCGCGCGTGTGCTCGCCAAGACCGGCGACGAACTGCTGCCCACCGAGATCCCGCCGAACGTCTACGAGGGCCTGAAGAACAACAAGGCCGTCGAGGTGCATGTCTTCGGGCGTCGAGGGCCGGCGCAGGCCAAGTTCACCCCTCTCGAGCTGCGCGAACTCGATCACTCGCCGACCATCGAGGTCATCGTCGATCCCGAGGACATCGACTACGACGCCGGCTCCGAGGCGGCGCGCCGCAACTCCAAGCAGGTCGACATGGTCGCCAACACCCTGCAGGATTGGGCCATCCGCGACGCCGGCAATCGCCCGCACAAGCTGTTCCTGCACTTCTTCGAGTCGCCCGCCGAGGTTCTCGGAGAGGACGGCAAGGTCGTCGGTCTACGCACCGAGCGCACGGAACTCGACGGCACCGGCAACGTCCGCGGCACCGGCAAGACCCGCGACTGGGACGTGCAGGCCGTGTACCGCGCGGTGGGCTACCTGTCGCAGAACATCGCGAACCTGCCGTTCGACGATCAGGCCGGCACCGTCCCCAACGAGGCCGGACGTGTGCTCGCCGACGACACCGTCGAAGGTCACGACCGGTTCATGCCGCGCACGTACGTCACCGGTTGGATCAAGCGTGGCCCGGTCGGCCTGATCGGCCACACCAAGGGCGATGCCAACGAGACCGTCGCGAACCTCCTCGAGGACCGTGCCTCGGGCCGTCTCACCGCTCCCGAACTGCCGGGCGAGGACGACGTCGTGAAGTTCCTCGAAGAAAAGCAGCTGCCGTACACGACGTGGCAGGCTGGTACCGACTCGACGCGCACGAGCGCAGCCTCGGTGAGGCAGAGGGTCGTGAGCGCGTGAAGGTCGTCGAGCGCGACGACATGTTCCGCGCGTCCGAACCACAGAAGTAGTCCGTCGCCTACGGCGATGTCGGCCGAAGGTCACCTTCATTCAGCTGGAATGTCTGAAGGTGACCTTCGGCCATATTCATGTCGGGCACGGGGAACCTAGGCGAACAACACGGCACCCAGCCACACGCCCGCGGCGATGAGCCCGCCGAGTAGTTCGACGAGCATCGACAGGCCCACGGCCTTCGTCGCCTCCACCGTCGAGCGCCATGCTCCGCTGTGCGTCCGATGCCGTTGAGCCTCGGACACGTACATTCCGAGCAGGAATCCGAGGAAAAGGCCGATCACCGGGATCACGAAGAATCCGATGATGCCGAGCAGACCGCCGATGAGCAGCGAACGGTTGGGCACTCCAGACTTCGCGAGTCGTCTGCCCGGCCAGGTGTATTTGACGATCCCGGTGACCACCATCGCAACCGTCGCGACCGCGAACACCGTCCATGCGACAGTGCCGCCGGTCATGAACGCCCACACCGCGATCGCGCCGAAGATCAGCAGAACGCCGGGCAGGATCGGCACGACGATGCCGACCAGCCCGACGAGGATCGCCAGCCCGACGAGAAGCTCGGCGCCTGCGCTCACGGCGTGACGGGGCGAACGAGGGACGCGGCGAGCGTCGCGCGTTCGCGGGCACTGTCGATGTCCGGGCCGGTCGACACGGCCACACCCATCCGCCGACGCAGGAACGATTCGGGTTTGCCGAACAGGCGCACATCCGTCTCGGGCACACGCAGGCGTCGGCGAGGCCGTCGAACGCGATTCCGGTTGCGTCGACACCCCCGTAGATGACAGCCGATGCGCCCGGACGCAGGTGCTCCACGTCCACCGGTAGCCCGAGGATCGCGCGGGCGTGCAGTTCGAACTCGGAGTAGCGCTGGCTTCCCATGGTCACCAGTCCGGTGTCGTGTGGGCGCGGGCTGACCTCGGAGAAATAGACGTCGTCGCCCTTGACGAACAGTTCGACGCCGAACACTCCCCGGCCGCCCAGTGCGCCGGTCACGGCCGCCGCGACCTCACGCGACCGAACCAGCGCCGCGTCGCTCATGGGCTGCGGCTGCCACGATTCGATGTAGTCGCCGGCACTCTGCAGGTGCCGATCGGCTCGCAGAAGAACGTCTCGACCTCCCCCGATTCGCCGACGGCGCGCACGGTGAGCTGGGTGATCTCGTAGTCGAAGTCGACGAAACCCTCCACGATGACGGTGCCGTGGTTGATGCGACCACCGGCAAGCGCGTACTCCCACGCTGCGTCCAGGTCGTCGTCCGAACGCACCGTCGACTGTCCCTTGCCGGACGACGACATGACGGGCTTGATGACGCACGGGAAACCGATCTCCGCGGTGGCGGCGCGCACGTCGTCGAGCGAGTTCGCGAACCGGTACGGCGACGTCGGCAATCCGAGTTCTTCCGCGGCGAGCCGACGGATCCCTTCGCGGTTCATCGTCAACTGCGTGGCCCGCGCGTTGGGGATCACCTCGGCGAGGCCCCGCTCCTCCACGACGGCGAGCGCATCGGTGGCGATCGCTCGATCTCGGGCACCACCAGGTGGGGACGCTCGGCCTCGATGATCGCGAGCACCGCCTCCGGGTCGCCCATGTCGATGGTGTGGGCCCGGTGTGCGACCTGGTGGCCCGGCGCGTCGGCGTATCGGTCGACGGCGATCACCTCGACGCCGAGTCGCTGCAACGCGATGATCACTTCCTTGCCGAGTTCACCCGATCCGAGCAGCAGGACACGGGTCGCGGTGGAAGACAGCGGAGTGCCGAGCCGTGGAGAGACGGGGGGACGCGGGGAAATATGAGGACGCGGTGAGACCATGGTGGGACTATATGTGGCATCCGTCGTCGCCCCGAAAGGAAAGCGATGAGCAGTGCACCACACACGAACACACAGGCACGTGACGAGGTGCCATGGCAGCGCCGCGATGCCCGCATCGTCCATCACGCACCGGTGAGGTCGTCTTCGAGCAGCTCGGCGTCGAGTTCCCGGAGTTCTGGTCGCAGAACGCCACGGACATCGTCACCCAGAAGTATTTCCGTGGCCGGCTCGGCACCGAGGGGCGCGAAGACTCGTTGCGCGATGTGGTGGCGCGGATCGTCGACACGATCACCGCGTGGGGTGCCGCCGACGGCCACCTCGACGACCCGGAGGCATTTGCCGCCGAGCTGACCTGTCTGCTCGTACATCAGAAGGCGTCGTTCAACAGTCCGGTGTGGTTCAACATCGGCGTTCCCGACACCCCGCAGCAGGCCAGTGCGTGTTTCATCCTGTCGGTCGACGACACCATCGACTCGATCCTCGAGTGGTACCGGCAGGAAGCGGTGATCTTCAAAGGTGGTTCCGGGGCGGGCGTGAACCTCTCCCGCATCCGATCGTCCGCGGAACCTCTCGGTGGGGGCGGCACCGCGTCTGGCCCGGTCAGTTTCATGCGCGGCGCCGATGCGTCGGCAGGGACCATCAAGTCGGGTGGGAAGACCCGGCGTGCCGCGAAGATGGTCATTCTCGACGTCTCGCATCCCGACATCGACGAGTTCGTCGACTGCAAGGCGATCGAAGAACGCAAGGCTCGGGTGCTCGCCGACGCCGGATTCGACATGGGTCTCGACGGTTCCGACATTCATTCGGTGCAGTACCAGAATGCGAACAATTCGGTGCGGGTGACCGACGAGTTCATGCAGCTGTCGTCGACGATGCGCAGTGGCCGTTGCGTGCGGTCACGACCGGCGCCGCGGTACGCACGGTTCGTGCACGAGACCTGATGCAGCGCATCGCCGCTGCCACGTGGGAGTGCGCCGACCCCGGCATGCAGTACGACACCACCATCAACCGCTGGCACACCGCGGCCACCACCGGGCGGATCAACGGATCCAACCCCTGCTCCGAATACATGCATCTCGACGACTCGGCGTGCAATCTGTCGAGCATGAACCTGCTGAAGTTCCTGCGGGAGGACGGCGTGTTCGACGTGGACGGGTTCAGCCGTGCCGTCGAGGTGATGCTCACCGCGCAGGAAATTCTGGTGGGTCGTGCCGATTACCCGACCGACAAGATCGGTGAGACGTCCCGCCGGTTCCGGCAACTCGGGCTCGGCTACGCGAATCTCGGTGCGCTGCTGATGGCCTCAGGACTTCCGTACGACAGCGATGCCGGGCGCGCCTACGCCGCCGCGGTCACCGCGCTGATGACGGGTCACGCGTACGAGGTGTCTGCACAGCTCGCGCGACGCCTCGGACCGTTCGACGGTTTCACCGAGAACCGTGAACCGATGCTCGGTGTGCTCGCGCGGCACCGCGGGGCCGTCGACGACATCGATTCCGACCTCGCGCCACCGGACGTGCTTGCGGCGGCGCGTGAGGCGTGGGATCGCGCGGTCGCAGACGGCACTGAACACGGGGTGCGGAACAGTCAGGTCACGGTACTCGCCCCCACCGGCACGATCGGCTTGGCGATGGACTGCGACACCACCGGCATCGAACCCGATCTGGCGCTGGTGAAGACGAAGAAACTCGTGGGCGGTGGCAGTCTGTCGATCGTCAACCGCACTGTTCCGCGCGCATTGTCGCGGCTCGGATACAACCCCGCCGAGGTCGCCGACATCGTGGCGCATCTCGACCTGCAACACACACTCACGGGCGCTCCGCATGTACTCGCCGAGCACCGGGCGGTATTCGCAACGTCGATGGGCGACAATGCGATCGCAGCTCGCGGGCACGTGACGATGATGGCGGCGGTGCAGCCGTTCCTGTCGGGTGCCATCTCGAAGACCGTGAACCTGCCGGAGTCCGCGACTGTCGACGACATCGCCGCCCTGTATGTCGACGCGTGGCGCCTCGGTCTCAAGGCTCTGGCCGTCTACCGCGACAACTGCAAGCTCGGGCAGCCCCTCTCGACCTCGAGGCCGCAGCGACCGGGGAGGCCGTGACAGCGCCGGTCGCGACGGCCCGCCGCGAACGCCTGCCACGCACCCGCAATTCACGTACGTTCGAGTTCCGGGTGGCCGACTGCAAGGGTTTCGTCACGATCGGCGAGTACGACGACGGGCGTCCGGGCGAAATGTTCCTGCGCGTGTCGAAGCAAGGCTCCACCCTTGCCGGGATCATGGATGCGTTCTCGATGGCCGTCAGTTACGGTCTGCAATACGGGGTTCCACTGCGCACGTTCGTGCGGGCGTTCACCAGTACCCGATTCGAGCCGGCGGGTATCACGGACGATCCCGACCTGCGGATCGCCTCCTCGATCCTCGACTACATCTTCCGGCGCCTCGCCGTCGACTATCTCGAGACCGAGGAACGGATGGAGCTGGGTGTCCGTACCGGCGGTGAGCGTGCCGCCCATGACGGTCTCCCTCCCGAGCTACCCGCGAACGACATTGCTGATCTCGACGTCGGCACCCGCCGGGGGCCTGCCTCCGTGGCCGGGAGGGAGTCGGATGCTCCGTATTGCATGCAGTGCGGTGTACAGATGCAGAGGGCAGGGTCGTGTCACGCCTGCCCGTCGTGCGGAAACACAAGCGGCTGTAGCTGATCTGTACCGATATCGCATACTGGCACCACCGACCAGTTCGCGCATCCGACGCGAGGGCCTGGGTCGCGATGGTCTCGCTCATCGCCGGGGAGATGGGCGGGGCGTAGGCCTGCGTCAGACGTGATTCTCGATGAGCGAGAGGACGTTGCTGTGGGGGTCGCGGAACCACGCGACACGCAGCCCGTCGGGCGCGGTCCACGCGTCGTGGTCGTCCTGATCCATGCCGGTGTACCGAATGAAGTCGACGCCCTTGGCCCGGAGTCGTTCGACTGTCTCGTCGAGGTCGAGAACCCGCCAGCCCAGGGCGGTGTATCCGGTCTCTCCGCGCGACTGCACGAGGGTGATCCGCACGGGGGCTCCTTCGCCGCCGTCGATCACCAGCGTGAAGTTGTCCCGATCGATCTTCCGGAAGCCGAGGGTGTCGACGTAGAACATCTCCGAGACATCGAGATCGGTGCTCGGCACGAAGCTCACGAGTTGGCCGCTGATCGTCATGGCACCCACTCTGCTCCGTACGCACCTCACTCGGCAACAGATCAGGTCACAATCGTGTTGACACCGACCCGGTTGACCTAGTCTGGGACGCATGAGCACCTCGGAGATCGCGACCGTCCTGGCCTGGCACGATGCCGTCAACAGCAACGACATCGACACCCTGGTGGAGTTGTCCAGCGACGACATTGTTCTGCCCACCGACGACGATGATCCCGATCAGGGTCTCGACGAGTTGCGCGAGTGGGCGACTTCGTCGGGCGTCACGCTCGAGATCGGACGCATGTTCGTGCACCACGGCATCGTCGTCGTCGAAGAGACGTCCACCTGGCGTCCGACCCCGACACACCGGTGAGGGAGGCCATCGCGTTTCGTGTGGTCGAGGACCAGGTCGTCACGGTCGTACGCCACGGCAATCTCGAAGAAGCGTTCGAGGCGACCGGACTCGGTGAGGGCGACCTGTACGAGCAGTGACACACCCCATATGTTGAACGCTCGCTAAGGTACTCTCCGAGGCGATAGTCCCTACGCATCGGAGTGAGGTTCGACGAGTGTCCGCTGAAGCTGTTGAGAAGAAGGGTCCCCTCGCGAGTATCCGCGTCGTCGAGTTCAAGGGGCTCGGCCCCGGACCGCACGCAGCGACGCTGCTCGCCGATCTCGGCGCCGACGTCGTCACGGTCCAGCGGCCCGGCGGGATCCCGCCGGAAGGCGCGCGCGACCCGATCCAGCGGAATCGCCGGATCATCGAGGCCGACCTCAAGAACCCTGACGACATCGAGAAGGTGCTCTCGCTGCTCGAGCGCGCCGACGTGCTCATCGAGGGTTTTCGTCCCGGAGTGACAGAGCGCATGGGTCTGGGCCCCGACGTGGTGCTCGAACGCAATCCGCGCATCGTCTACGGCCGGATGACGGGCTGGGGTCAGGAAGGCCCGCTGGCGAACGCCGCCGGCCACGACATCAACTACATCTCCCTCACCGGCGTGCTGCACGCGATCGGCCGTCAGGGTGAGCGGCCGGTGCCTCCGCTGAACATGGTCGGCGACTTCGGCGGCGGCTCGATGTTCCTGCTCTTCGGCATCCTCTCCGCGCTCGTCGAACGAGGCGTGTCCGGCAAGGGTCAGGTCGTCGACGCGGCGATGGTCGACGGCGCGCTGGCACTGTCACACATGATGTGGGCGTTCCGCGGCCGCGGCGCATGGTCGGACGAACGCGGCGTGAACATGCTCGACACCGGCGCCCCGTACTACGAGGTGTACGAGACGAAGGACGGCAAGTACATGGCCGTCGGTTCGATCGAGCCGCAGTTCTACGCGCTTCTACTGAAGGGTCTCGACCTCGACGCGGCCGAACTGCCCGCCCAGAACGACCGGGCGTCGTGGCCGGAGATGAAGAAGCTGTTCACCGAGAAGTTCCTGTCGAAGACGCGCGACGAGTGGTCGGCGATCTTCCTCGGTACCGACGCGTGTGTCTCCCCCGTTCTCACGTTCGCCGAGGCACCGGCAAACGAGCACATTGCCTCACGCGGGTCGCTAATCGAGCTCGAGGGCATCACCCAGCACGCTCCGGCTCCGCGGTTCTCCCGCACGCCGGCGGGAGAACCGGCCGCACCGGCGGGGGAGGCCACGGATATCACGACCCTGTGGGTCTGATCAGCCACCTGCAGCGACGCGGTGCCGCCTCGGATCATTCGTGATCCGGAGCAGCACCGCGCTTTTCGCATTCGTCGACGAGTTCGAGAGCACGCTGCGCGCGGTGCAGGAATCCGAGCTCCTGCAGCAATACGAACCACTCGCTCGCCCACCTGTGGGCGAGCACGAGATGTTCCGGCGAGGGATCGGCGAGTAGCAACCGGATCGCGGTGTCCTCTTCGATCTGGGCGGTGTGCAACGCAATTCCCGTACCGGGACGCGGACGACCGTATTCGACGACCGGTCGCGGATGTGCGATCGGAATACCGAGCTTGACGCGTTCGTTCTCGACTGCCGCGGCCAAGCGTTCGAGTCCCATCTCCGAGGCGATGCGCGCGCCGTCGGCCAAACGACTCGCCGCCGTAACGCGATCACCACGCAACTCCTTGACGCGGGCACCTATGACATAGCGGGAAATCTTGAAATCGACGACGCCGCCTTCGGCTCCCAGCCTGTAGCCTTCGTCGAGCAGCCGCTCTGCTTCCTCGAGGCTGCCCTGTTCGTACAGGAACTCCCCCAGCACAGATCCCGCGAGCAACGTCGGCGTCGAATGTGTCCCGCTGGCAAGTCGGGAAATTCGCCACGCTTCTCGGAAGAGGTCGCCCGCGCTGTCGGTGTCGAGTTGTTCGAGTGCCGCAAGGCCGAGCAGCGTGTAGCCGTTCACGAGGTTGTACGGGCCTGGGTTGCGATCGTGGTAGCTCTCGGCAAGCTCCTGCAACCGCCGCGCTGCTTCGAAATCGCCGCGATACACCGCGTCGAACGTCGCGGTGTTCAACCCTGAAGACACCACGATCGGCGACAGGGTCCCGGCCCGCGCCATCAGACGGCTGACGAAGCCGTCTTCCCTACCGGTTCGATCTGCCCGCACGTCGACGAATCGCCGAACCACTTCGACCTCGACCGCGATGTCGACGGCCTCGTCACCCGTGACCTTGCCGGCATCGAGACCGCGGTCGACCAAGGCGAGAGCACGGAGTCCACGTTCGGCGTTGTGGGTGACGACGTGAGCCCACGCCACAGCGAGCTGCAGCCGCGGTCGCATTGCCACGGTGCCGCGCGGCAGCTTCGCGACCAGACCGAGCAGCGTGGTGGCACGCCCGTTCGCGAGCAGGATCCGTGCGTCGCGTTCGACGATGTCGACGGCGTAGTCGTCGTCGGCAGCCGCGAGGGCATGATCGACGGCTTCGCTCGTCATCGAATGCTGTTCGAACCAGTGTGCTGCGGTCCGGTGGAGTCCGGGCAACCGTTCGGGGAAGTCGCGTTCGAGACGTTGCCGCAGGAACTCCGCGAACAACGGCTGGAAACGGAACCACCGTCCGTCGTCATCGACACGATGCAGGAACAGATCGCGGTCCTCGATGTCTTCGAGCATCGCTTGCCCATGTCCGTGCCCGCTCAGCGCCGACGCGAGGCTCCCGCACGTCTGCTCCGTGACCGCGGCAGTGAGCAGGAAGTCGAGGAGTTCGTCGTCCACCGAGGTGAGGACGTTCTCGGTGAGGAACTGTCCGATGCCACGGTGGCGTCCGGACAGGTGGGCGACGAGATGCGCGGGGTCGTCGTGACCTCGCAGCGACACGGACGCAAGTTGCAACGCCGCGGGCCACCCGTCGGTGGCTGCGACGAGATCCGCGACGATTTCGTCATCGAGAACGATGTCGGTGTGCCGGGAGAGGAACTTCTTTGTTTCGTCGACGTCGAAAGTGAGCATGCTGTGGTCGATTTCGACGAGTTCGTCGAGAACCCTCATGCGGCTGACAGGCAGGCCCGCGCGGGTGCGTCCGACGACCATGACCTGGAGGTGATGGCACCCGTTGTCGAGCAGATATGCCATGGCCGCGATGGTCGCGGAATCGGTGACGCGATGCCAGTCGTCGATGATCACCACGAGCCGCTCACCTGCCGCGTGGATCTCGTCGACCAGCGAGGTCAGAACGTAGCGTTCGGCGTCGTCGCCGTGTTCGTCGAGTGCTTGCCCCAGCTCTTGCGCGAGGGTGGGCCGTACCTGCCGGACCGCCTCGACAAGGTGCGCGAGGAACCACACGACGTTGTTGTCGTCGTGGTCGACGTTGAGCCACGCCACCCCGACACCCTGGTCGTCGAGTTGATAGCGCCACTCGATCGCGAGCATCGTCTTACCGAAACCCGGTGGTGCATGCACAACGATCAGGCGGCGACGATGCGAGTCGTCGAGGAGGTTCAGCAACTTCCACCGCGCCACGAGTCGCCGGGAAGGAACCGGCGGACGGAACCGAGTTGCGGGGGCGGGTGGGGTGGTGGACCTGCCGCTCGTACGACGTGAACGTGCGCGTCCACTCGTGGAAATGGTAGCGGATGGTGTTGCGCCACTGCCTGTTCCCTGCACTCCGCCGGGTTCGCTCGCCATTCCGGCCACTGCGAGATCATCGACGCGAAGCCCGTGCTCGGCCTGCACGGCGCGCAGGATTTCGCCGAATTCGGCGGCGGTCGACGGCCGGGAGTCCGGGTCCACCGACATCGCCTGTTCGATCGCGGCGCACAATTCGTCGGGGACTCCATCTGCCCGCAGGTCGGGGATCGGCTGGGTTGTCAGGCGCACGAACTGGCAACCACTCGTTCACCGCTGCGGCGTTCGAAGGCGGCGTGACCGGTCAGTGCGCAGAAGACCGTCGCCGCGAGACTGTAGACGTCGGACGCTGCCGTCGGTGTGCGCCCCGACAAGATTTCCGGCGCGGTGAATGCCGGGGACCCGGTGACTTCACCGGTCGCGGTTTCGAATCCCCCACGGATCCGGGCGATCCCGAAATCCGTGAGCTGTGGTTCACCGAACTCGGTGAGCAGGATGTTCGCCGGTTTGACGTCGCGGTGCGCGATGCCGAGACGATGCGCCGTTTCGAGAGCGCCGGACAGCTTGACGCCGAGTTCGAGGGCATCGTGCCAGTGCAGCGGGCCGGAACGACGGATCAATGCGTCGAGCGAATCCCGCGGGTGGTATTGCATCACCAGATAGGGACGACCGGATTCGGTGGCGCCGACCTGCAGCACGTTGACGATGTTCGGATGCCCGGAGAGCTGCCCCATCGCCCGCTGCTCGCGCAGGAACCGTTCGAGGTTGTCGGCACCGAGGTCGGAGGTGAGCACTTTGACCGCCACGATCCGGTCGAGCGCGACCTCTCGACAGCGGTAGACGATGCCGAATCCGCCGCGTCCGATCTCCTTGGCTTCGACGAATCCGGCCGCAGCCAACTCCGCAGCGACGTCGGGTCCGGCGTCGCGCTGCGTCTGCAGCGGATCCTGCGCGGCCACGATCGACCCTCACTTCGTCGAGCACAGACTCGGTCTCGAGTCCTGTGTCCACGATATCGCCGACGACCGACACCCCACGCGGGTCGGCCGAGATAGATCAGCTCAGGCGTCGACAGCCCGTGATCCGATCTCTGCGGCACTATCGGCGCAGCAATTCGAAGACCGATTCGACTCGAACACATGTTCCAGAATACCTTGTCACTCGAATGTACGTTCTATACAATTCGAGCATGGGTGGGGAACTCCGGAAACTCGACAA
>BBEG01000091.1 GCA_001312645.1 Rhodococcus sp. JCM 9791
CGCTGCGACGCACTGACCGGCCTTGCAGCCGATGCGCTCGGCCGCGGGCGACTTGCGCAGGCACATCGGCTGCTCCATCGGTGTGCCGAGATTCTCGCCGGGTCTCGGCCGGGTGACGACAGATTGTTGCGTCAGCGGATCCGGTTGTCCTGGGTCACGGCGGAGACCGCCCTGGCCTCCGGCGACTTCGAGACCGCGCGAGCGTTCGCGGCGCGTGGTGCGGCGGACTCCGAGACATTCGGGTCGGTGCGCCACCGGGTGAAGTCCGACCTTCTCCGGGCCGCCGCACTCACCGATTCTGCAGACCCGACCCCGGCTCTCGAACTTGCGGCCGAAGTGTGTGATCGGGCTGCTGTCCACGGGTTGATTCCGCTGCGGTGGGCGGCGTCGATGTTGCTCGTCGGGCTGGGTGCGGGTACCGACGCCGAACGTGTGCGGAGCGAATGCGCCACGGCTGTGGCGCGTGGTGGTGGCAACTTCGCAACGATCCGGCCCTAGTTCGGTGCCCGCACGCAATGGTTAGGCAAGGGGTGTCGTTACTCTGGAGGAGTTCCACTGCCAGGTGGAAGCACGCCCGGTTGGGGGACCGTGCCACTTGTAACGCCAGGACTTGCGCATTCGATGACTGTTATGGGTGAGGAGTTGGGCTCCGCCGTTGCTGCGGCTGCGCAGGGCGATCGGACTGCTCTCGCTCGAGTACTAGCAAGTATTCGGCCTCTCGTCGTCCGGTATTGCCGGGCGCGGGTCGGATCTGCCGAGCGTGGACAGCTTTCGGCAGACGATGTGGCGCAGGAGGTGTGCCTGGCGGTGATGACGGCGTTGCCCCGTTACCAGGATCAGGGGCGTCCTTTCATGGCGTTCGTGTACGGCATTGCCGCACACAAGGTCGCCGATGCGCACCGCAACTCTGCACGTAACCGTGCGGATCCGGTAGCCGATGTACCCGAAGTGATGTCGCTCGACGACAGTCCCGAGGAACACGCGTTGAACTCGGAAGCGAGCCGGCAGATGAAGGATCTGCTCGGCACGCTGCCCGAGAAGCAGCGGGAGATCCTGATCATGCGTCTGGTCATGGGGATGTCGGCCGAAGAGACGGCGTCGGCGCTCGGGAGTACTGCAGGTGCGATCCGTGTGGCCCAGCACCGGGCCATCGCGAAACTCAAGAAGGAAGTGACGAGAGCAGGTGAGAGGAATGGGTAGGAGGCGCGGCGCGGGGCACGGCATATCCGACGATTTTCCCGACGACGGCACCCCCGTGGACATCGCGGCAGTGCGGCGCGATGACGCCCTCATCGATGCGATCTCGGGCGATGGTCCAGTGGAGACCCAGTCGACCGAGGAGTACGAACTCGCCACGATGCTCGCAGGGTGGCGGGCGGAGATCCTGGCAGATCCCCTACCTGCCGGCCCCGATTTCGATGAGGTCGTCGCAGCGGTCAACCGTGAACTCGGCGCGCGCGAGGCCCTGGCGGCGCAACCGCCTTCACGCTCCAAGGGACAGCTTCGACTCATTCGCCCTCTCGCCGGGGCCGCTGCGCTCATCGCAGCCGCCATCGGTGGTGCCGCCACGGTCTCGTACAGCGCGGAACCGGGAGACGCGCTCTGGGGCGTCAAGGAAGTCGTGTTCAGCGAACAGGCCGAGTCGACCATGGCGAGGCTCGACACCAGTTCGAGCCTGCAGAGGGCCGAGGAACTGATTGCAGAAGGCGATACCGAGGCCGCGAACGAACTACTTCGATCGGCGGAGGCCCGTTCGTCGGGCGTGAAGGATACGGGTCAACGCAACGAGCTCGGCGATTGGATGCAGCGGCTCACCGAAGAGATGAACCGCATCGTGCCGACGCTGCCGGTACCGCCCGCCCTCCCGGGAATGCCACTGCCTCCCGGTCCCGAAGCCGGGGTTGTCCCACCGGTGCAGCAGAGCACCCCGGGTGGACCGCAGACGTCGGCACCTGTCGAACCCACGGCGAAGCCGGAGTCGACCGTGGATCCGACGATCCTGAATGCGCCTACGTCGCCGGTGGAGACAACCTCTCCGTCCGTGCCGCCGGCCACCGATACATCCACCCCGGATTCGACCGGGACGACCCAACCCGCTCCGACGACCACGGTGTCCACGCCGGAACCGAGTACGTCGTCCGGGTCCGACACGCAGGCTCGAGCACCGCACAGCCTCATCGGCCGACCTGGACATCGACGAGACGACGTCCGGCGGCGCCTGACGTCGGACCAACGAGAAAGGCCCGGCAGTGTGAGCTGCCGGGCCTTTCGTCGCTGCGTCGTCGGGTCGGGTCGTCAGGAATCGAGTCCGTAGGGATCGACCGGCATGGCCTCGTTCATCGACGCGTCGGCGTAGCCGCGACAGTAGTCCCAGGTGACGTACGCGTCGGGGGACGGATCGAAAGCGGGCTCGTGGGGGCGGACCGTGCCGTCGACGAGCAGCTGGAGCAGGTTCGCGCGGAGCATGTCCCAGTCGTGGTAGTGCTCCTGATGGCAATCCTCACAGCACACGACGAGGCCACGGACTCCGCGCGGAGCCAGCAACGCCTCGTACACCGCGAGGTCGGCAAGATCCTCTTCGACCGCGAGTCGTTCGGCAGGGTCCAAGGGCTGACCCGGCTCGATCGCGTCCAATGCGGCGGACGGATCGTCGGGATCTCCTGCAAACGGATCCGGTGGCAGACCGGGGGGCAACTGATCACGCACGCCACCACGGTACGCAGTTCGAGGGGGTCCGCGCCAGCCGTCGAGGGTGGACACGCCGATGAACGGGGCGTATCAGCGAGATCTCGAGCACGCCGACCAGGGTTGCGGCAAGTCGCGCGGTTGCAAACAGATACCATGGTCGTCGACGGCTACGCCACCTTCGGCGCTGTCGTTCACACAATCCCACTGCCGGACGGTCCGTCCGTCCGCACCCATCGATCACCACGGAGGGTCCGAACCGCATGAGTAGTACCGGAGGGCATGTGCACACCGGCGGCGACGACCCGAACAAGGTCGCAATGCTCGGTCTGACCTTCGACGATGTGCTGCTGCTGCCCGCGGCCTCGGACATCGTTCCCAGCCAGGTCGACACCTCGAGTCAGCTGACCCGGGAGATCAGACTGAGGATCCCGCTGGTCAGTTCCGCCATGGACACGGTCACCGAATCGCGTATGGCCATCGCCATGGCGCGCGCCGGTGGCATGGGCGTCCTGCATCGCAACATGCCTGCCGAGACGCAGGCAGCGCAGATCGAGACGGTCAAGCGCTCGGAGGCGGGCATGGTCACCGATCCGGTGACCTGCAAGCCCACCGACACCCTCGCCGACGTCGACGCGAAGTGCGCGCGTTTCCGGATCTCGGGTCTGCCCGTGACCGATGATGCAGGCCAGCTCGTCGGCATCATCACCAACCGTGACATGCGGTTCGAGGTGGATCAGAACCGACCGGTTGCCGAGGTGATGACCAAGCACCGCTCGTCACCGCGAGTGAAGGCGTGACGGCGGAGGCCGCACTCGGGCTTCTGCGTCGCCACAAGATCGAGAAGCTGCCGATCGTCGACGGGCAGGGCAAGCTCACCGGTCTGATCACGGTCAAGGACTTCGTCAAGACCGAACAACATCCCAACGCCACGAAGGACCGCGACGGGCGGCTCCTCGTCGGTGCTGCCGTCGGTGTCGGCGACGAGGCCTGGACCCGCGCGATGACGCTCGCCGACGCCCAAGCCGACGTGATCGTCGTCGACAGCGCCCATGGACACTCCGCCGGGGTGCTGGCCATGATCTCGAAGCTCAAGGCCGAGGTCGGTGACCGCGTGCAGATCATCGGCGGAAACGTCGCCACCCGCGCCGGAGCCACTGCGCTCATCGAAGCCGGTGTCGATGCTGTCAAGATCGGTGTCGGACCGGGCTCGATCTGCACGACCCGCGTCATCGCAGGCGTGGGGGCGCCGCAGATCACGCGATCCTCGAAGCCACCGCGGCCGCGACGGCCCTCGGTGTGCCGGTGATCGCCGATGGTGGGCTGCAGTTCTCGGGCGACGTCGCGAAAGCTCTTGCTGCCGGTGCGTCCACCGCGATGCTGGCTCACTTCTCGCTGGTACCGCAGAATCGCCGGGTGAATTGATCCTCGTCAACGGTAAGCAGTTCAAGAGCTACCGCGGAATGGGTTCGCTCGGAGCCATGCAGACCCGAGGCGAGGCCAAGTCGTATTCCAAGGACCGCTACTTCCAGGACGACGTCCTGTCGGAGGACAAACTCGTCCCGGAAGGCATCGAAGGACGGGTACCCTTCCGTGGGCCGCTGCAGCAGGTTACTCACCAACTCATCGGTGGTCTGCGTGCCGCGATGGGCTACACCGGAGCATCGACCATCGAGGAACTGCAGCGCGCTCAGTTCGTGCAGATCACCGCTGCGGGACTCAAGGAGAGCCATCCGCACGACATCACGATCACTGCCGAGCGCCGAACTACGCCGCTCGGTAGGTTCGGTGCGTTCGCAGTAGGTCCCGTCTCGGTCGACGGGACAACCGCATTCTCACGAGAAAGGGGCGCGCGTGCGCGACCTCGTTGAAATCGGCATGGGCCGGACGGCCCGCCGCACGTACGAGCTGGACGATGTGGACATCGTGCCATCGCGTCGTACCCGGTCGTCGAAGGAAGTGTCGACCGCGTGGCAGATCGACGCCTACCGATTCGACATCCCTGTGCTCGCGCACCCGACCGACGCGCTGGTGTCACCGGCCTTCGCCGTGGAACTCGGGAACGCCGGTGGCCTCGGTGTGATCAACGGTGAGGGACTGTGGGGACGTCACGCCGATGTCGACGCAGTGATCTCCCGTCTCGTCGACATCGCCGAGAGCGATCCCGATCCGAGCGCGGCCATCGCGTACCTGCAGGAGCTGCACGCAGCGCCGCTGCAGGCCGATCTGCTGGCCGCGGCCGTCGCGCAGGTACGCGACTCGGGTGTCACCACCGCTGTGCGCGTGAGTCCGCAGAACGCCCGGACGTTGACACCGGAGCTGGTCAAGGCCGGCGTCGACCTTCTAGTTGTGCACGGCACGATCATCTCCGCGGAGCATGTGGCACACAATGAGAGTGAACCACTCAACCTGAAGACGTTCATCTCGGAACTCGATGTTCCGGTCGTGGCAGGTGGTGTGAGCGATCACCGCACGGCTCTGCACCTGATGCGTACGGGTGCCGCGGGCGTCATCGTCGGTTTCGGATCGACGCACGGAGCCACCACCACGAGCGCATCACTCGGGATCGGTGTTCCCATGGCGACCGCGATCGCGGATGCTGCTGCGGCTCGCCGCGACTATCTGGACGAGACCGGGGTCGGTACGTCCACGTCATAGCCGACGGCGACATCGAGACCTCCGGTGACCTCGCGAAGGCGATCGCATGCGGTGCTGATGCTGCGGTGCTGGGTGCACCGCTCGCCATCGCCGCAGAGGCGCCGGGGCGTGGATGGTACTGGCCGTCCGCAGCCGCGCATCCGTCGCTTCCGCGTGGCGCAGCACTCCAGGTCGCGTTCGACGAGCGACCGAGCCTCGAGCGTGTGCTGACCGGGCCGTCCGACGACCCGTACGGTTCGCTCAACTTCGTCGGTGGCCTGCGACGGGCGATGGCGAAGTCGGGTTACTCGGATCTCAAGGAATTCCAGAAGGTCGGGTTGTCGGTGCGAGCCTGACCCGATCCGCCGTGACGTTGTGGCCGGATGTGACTATGTGTGCGTTGTAGTGCACAGATGTCGCATCCGGCCACTTTTGTATCGAGTGACCTGCAGTTTCTGCAACTCTCCGTAACAGTGAGGATGCCCTTGTGTGCGTAGTCACAGTCGGGGAGTGCATACTGGCCGGTAACAACGCAGGTTCGGCGGAGGTGCTCCTATGGGTGGACAACAGGTCACGGACTACGACGTTCTGATCGTCGGTTCGGGTTTCGGTGGCAGTGTCACCGCATTGCGGTTGGTGGAAAAGGGATACAAGGTCGGTGTTCTCGAGGCCGGTCGCCGATTCGCCGACGCGGACTTCGCCAAGACCAGCTGGGATCTGAAGCGATTCCTCTGGGCGCCGAAGCTCGGATGTTTCGGTATTCAGCGGGTCCACCTCCTTCGCGACTGCCTGATCCTCGCGGGAGCGGGCGTCGGCGGTGGATCGCTCAACTATGCCAACACGCTGTACAAGCCGACGGCCTCGTTCTTCCAGGACCAGCAGTGGGCGGAGATCACCGACTGGCACGACGAACTGAGTCCGTTCTACGACCAGGCGCGACGCATGCTCGGCGTCGTGCAGTACCACCGAATGACCGCGGCGGACAGAGTGATCAAGGAAGTTGCCGACGACATGGGCGTCGGCGACACGTTCATCCAGACACCGGTGGGTGTGTACTTCGGTGAACCCGGGAGGACTGTCCCGGACCCGTACTTCGGCGGCGTCGGCCCGGACCGTGCCGGCTGCATCGAATGCGGCGAATGCATGACGGGGTGCCGCCACGGAGCGAAGAACACCCTGATCAAGAACTACCTCGGACTCGCCGAGAGCGCGGGTGCGGACATCCTCCCCATGACCACCGTGACCGATCTGAGCGAGGGCGTGGACGGTACGTGGACGGTGCACACCGAACGCACCGGGCGTCGGTGCGCAAGGGCAAGCGGAACTTCACAGCGTCATACGTCGTGCTGGCCGCCGGAACCTGGGGCACACAGCACCTGCTGCATCATCTCAAGGACACCGGGGCACTGCCGGAACTGTCCGACCGCCTCGGTGAACTCACCCGCACGAACTCCGAGTCCATCGTCGGCGCGGGCAAGCTGAAGGTCGATCCCGAGATGGACCTGACCGACGGTGTCGCGATCACCTCGTCGTTCCACCCCACCTCGGACACCCACATCGAGCCCGTTCGGTACGGCAAGGGTTCCAACGCGATGGGTCTGCTGCAGACACTGATGACCGACGGCGACGGCCCGGTTCCGCGCTGGGTGAAGTTCCTCGGCCAGGTCGCGAAGAACCCCGCCAAGATGCTGCGGATGCTCTCGGTGAAGGACTGGAGCGAGCGGACCATCATCGCGCTGGTGATGCAGAACCTCGACAACTCCATCACCACCTACACCAAGAAGGGCGTGTTCGGACGACGCAAGGTGACCAGCAAGCAGGGTCACGGAGAGCCGAACCCGACGTGGATCCCGGCCGGAAACGAGGCGACGCGCCGGATCGCAGAGAAGATCGACGGTATCGCCGGCGGCACCTGGGGCGAGATCGTCAACATCCCCCTCACCGCGCACTTCCTCGGCGGCGCGGTCATCGGAACCGACCGGGAGCACGGTGTCATCGACCCGTACCACCGGGTGTACGGCTACCCGACGCTGAGTGTTGTCGACGGGGCTGCCATCTCGGCGAACCTCGGAGTCAATCCCTCACTGACCATCGCGGCACAGGCGGAACGTGCGGCGTCGCTGTGGCCGAACAAGGGTGAGCAGGATCTGCGTCCCGCGCAGGGCGAGTCGTACGGTCGGCTGCAGCCGACCGCGCCGAAGAATCCCGTTGTCCCGGAAGGCGCGCCCGGCGCGCTGTCCCTGCCGATCGTCGAGATCACCGGCGGGTCGGGAGCGGCCTGAGCGCCACCTCACATGTGATCTACGTGGGACCTGAGCGGCCGCGTCCGGATGGCCGGGCGCGGCCGCTTAGACTGTTCGGGTGTCGCAAACCCAGCAGTCCCGACCCGTACTCGTCGTCGACTTCGGAGCCCAGTACGCGCAGCTGATCGCACGACGCGTGCGCGAGGCCAATGTCTATTCGGAAGTTGTTCCGCACACCACGAGCATCGAAGAGATCGCAGCCAAGGAACCCCTTGCGGTGATCCTGTCCGGCGGCCCCTCGAGCGTGTACGAAGACGGCGCCCCGAAACTCGACTCGAAGCTGTTCGACCTGGACATTCCGGTGTTCGGGATCTGCTACGGCTTCCAGGCGATGGCGAATGCCCTCGGAGGCACGGTCGCGCATACCGGAGCCCGCGAGTACGGCCGCACCGACCTGTCGGTGTCCGGCGGTGTGCTGCACGAAGGTCTGCCCGCGACGCAGCCGGTGTGGATGAGTCACGGTGACGGCGTGACCGTCGCACCCGAAGGATTCGAGGTGACTGCCACCAGCGCAGGTGCACCCGTCGCCGCGTTCGAGGACCGCGCACGTCGGCTCGCCGGCGTCCAGTACCACCGAGGTGCTGCATTCGCCGCACGGCCAGCAGGTCCTGAGCCGGTTCCTGCACGAGATCGCGGGCATCCCCGGTGAGTGGACCGCCGCCAACATCGCGGACGCGCTCATCGAGCAGGTACGCGAGCAGGTCGGCGACGGCCGCGCGATCTGTGGGCTGTCCGGCGGTGTCGATTCGGCGGTGGCGGCCGCGCTCGTACAACGCGCCATCGGCGACCGGTTGACCTGTGTGTTCGTCGACCACGGTCTGATGCGTGAGGGCGAGCGGCAGCAGGTCGAGCGCGACTTCGTCGCAGCGACCGGCGCCAGACTCGTCACCGTCGACGCATCCGAGACGTTCCTGAGTGAACTGTCCGGCGTCACCGACCCCGAGACCAAGCGCAAGATCATCGGCCGCGAGTTCATCCGTAGCTTCGAAGGCGCAGTGTCCGAGGTCCTCGGCGAAGGCGCATCGAAGGGCGAGAAAGTCGAGTTCCTGGTGCAGGGCACCCTGTACCCCGACGTCGTCGAATCCGGCGGCGGATCCGGAACCGCGAACATCAAGAGCCACCACAACGTCGGCGGGCTCCCCGAAGACCTGCAGTTCGAGCTCGTCGAGCCGCTGCGTCTGCTGTTCAAGGACGAGGTTCGCGCGGTCGGTCGTCAGCTGGGCCTGCCCGAGGAGATCGTGGGCCGTCAGCCGTTCCCCGGCCCCGGCCTCGGTATCCGCATCATCGGTGAGGTCACCCGCGAGCGCCTCGAGATCCTGCGGCACGCCGATTCGATCGCCCGCGAGGAACTGACCTCCGCGGGTCTGGACGGTCAGATCTGGCAGTGCCCGGTGGTGCTGCTCGCCGACGTGCGCAGCGTCGGAGTCCAGGGCGACGGACGCACCTACGGGCACCCGATCGTGCTGCGTCCGGTGTCCAGCGAGGACGCGATGACCGCCGACTGGACGCGCCTGCCTACGAGACCCTCGAACGGATCTCCACACGCATCACCAACGAGGTGGCCGACGTCAACCGCGTGGTGCTCGACGTGACGAGCAAGCCGCCGGGAACCATCGAGTGGGAGTGACGGCACTGTCGGTGTCGTGAGATACGTCTGTGCCCCGGACTTGGCGGATTCCAGGGGTCGTCGCAACACCAAGCGAACTAGACAAGTTCTAACAGACGCTCGGCTGGGGTATCCCAGCCGAGCGTCTTGCGTGGGCGGCTATTGAGCTTCTGCGCGACGTGCTCGAGGTCTTCGAGGCCGTGGATAGATAGGTCCGTGCCCTTGGGGAAGTACTGGCGCAGCAGACCATTGGTATTCTCGTTCGATCCTCGCTGCCAGGGTGACGCGGGATCGCAGAAGTAGACCGGGACACCGGTGGCCACTCGGAACGCCTTGTGCGCAGCCATCTCTGCACCCTGATCCCAGGTCAGCGAGCCGCGCAGATGCTCGGGCAGCGTGCCGATCAGAGTAACGAGGACGTCGCGGACGGCTTCGGCCGTGTGTTCGCCGGGAAGATGCCCGAGCATGACGTAACGTGTGGACCGTTCGACGAGGGTGACGATCGCTGTCTTGTTGCCCGCGCCGAGCACCAAATCGCCCTCCCAATGCCCTGGGACAGCACGGTCCTCAACTTCCGCCGGGCGTTCGCTGATCATCACCATCGGATCAACGAACCGGCTGGTGCGTTGCTCAGGCGAGCGATGCGGCTTACGGCGGGCTCGGCCGGTGCGCAACGCGTCAGCGACCTCACGTTTCAGCCGCCGCGAGCCTGGACGTAGATCGCCTGGTAGATCGTCTCCGTGCTCACCTGCATACTCTCGTCATCCGCGAAATCTCGCGACAGGACGCCGCTGATCTGCTCCGGAGACCATTGTTCCCTCAACCGGTCCGACACGTAGTCCCGCAGCCGCCCGGACTGGGCAAGTTTCGCCGGCTTCGGGCGCATCCGTTTCGTGGCGGCGTCGCGATGAGCACCATGCGGCAGATAGACGCCGTCCGTCGAGCGCGTGTCGATCTCGCGTTTGATCGTCGATGCCGATCGTCCCAGTTTTCGGCCGATCGCCCGTAATGACCAGCCGAGCCGCTTGAGATCAGCGATCGTCTCTCGTTCTTGAAGTGACAGCAGCCGCGATCCGACTTGCTCCGGAACCGTCGACGGTGGACTCGTCATGGATCTCATCGTCGTCGTGTTGGTGGTGTAGTCCACAAACGTTCCGTCGGGATAGAGCCGACCGCGTTTCAGTCGTCGGACTCCACGGTCCAGTCCCTGGCCGTCCGGATGTTGATTCCTACACGTTCTGCCGCGGCCTTCCTGGTCAGGCCCTCCCTGCGTAACGACAGGAATTCGGCTTTGCGAGGGTCCTCGGTTCGCCTCGAAGAGACGCCAGCTGCACGCGCCCACGCGTACGCGGTATTGCGATTGATACCCAGGTCTCGCGCTGCTGGAGTGACGCTCTTGACCACATCGAGTAGGGCGAGGAACTCCTCGCGTTTGTCTGTAAACGACACGGTGGTCGCAACCTCCCGAAACTCGGGGTGTTGCGACCACCGTTAGAACCCGCCCTTCACGGTCCGGGGCACAGACGTATTCGTCTCTAGTGGTGGTTCTTCCGGCGTCCCGGCATCAGCACGAGGATCGCGCCGATGACGATTGCGCCTCCGACGAGAATCCACCCGGTGTCGAATGTGCCGAGGAAGTCGAGGGAGAAGGGACCGATGAGGGCCCATCCGCTGACCACCAGTGCTGCGATTGCGGAGAGCAGAAGCAGGATCGAGGGTCCGCGTCGTGACTTGTCGGTTGCGCCGGCGTCGTCGGTCCCGGCGTCGAATGTGGTGTCGAAATCAGCCACGATGCACCTCCGTGTTTCCCATAACTGTGTCGATGTCGATGGACAGGACCGGTCCTCCGGGGCCGTCGGCTCCACCGTCGAATCCCTGCATGGTGCACGGTGACGCGGCGGTCGAGTTGCACGTGATGTCGACGTCGAGGTTCGGCGGCAGGAAGATCTGCGAGTCGCCCAGTCGGGTATCGATCGAGATCTCGTGGTCCTGCTTCAGATCGAGATTCTTCAGGTCGAGCTGTAGATCTCCGAGTTGTACCGAGTATTCGGAGTCCAACTCGGCGGCAGTGCTGGGTGCGAATCGTTGTTCGCCCGATGACTGGATGTCGAGCGGCCCGACCAGGGATCCCAGGATGACGAACCCCATCAGCGGGCCGGTCACCACGAGGAGGCCGTATCCGCGGTGCAGGAACGCCCCGAGCAGCAGACCCAGACCGATCACGGCCAGAGCGATTGCCCCGATCCGTGCCGGGGTCAGCCACTGGATGTCGGTGGAGACGGCGACCGTCCCGGCAGCCGCCGCGGCCAGCACCGCGAAACCCAGAATCATCGTGGTCAGGCGCGACCGCGGCTTCTTCTCGACGGGAACCGGAGAGTGAGATGGTGCCGGCTCAGGGAGGTCCCACGCGAACGGCGCGACTCCGAGCGGATCCCAGGCGGGCGGGGTTGCACTACCGGTGGGGAAGGGCTGTTCCTTCTGCACCTGTGTGGTGTCGTCCGACTCGGGTGTGTCCTTCGACAACGAGACGGTGCTGTCGTGCTCAGGGTGGTCGTTGTCCGGGTCGCTGTTGCCCGGACTGTCGGTCGCACCGCCGGTGGCGTCACGCTGGGCGGTCGTGGGTTCCGACACGAACGGTGACTGGAACGGCTCGGTGAACGTCGGTTCGGCGTACGGTGTCTGGGCGTACGGTGTCTGAAACGGTTGACCGAACGGCTGCGGCGGAAACATGTTGCGGTGGAAGGAGAACCCGTTGGCAGGTGGCGGGAGAGTGGGAGGTTCGGGTCGGCGCTGATACAGCAACCACCAGCCTCCGAGCATCAGCACCATGCTGATGAAGCCGGATCCACCCGAACCGACGCCGACCGGACCGACCGCACTTGCTGCGATGGCGAGTGCAACGAGAAGGACGATCACCTTGGTGCTCGAATCGGAGCTGTGTCCGCGGCCGACGAGCGACTCGATCGCCGATACCTGATCGCCGTGTCGGGTGAAGAGTACCCACGCCGCCAGGTACAGCACGATGCCGGCGCCACCGAAGAGCGCTGACACGACGAACGCTATCCGCACCAGCACAGGGTCGATGCCGTACCGCACGCCGATACCGGCGCACACACCGGCGACGTGTCCCTGCTCGGGCAACCGCACAGGGCGGGTGCGCCACATATCTGTGAGTTGTTCTGGGAAGGTTCGCGTGGTCATGGCATCCATCCTGTCGGCCGAGATCGTTCCGCACATCAGGGACGAACCCTGATTTCGTGACAGTGATCGTCGGCCTGGACCTCAGGGTTGATCCCCGATGCCCCGGGACGGTACATCGTGTCAGTATCGATATGTGGACCTTGTATCCGGATTACCCGTGCCTGTCGACCGCCTCCAACGGAGAGTCGGCGGGCGAGTCGTCGGTGGGGTCGCAGGTGGACTCGCCGACCATCTCGATATCGACGTCACCAAGGTACGCGTCGCGTTCACGGTGCTCGCCGCTCTCGGTGGGCTGGGTATCGTCGCCTACGGGCTCTTGTGGATGTTCGTTCCGCCCGGAGCCGACACCGATCGGCCGTCCGGAACCGAACGCCGCCGCGCCGTGGGGCTCGCGGTCATGGGTATCGCACTGGCCATCGGTTTGTCCTGGGTGTTCAGCGGGGGTGCGGCTTCGGCGATTGCGCCGGTCGTCGTCGTGTCGGTGGGCGCTGCCCTCATCTGGCGGGAGTTCGACGCCGAAGGTCCCCGCTCGGTGTTCGGCCTGCCTGCGAAACCGACCGTGCTCACGTGGGCGCGAGTCCTCGGCGGCCTCACCCTCGTGGTCACCGGTCTCGGTGTCGTCGTCCTCGCTCAGGTGGACGTCGAGGCACTGCGGTCGTCGCTGCTCGCCGTCATCGTGACGTTGGTCGGGGCTGCGCTGCTGTCCGTACCGTTGTGGATCCGTATGTGGCGGGCACTGGAGACCGAGCGCGCGGCGCGGGTCCGTACCGAGGAGCGCGACGAGATCGCCTCGCACCTGCACGATTCGGTCTTACAGACGTTGGCTTTGATCCAGAAGCAGGCGGACAGCCCGCAGGAGGTCGTGCGGCTCGCACGAAGCCAGGAACGCGAGCTGAGGCGCTGGCTCTTCGGCGGTGACGAGACTCCGCGCACGTCCCTGGCGGAAGCGCTGCGCACCATCGCGGGGGAAGTGGAGGACCAGCGCGGTGTGTCCGTGGCTCCCGTGATCGTCGGCGACGTGGCACCCGACGACGAAGACGTATCGGCCGAAGCGTTGACTGCGGTGCTCGGCGCCACACGGGAAGCCCTTGTCAACGCTGCGAAGCACGCACAGGTCGACAACATCGACCTGTTCGCAGAGGTCGAATCTCACGAGATCAGCGTGTTCGTTCGCGATCGTGGAATAGGTTTCGACCCGGATACCGTGCCGGAAGACCGGCAGGGCCTGGCACGTTCGATCACAGCACGAATCGAGCGACGAGGCGGACGCACCGTGGTCAAGTCCGCGCTCGGGAAGGGCACGGAGGTCCGCATCCATATGCCGCGATCCGGTGGGAGAGACGCTGAAGTGACGACCCCGGAGGCGACAGGTACGGAGGAGACGACCCTAGAGTGGGGGGTGACACAGCCCCACCACGAGGAGCAGCCCCAGTGAGTTCGACACCGTCCGAGATCTCTGAATCGACCCGGCGTTTCCGGGTTTTTCTCGTCGATGACCATGCGGTGTTCAGGTCCGGCGTCCGAGCCGAACTGGGGCGTGAACATGACATGGAGATCGTCGGTGAAGCCGGCGGCGTGGTGGAGGCCGTCACGGGGATCGACTCCACGAAACCCGATGTGGTGCTGCTCGACGTACACATGCCCGACGGCGGCGGTGTTGCGGTGCTCGGCCGTATCGACCCGGGCTCGGTGTGCTTGGCGCTGAGCGTGTCCGATGCTGCGGAGGACGTCATCGCGGTGATCAGGGCGGGTGCCCGCGGCTACGTCACCAAGACGATCTCCGGGCGGGATCTTGCCGACGCCGTCCGGCGGGTGGCCGGGGGAGACGCGGTGTTCAGCCGAGGTTGGCCGGGTTCGTGCTGGATTCGTTCACCGGTAGGTCCACCGCGCCGGAGCCTCCGCTGGATCCTGAACTCGATTCGCTGACCCCGCGCGAACTCGAGGTACTGAGATTGCTCGCCCGCGGATACACGTACCGAGAGATCGCGGAGGAGCTCGTGATCTCGGTGAAGACCGTCGAGACACACGCGTCGAATGTGTTGCGGAAGACGCAGCAGTCCAACCGCAATGCGCTCACCCGGTGGGCGCACCGGCGGCGTATCGACTGATGCGGGGCCGGGTGTTCGCAGACTCCGTCAGTGCGTGACGAGGCGCTCGGTGCTTCTCGCCGCGATCGCCTGGGTCACGTTGTCGATGCCGGACAGGACTGTGGCGCCGTACCCGTCATCAGCGAGGGCGTCGGTGTAGATACGTGCCGCGGTGAGATGTTCGGTAGCGGCATCGAAATCGCCGAGGCGGCGGTGGTCGTCGGCGAGATTGAGATGCAGCGACGGGTAGAACCCGCGAATCTGCAGCGACACGTGCTCCTGTTGCACCCGGGTGTCGTCGAGAGAGTCGGCGGCCTCGAGTGCTGATGTCCCACGTGAGGGACGTGGCGGGGTCGTCGTACAGGTCGGCAAGGAAGTGAGCGAGAGTGCAGCGGTGCAGCGCGTCGCCGCCGGGCCGATCTCGTCCCACAGGTTTTCGAGACGAAGGCGTGCGGCGGCAGTGTCGCCGGAGCGGCCTGCCGTGACGGCTTCGGTGATGGCGGCCATGGTCGGATCAGGGGCGGGCATGGGTCTCCTCGCTGTGTCGCTGGGTGTGACGAAGAGTGGCACACGGCACCGACACGGCGCGGGGATCAGGCCACGAGGAACGCGATGACGAGTGCGACGACGAGCGCGACCAGGATGATCGCAGCCATCACCGCCATCGCCATCGGTGCATACGCGAGGACCTTTTCCTGTGTCGATTCCGGGAGGTCGCCCTTGGGCGCCAGGCGGTCGAGTACTCCGGCCATCCAGGACGCGGGCGAACCGGTATTTCCGGTCCGGGGTGTCGCGGGCATGGTCAGGGGCTGGTCCATGAACGAACTGCGGGTGCGTGTCTGGTCGTCGACCGGAGTCGAACGTTGCGCCCAGGACGGGACAGTGCCGTCCTGGGACACGATCGGCCGGCCGCGGAGCATGGCCGGGCTCCCGCCGGGGCCGAGCACCACCTCGGTGAGACGATTGTGTGCTCGATCATCGTCGGCCGGCGTTTCGGGTCGGGTTCGAGCATGGCGAGCAGGGTGTCGGTGAGGAGTCCGGTTCTGGTGGGCGGGATGATCTCGGCGCGGGCAACACGGTGCAGGAGTGCGATCGAGTCGGCTTCGTAGCCGAAGGGTGGCTGCCCTTCGATCGCGGTGTAGAGGGTGGCGCCGAGAGAGAATACGTCGCTGGCCTCGGTGGGGTCGCTTCCCCGTGCGACCTCGGGCGCGAAATATGCGGGAGTGCCGATGATCACGCTGGATGGGTCGTTGTCGCCCTTGGCGCGGGCGATGCCGAAGTCGCTGATCTTCACGACACCTGCGTCGTTGCCGCGTTCGGCGATGAGGATGTTGCCGGGCTTGACGTCGCGATGCACGATACCGGCCTCGTGTGCTGCTGCGAGAGCATCGGCTACGTCGGCACCGATCTGCGCGACCACGTACGGCGGCAGGGTGTCGATCGCGTTCATGACCTGAGCGAGGCTGCGGGACGGCAGATGCTCCATGACCAGCCACGGTTCGCCGTAGTGGAGTGCGACGTCGTACATGGAGATCGCGTGCTCGTGGGTGAGCTGGGCAGCGACCCGGCCCTCGCGGAGAGCGCGCCGGCGGATCTCCTCGGCGGCGGCAGGATCGAGATCTGCGGTGGAGATCACCTGCTTGACGGCCACGTTCCGTCCGAGTCGGTTGTCGCGGGCGAGCCATACGGCGCCCATACCTCCGCCACCGAGCTTGGAATCGAGTCGATAACGCCCGGCCACCAGGTGATCCGGACCGACGACCCTTCCCTCTCGTTCCTGTTCTGCCACCTCACGAGGGTAATCGATCCGGACGGATACCTCGGCAGGTCGACGGATCGAGGTGCGGGTGGTCACTTGACGGCAGGTGCCGGCATCGGGTCTACTGAGGGAGTTCGAAAATACGTTCGAATTCAATTCGGGCTGGGCCACGTCTTCCCCGTGGTCGGCAGGTCGTGAGCGAATGCGACAGGCGGATGACAGGGGTACATGTGGCGAAGTGGCCGAATTTCCGGTCGGCGAAGATGCGGTCGACGGCAGTGGAGAACCGAGTCGAGCGGAGCGGATAGAGGCGTTGAGACGCCGGATCTCCGCGGTTCCGGCGAAAGGCGAAGCCTCCGCGCCTGCTCCGGCACACAGTCCGGTCGAGAGGCTGCTTCCGGTGCCGGAACCCCTTACCGAACTGCTTCCGCGCGGAGGATTGGTCCGCGGCACCGTGGTGTCCGTGTCAGGGTCGGCATCGTTGCTGTTGGGTCTGGTGGCGGCGGTGACAGCGACGGGTGGGCACGCCGCTGTCATCGGCCAGCGGCGACTCGGGTTGCTCGCGGCAGTGGAGATGGGGGCCCGGCTGAGCCGGGTGGCGGTGATCCCCGACCCGGGACCCGATCCGGTGGAAGTCGCCGCGGTACTGCTCGACGGGCTGGACCTGGTGGTACTCGGTCTGGGAGGAATGTCGGTTCCGCCGTCGCGGACCCGCGTCGTCGCTGCTCGTGTACGGAGCAAAGGTGCGGTCCTGGTGGTCACCGACGGGCACTGGGACGGCGCGCAGGTGCGTCTCGAGGCGCAGGTGAGCGGTTACGAGGGGTTGACCGGACCCGGGCGGGCGCGATTGTGCGGTACCAGACTGTCGGTGCGAGCCCTGGGACGTGCCGCCGCTCCC
>BBEG01000092.1 GCA_001312645.1 Rhodococcus sp. JCM 9791
CACCGTGGTGGACGGCGGCGCCCTCGACCAGGACGCGCGCCGCCGCTTCGGCGACGTCGGCAAGCGCGACGAACGAGAACGGCGCGTCGAGGTCGTACGGCACTTCGAGGGTGTCCACCGACCGTCGAGTACAGCACCGAAGTTCTCCGCGTACGCACAGGGTTGCAGCACCGTCCACCTCACACCGCCGAAGGTGTGCAGCAGGTCCTCGCAGCGGGCCTTGTCGAGATGGTGGGGCATCTCGGGCGTGTACGGCCACGCAACGGAGTGGTAGACGACGTGGTCGACGCCCGTCGCTGCGGCGGCCTCGAGGACCCGGTGCAGCAGCGCAGGCTCGTCGGGGTGCACGTTGGGGGCGATGAAGTACACGCCCCGGCACCCCGACAACGCGTCGTTCAGACCTGTACCGGTCTCGAGATCGACGGCCCGATCGTCCGCCCGCCGGGCGGTATGCACCACCCGGCGAACGGAGGCCTTCCCCTCGAGAGCTGCCGCGACCGCAGTTCCCGTCTTTCCGCCGGCGCGATCACTGCGAGATCGGCGCCGTGGGAGAAGGTCGGATCCACGCTGTCAGCTCCCGATGAAGTCGTACTCGGCGAACTTCGCTCCTCCGGAAAGGCGCTCGTAGCCGGGTCCGCGATCGAAGAACGGCTCTTCTGCGGAGCGCTCCGACCGCATCTGCTCGCGCAGTGCCTCGGTCGCCGAGATATCCGCGGTCGGCGCGTCGACCGACGCGTCCTTCAGCACGACACCGTAGTCGGCGCGCGCTCCGTCGACAGACACCTTGCGCCACAGCACGTCTCGGACGACCTCGTCGACAGGCCGGTCGAGCGGGTCACCCCAGCCGCCGCCACCGGTGGTGCGGATCCGGACCACTTCGCCGGCTTGATGGGTTCGGCGTCGGTGAGTGCGTCGAATTCGCGCTCGTCGGGAGTGCCCGGATTCAGGACGACGGAGAACGGCCGTCCCGCCTTACCTCCCTTGACGCCCCAGCACGCGAGGATGGAGCGGTCGGCGATGGACATGAAGTGCGCATCCTTGAGCATCCGGATGTGCTTCTCGTATCCCAGACCACCGCGATACCGCCCGGCTCCACCGGAATCGATGGCCAGACCCAGCTTTTCGACGATGAAGGGGAATCGGCTCTCGGTGAATTCCGTCGGCAGGTTGCGCGAGTCGGGCACGACGTGGATGGTGTCCTCGCCGTCCGCATAGTTGCGTCCACCGGAGCCGCCGCCCAGCACCTCACGCATGAGGTACGAGTGGCCTTCGAAGTCCTCGCCGTACACACCGGTGTAGCGGATGGTCTCCTGGTCTGCGGGCATGTTGCCGTCGACGCCTTCGCGACCACACCGGCCAGCACACCGAGCAGGCGCAGGATCACGAACGTGCGGGCGTTGGTGGGCGCCGGGAAGATCGGCGTGATGAGCGTGCCCTTCTCCGGGAACTTCATCTCGATCAACGGCACGACACCCTCGTTGACGTCGAGTTCGGCCATGCGTTCCGGGGTGTCCGCCAGGTTGCGGAGGATCGGGGCCAGCCACTTGATGAGGAAGTTGCCGTCGGCGTAGTCGCCGCAGTGGTTGATCGGCCCCTTCGCCTGCGGACCGGTGCCGTTGAAATCGAGGATCAGGCGTTCCCCGCCCTCGTCCTCCGGTCCCGTCTTCGTCAAGGTGATCCGCTGAACGTGCAGCATCGGTTCGTCCACACCATCGTGCTCGGCGTAGTCCTCCCAGGTGTACTCACCCTTCGGATCTTGCTGAGGATCTCGCGGCGGTAGGTTTCCGTCGTGGCGTCCATCATCGCGTCGAAGCAGGACTCGACGGTCTCCACGCCGTACCGCTCGAACAGTTCCGTGAGGCGCCGCGCGCCCATGAGGCACGCGGAGCATTCGGCGTCGAGATCGGCGGCCAGCGCGTCGGGTGTCCGTGAGTTGCGGGTCATGATGCGCAGGGCCGCCTCGTTGGGAACACCCTGGTCCCACAACTTGATCGGCGGAACCATCAGGCCTTCTTCGAACACCGTGGTGGCACCCGACGGCATCGATCCCGGGCAGCAACCGCCGATGTCGTCGTGGTGACCGAATGCCTGCACGAACGCGACGACCTTTGGCTCGGTTTCACCGGGGCGGGTCGCAAACACCGGCACCGTGACGCACAGGTCCGGCAGGTGGCCGATGCCGCCTTCGGACAGATAGACGTCGTTGTGGAAGAACACGTCGCCGGGTTTCATGGTGTCGAGCGGGAAGTCCCGCGCGATCGGGTGAACCAAAGCCGAATACGAACGGCCCGTGAGCTTCCGGAGGTTCCGGTCGTGGATTCCCGCACGGAAGTCATGGGCGTCGCGGATCATCGGCGACCGCGAGGTCCGCGAGATGGAGGTCTCCACTTCCATCTCGACACTCGCGAGATAGCCGGCGACGATCTCCACGAGCACCGGGTCTGGTGCCGCTCCCCCGACGTCGGTCAGCCGGTAAGGCTTGGCCGCCTGGGCGGCGGCAGAATCGAGGATCGCGCTCATCGGTTCGCTCCGTTCGAGTCGGACGTCTTGGTGATACGGATGTTCCCGAACACGTCGACGCGTGCGCGGAATCCGGGGTGGACGGGAATGGTGGAGCTGAACTCCTCGATCACTGCGGGTCCATCCAATTCGTCGCCCGCACCGAGCAGGGAACGGTCGTAGACCTGGGTGGTGACCCACTCGTCGAAGTACGCCTCGCGAGTGCCTGTGACGGCGCTGTCCGCGCCGCGACCTGCCGCGATCTCCTTCAGTTCGGGACGTTTGATGGGTCCGATGCCGCTCACGCGCAGATTGACCCACTCCACATGCTGATGCGGATCGCCGCAGAAGTCGTATCCGTAGAGTTCGCGGTGGGCATCGTGGAATCGTGCCGCCGCCTCGTCCATCAACTCTCGGGTGACGGGCCCGTCGCCGAGCGGTACCCGCACCTCGAAAGCCTGACCGAGATACCGGAGGTCGGCCGAGCGTGCGTAGCGACGCTCGTCGGGAGCGAAACCTTCGTCGGCGAGCGCGCGCTCGGCTTCCACAGCGAGCGCGTCGAGCCCGGATTGCAGCTCGGCGACCTGCAGCCGGTCGTGCCGGCTCACGTGCGTCTGTACGTAGTCGTTGCGGACATCGACGGTGAGCAGGCCGAACGCCGAGACGTTGCCCGGGTTGAGCGGGACGAGAACATCTTTGAGACCGAGAATGTCGATGAGGCGGCACGCGAGCAGCGAACCGGAACCTCCGAAGGTCACAAGCGTGAAGTCTCGGACGTCGAGTCCCCGCTTGACGGTGACCTGCCGCAATGCGTTCGCCTGATTCCACGCCGAGACCTCGAGGATTCCGGTGGCGCACGCCTCGAACCCGAGCCCGAGTCGGTGTGCGAGTTCCTCGACCCCCTTGCGAGCAAGTTCGGTGTCGAGCGGGATCTCACCGCCGAGCAGATGCGGGGGAATCCGACCGAGCAGCACGTGCGCGTCGGTGATGGTCGGTTCGTTGCCACCCTTGCCGTAGCACAGCGGTCCGGGATCGGCGCCGGCCGACTGCGGGCCGACGCGCAACGTGCCCTCGGGAGTCATCCACGCGATCGAGCCGCCACCGGCACCGACGGTGACCACGTCGATCATCGGGATCTTCGACGGGTACACACCGACCCGGCCTTCGGTGGTGAGAGCAGGCTCGCCGCCGACCACCACGGTGACATCAGTGGAAGTGCCACCGCCGTCGCACGTGAGTACCTGATCCACTCCCGCGACACCCGCGATGAGTGCGGCGCCGAGCGCGCCCGCGGCAGGACCGGACAGGACCGTCGTGATCGGCTGATTCACAACTTCTTTCGCCGACAGCACGCCGCCGTTCGACTTCATCACATAGAACGGGATGTCGCGCGATTCACCGTCGAGCGAGGAGAACTCGCGCAGACGGTTCGCAATGTTGCCCACATAGCTGCGGATATTGGGTTTGACGGAGGCGTCGACGAGGGTCGTGATGGACCGCTCGTACTCGCGGTACTCGCGCAGCACCTCGCTCGAGATGCTCACGGTCGCCTCGGGGTACTCGTCGAGCAGGATGTCGTGGACGCGACGCTCGTGCTCCGGGTTCGCATAGGAGTGCATCAGGCACACGCCGATGGTGCGGACTTCGCTGTCCCGGAAGAACCGGGCGGCGGCGCGGACGTCGTCCTCGTTCAACGGGCGAATCTCTTTGCCCTCGAAGTTGAGTCGTCCACCCACCGTGCGGACCCGGTCGGCCGGGACGATGCGGTCGGGCTTGACCCAGAAATAGGAGTTGCCGTAGCCGTCCGGAACGGACTGGCGAGCGATCTCCAGCACGTGCTCGTAACCCTCGGTGGTGATGAATCCGAGGTGTCCGACCTTGCCTTCGAGCAGCTTGTTGGTCGCAACGGTGGTGCCGTGACTGACAGCCCCGATCGCATCGCCGGTCTCGCCGAGCTTCGCGAGCACCTTCTCGATACCGGCGAGGAAACCCACCGCCGGGTCCGCCGGAGTGGACGGGGTCTTCGTCGTGACAATCGCACCGGACTCGTCGTCCACGGCCACGATGTCCGTGAATGTGCCGCCGGTGTCGATACCGACCCGAATCTTCCTGGATCCCACACTTCCTCCTGGGTTCGTCTCGCCGGTTCTTCCCTGACGCTTGTTGACATTCCACCCGCTGCGCGACGCCGATTCTTTGTCACATATCGCCGAACTCACCCCCGCATGTTCGGGGCTTCTTGCATCGACGGCTGCATACACGACGGCACCCCGAGCCGCTGGGGCCCGGGGTGCCGTCGAGTTGGGTCCACCAGCCACAGCCCTACCTGCGGGCGAGGATCCCTCCGAGGACGACACCGGCGAGCGCGATGCCTGCACCCACGGCCGCCGAAGCCAGAACTGTGGCAACCGACGCGCCCTGGTAGGAGTACTGCGATGTGGCGGCCGCCGGGGCAGGAGCGACCCCGGTCGGCGCGATCACGGCTGTCGCACTCTCGGATGCAGCACTCGAGGCAACAGGCACAACCTCGCCCGTGGGTTCAGGGATACCGTTCGCGATCACCCCGTCGATACCGTTGAAGAACACCCCCGCCATCTTCTTGGCGACGCCGGTGATCATTCGCTGACCCACACCGCCGACCATTCCGCCCACGACGCGTCGGCATCGTAGGTCAGGACAGTGCCTCCGTCGCGCTCTTCGAGCCGTACTGTCACGTCGGCCTTGACCGTCCCCGGCGCCCCGGAGCCCGAGGCGGTCATGACGAACGAGTCGGGCCTGTTCTGCTGGGACAGAAGAACTTCGCCGTCGTAGGTGCCTTGATCGAGGCGACCCCCGCCGTGATGGACAGCTTGTAGTGGTTGTCGCTGATCTGCTCGAGCGACTGCACACCGGGAATGGTGGCCGCGAGAACGCGGCCGTCCTGCAGGCTGTCGTACACGACCTCCGGCGGGGCGAGCAGCTGCGCGGTACCGGCGATTCTCATTCGTTCTCCTTGCTCCGTGTCGCCGCGTGAGTCAGACGCAGCTCGAACAACTCCGAGGGGGAAATCGGCATGGACGTGATGGGGATGCCCTCCGCATCCTCGATCGCGGCGGCGATGACGGCCGAGGTCGGGATCACACCTGCCTCACCTGCACCTTTCATGCCGAGAGGATTGAGCGCAGACGGAGTCACCGTGTGGTCCATCTCGAGGGAATCGGGCATCTCGGTGACGAACGGCATGAGGAAATCCATGTACGACGCATTGAGCATCTGTCCGTGCTCGTCGTAGACGATCCGCTCGTACAGCGCACCGCCGATGCCCTGGGCCACCGCGCCCATCACCTGGCCTTCGACGATCCGCGGGTTGATCACGTTGCCGCAGTCGTGCACCACCGCGTACTTCCGCACGTGGATCTCCGCGGTGACGGGATCGGTTTCGACGATCGCGGCGTGGACACCGGACGCGAACGTGACGTGGGTGGCGAGTAGTAACCGGTGGCCTCGAGCCCCGGTTGCTCGCCTTCGCGAACCGGCGGAACCGTCATGTCGGTGTCGACCTTGGCGAACCCGGTCGCCTGACGGGACGCCTCGTCGAATGCGTATCTCAGCGGATTGGACAGCACCGCGACCACCCCGAGCGGGATGGAGGTGCCCTCGCGCCGGGATCGGTACCGACGACACATACGTGCCCGCCACGCAGCTCGAGGCTCGACGGGTCGACATGCAGGTGCTCGGCGGCGATCTTCTTCGCCTTCTCCGCAACCATCTGCGCCGCGACATGGAACGCCGAGCCGGACATGACGGCACCGCGTGACGCGAACGTGCCCACCGCGTAACCGAACCGGCGAGTATCTCCGGTCACGATCTCGACATCCGACACGGAGACACCGAGATCGTCGGCGACGATCTGCGCGAACGACGTCTGGTGGCCCTGGCCTTGGGTGGTCAGGCCGGTGGCCGCCTTGATCTTTCCGGACGTCTCGACCAGCACGTGAGCACCTCGTACGGGCCCGGGCCGGTGCCTTCGACGTACGCACCGATACCGATCCCGACGGTGCGCCCCTCGGCTTTCGCCTGCGTCTTGTACTCGGGGAAACCGTCCCAGTCGATGAGTTCCTTGAGCTTGTCGATGCCGGCCTGGTAGTCGCCGGTGTCGTAGATGAGTGGTCGGCCGTCCTGGAAGGTGAGGTGGAAGTCGTAGGGCATTTCCTCCGGCCGGATGAGATTGGCCTCGCGCACCGCGATGACATCCTTGCCGAGGTATTTCGCGATCGCGTCCATCGACCGTTCCATCGCGAACACGCCCTGTGGCCGGCCGGCGCCGCGGTAGGGCGTGACGATGACTGTGTTCGTATACAGCGAATAGGCATCCACCCGGAAGGATTTCGGCTTGTACGGCCCCAGCACCTGCGTCGAGGTGTTGAGGATGACGATGATGCCGTACGGCAGGTAGGCGCCGTTGTCGTGCCAGATGGAGAAGTCGAACGCCAGCAGCCGGCCTTCGTCGTCGAACCCGATGGTCACCTCGTGCAACTGCCCGCGTTCGTGCGCGCTGGAGACGAAATGTTCACGCCGGTCTTCGACCCATTTCACCTCGTTGGAGATGCCTGCCTGCCCGAGTCTGCGGGCAGCCCATGTCACCATCACCTCTTCGGGCCACGGATGCACGATCTTCACACCGAAGCCACCGCCGACATCGGGGGCGATGCAGTGCACCTTGTTGTGCGCCATACCGAGCCGCGCGGCGATCGCGGCGCGCGCCGATGTCGACGTCTGCGTGGATGTCCAGAACGTCAGGGCCTTCTCGTCGTCGTCCCAGCGCGCGTAGACGCCCTTGCCTTCCATCGGCATCGAGGCCGACCGCTCGATCTCGAGGTTCAGTGTCAACCGGTGCGGTGCAGCTTCGAGTTCGGCGTCGACGTCGCCGAATCCGTGCTGCAGGTGTGCCGCGACATTGTCCGCGACATCAGGATGGACGGTGTGCTCGGCACGACGGGACACGTCGATACCGACGACCTCGGGCAACGTGTCGTAGGTGACGTCGATGAGGGCGCACGCGTCCTCCGCGATGTACCGGTTGTCGGCCACGACCATCGCGATGGCCTCGCCGACGTGGTTCACCTCGTCCTTCGCGAGCGGATACCCGTTGCGGGGCGCGGTGATCGCGGGATGCGGAATCAGCAGCGGCAGATTCTCCGCCATCTCCGGGGTGTCGTCCACGAGATCGTCGTACGTGTAGATCGCGTGCACACCCGGCACATCGAGTGCGGCGTCGATATCGATGCGACGATGCGGGCGTGGGCGTGCGGCGACCGGACGAACGCCGCGATGAGCGCGCCCTGCCCGAGGTCGTCGAGGTAGCGGCCCTGCCCGCTGAGCAGGCGGCGGTCCTCGCTGCGCGGAATCGGCTGGCCGAAGGACTTGCCCGACTCCCCCACGCTGTCGACACCGCGCGGCGCCCGTTCCAGGGCTGTGCCCATCGTGTGATCGGTGGTGGTCATGCTCGTCCCGCCTTTCCACCCACCGGGCTGGTGGTACCGCGGACCTTGCCGTCGAGCGAGGCACGCGCTGATTCGTCGTCGGGGCCGAGCGGTGATCCCCCGGCGCGTTCCCTCGTGATCTCCGCGGCACGGAGCACCGCGGCCTGGATGTTCTGGTATCCGGTGCAGCGGCAGAGATTGCCCGCGATCGCGTCGGTCGCCTCCTCTCTGGTGGGAGAGGGATTCTCTTCGAGATAGGCGGCGATGGTGGTGACGAAACCCGGTGTGCAGAATCCGCATTGCAGTCCGTGGCAGTCGATGAATGCCTGCTGCACGGGATGCAGCGTGCCGTCGGGTTCGACGAGCCCTTCGACCGTCGTCACCGAACGTCCCTCGAGGCTTGCGGCGAGGACCAGGCAGGAGCGGACGGGTTTGCCGTCGAGCAGCACCGTGCACGCGCCGCACACGCCGTGCTCGCATCCGACGTGGGTGCCGGTCTGGCGCAGATGGTGCCGGATCGCGTCGGACGCGAGTGTTCGTGACGGCAGGACGACCATCTGGGTGACCGAGTTCAACGTGAAGGTCACGGCGACATGCTGTTCGCCGGTCTCGGCCTCCATGTCGTTCACCTGTTCCTCCACGGTGCGTTCCGGTGCGCGACCTCGGCCTCCACGCGGCGTCGTGCTCGTCATGATCGTCCTCCTGTCGGCATCGGCATTCTCGTCCCGTCGCGCGCAGCATCCTGCGCGGCGGCGAAACCGACTCGTCCTGTCAGCGCCGCCACCAGCTGCGAGCGGTAGCGGGCGGTGGCGTGGATGTCCGCATCGGTTTCGACGGTCTCACGAGCCATCTCTGACAACTGCTGCCACATCGGGTCGCGGTCGTCGGTGGCCGATGCCCCGCGCAGGGCGTCGCTGTAGTCGACGACCTGACCGAGCTCCCCGGCGGACACGTAGGTCATGCGGGCGGACGCGACTGCGCCGTCCTCGACTTCCACCTGCGCCACGACACCCACGAGCGCGTAGTCACCATGGCGACGAGCAATCTCGTCGATGGCTGTGCCCACTCCGGGCCGGGCGGGCGGCACGGTCACACTCGTGGCGATCTCGTCGGGTTCGAGGTCGATTCGAGCGGGCCGGCGAACAACTCGTCGGCCCTGATCTCCCGCACGCCGCGCACCGATCGCACGGTGAGCGTGCCGCTCAGCAACGCCAGCACGGCGGGCATCTCCGCAGAAGGGTCGGCGTGGACGATCGAACCCACTGTGGTGCCGCGGTTGCGGATCGTCGGATGCGCCACCAACCGCAGTGCCCGGCCGAGGAGGGGCTGCACCCTTGCGGCCGAGAGGTCGGCCTCGAGTGCGGTGTGGGTGGTGAGGGCATCGAAGGTGACACCCAGCTCAGATGAGGCGGACACCGAGTCGAGGCGGGGTATGGAGCCGATGTCCACAAGGTGCGCCGGCGCAGCGAGCCGCATCGACAGCAGCGGTATCAGCGATTGACCACCGGCGAGCACCTTGCCCTCATGGGCCACCCGCGCGAGAATCTCGCAGGCCTCGTCGATCGACCGGGGTCGGTGATAGGTGAGTGGCGACGGTTTCATTCAGTAGATCCTGCCCGCATCGTGCGTTCGGTGTTTGGTGAAGAAGTGACAACGCTCACGCCCTTCCTCTGTCAAAAGTAATCGTGATCACGCCGGTTGTTCGACCCGATCTCGGGCGATCCCCCGTCGGGGTCGGTGTCGGGTTCCCGATCCGCATCGGTGCCACTGCCGACGGTGTCGGTATCAGTGCCACTGCCGACGGTGTCGGCATCATTCTTCGGCGCAATGGCCCGACACACGTGGTAGAGCACGATGACGACGATGGTGCCGAGCGCGATGCCGCTGAGCGAGAAGGTGTCGGTGAAGTTCAACGAGGTGTCGCCGATCGCGATGATCAGGCTGCCGCGACGGGCATGAGGTTGACCGGGTTTCCGAAGTCGACGCCGTTCTCCTTCCAGATCTTGGCGCCGAGCAGGCCGATGATGCCGTAGAGGACGACGGTGATCCCACCGAGCACACCGCCGGGCGTCGCCGAGATCACGGCACCGAACTTGGGCGAGAATCCGAGCAGCATCGCGATCACACCGGCCGCCGCGTAAGCCGCGGTCGAGTACACCTTGGTCGCGGCCATGACACCGATGTTCTCGGCGTACGTGGTGGTCGGAGAACCACCGATTCCGGTCGCCATGGCCGTGGCGAGACCGTCCGCGGCAAGCGCGCGCCCCATCATCGGGTCCAGGTCGGTCTTCGTGATCTCGGCTACGGCCTTGACGTGGCCTGCGTTCTCCGCGATCAGCGCGATGACACCGGGCAGTACGAGCACGATGAAGGTGAGGCTGAAGGACGGGGCATGGATGCCGACGATGCCGTTGGCCTCATCGGTGAACGGGGGAAGTCCGAACCATGATGCGGACGCGACACCGTCCCAGTTGACGCGGAAGTGTTCGGTGACGGCCCCGGCGGTGGCGTCGTACGAGGTGATCGGCCCGGTGACCAGGTCGAGCACCCAGGACAGCGCGTATCCGAACAGGAGCGACAGGAAGATCGCCACCCGGCCGAGGAATCCGCGGAGGGCGACGCTGGAGATCACCAGCACCACCATCACGATCAAGGCGACCCACTGGTCCTGCGGCCAGTAGGTACCGGCCACGACCGGCGCCAGATTGAATCCGATGAGCATGACGACTGCGCCGGTGACGACAGGCGGCAGAATCCTGAACACCAGCGAGCCGCCGAGGAAGTGGATCGCCACACCGATCGCGGCGAGCACCAGGCCCGACACCATGATCGCGCCCGTCACCTCCGCGGTGGTGCCGCCTTGCGCGTGAATCGCCGCAATACCGCCGACGAACGCAGCCGATGTTCCGAGATAGCTGGGGATCCGGCCTTTCACGACGAGCAGGAAGAACAGCGTGCAGAAGCCCGAAAGCATCACCGCGAGCTGCGGATTGAGACCCATGATGATCGGGAAGACGAAGGTGGCACCGAACATCGACACCACGTGCTGACCGCCGAGCCCGATGGTGCGCCCCCAGGTCAGCCGTTCGTTCGGCGCGACCACTTGTCCCGGTTCGATGGTCTTCCCATCTCCGTGCAACGTCCATATGGCCATGGTCGAACCTTTCAGCCAGAGTGTGGTGCCAAGAGAGTCGACGTCGATTGTTACGGTTGTGTTGCCGCTCACACGTGCACCCGGATAGCCGCAAACGTTAATTGAGTCGGGACGCTGGAGGATAGGAACAATCTGCCAGTGCGCGACGGCAGATATTGGCACTATTGGGAATTGATCCCGCGCATGGCAATGATCTTGAGGGCGAGCGAGAGGTCGAGACGCAACTCGGGCTGCGCCGTGAACAGGCCCAGGATCTTCTCGAGCTTCGCAACCCGATATCGTAACGTGTTGTAATGAAAATGTAACTGGCGCGCAGTTTCTGCGATGTTGATGTTCGTTGCGAGCAGCACTTCGAGGGTGCGTCGCATGTCCTGCGCCTCAGCGGTGTCGTCGGTGAGTTCCTTGAGAGTCTCCCGCGCGAACGACTCGAGTTCGTCGGCGTCCTCGACGAGGCTGAGCAGGCGGTACACACCGAGATCGTCGAAGTGCGTCACCGCCCACGCCCCGGATATCTTGCGCCCCACTTCGAGTGCGGTTCTGGCCTGTCCGTACAGCGCCGGAAGATCGACCATCGACGACGACGCCCGCGACACCCCCACCCCGAACGGCCGACGCCCACCGCCTCCGGCGCCTCGCACCTGCGCGACAAGTTCGTGAACGAGGGTCATGGTGTCGCTACCTTCACCCATGAGGATCACCGTCTCCGTCGCCAGCGCTGTCACCGCGGCTCCTGGATCGCGCCTGCGACAGCACCGACGAATGCTCGCGCCTGCCTCTCGACTACCGGTAGACGAGCGGGTGTGGGTGGTGCATCGTCGTCGACGACGTCGGGTTCGACAGCGACGACCACAATGGGGCGGTCGAGATTCCATCCGAACATCTGCGCGTGGACGATGACCTGCTCGGGATCGCCGCCACGCCCGCGCAACAGGTCGCGGACGAAGTTGGCGCGGTGCCGTTCCTCGACCGCCGACACGGCCAGTTCCCTGCTCACCACCAAGCGCACACCGTCGCGGCCTGCTCGACGAGATACAGGTCCTCACTCGCGAGAGTGCGCCCCGGGCAGAAGAGTACGAGCCTGCCGTGGTCGATGCCGTTCGCCGAGATCGCGGCAATCGCCACGTACTCGTCACCGAAGCGATGCAGGCCGAGTCCGCCGTCGAGGGAATCCGTGCGGACACGGCCGGTCGCGTCCAATGCAGCGGTCGACGCAAGCCAACCGAAATCCGCGTCCGCTCCGGAACGGCAGGTCTGCCGGCCGTCCGGGGTGGTGATGAGCACGGCGCCACCGAGATCGCGTGCCACACTGTCGGCGAGCGCCTTGTGGCCGCCACCCGCCATCACGATCTCGAGCAGCCCGCGGCGCAGATGGTCGGCTCGCAGGACCGCGTCGACCTGCGTCTTCGCCATTTCCGAGAGTCCGTATGCGAGCTCGTGCTCGGCCGCGATATCACCGGCGGCCGTCACAACCGGGAAGGCTACGTCCCGCGCGATACCGTCCGGCAACGCAGTGTCCTCGTCGAGCCGAACGACGAGACCGGCGATCTCGTGCCGAGCCAGACGCGCGGTGAAGTCACCGATCGTTCCCGAGAGGCGGCGGAGCACGGTGGTCGAAGTGACGAGGAGTTGGTTCGGACGCAGCCACGGACCTATGTCCGGGAGCATCATCACGACCACATCGTGTACGTCACGTGCAGTAGCCACATCGCCCGCTATCACCGTCGGGGCAACGAGAAGACCCGACGCGACGACGTCGGCGAACGGAATCGGGTCGGATAGGGAGTACTGGGTACCGCCTGCGTCGGCATTCCGGGAGGTATTCATCTTCCGCACCGTCACAGCAACACCCGTTCACCTACCAGTAGTTCGTCCCGCCGGGCGCGAGACCATGACCATAGATTCCCGCCACGTCGTCGTCAACACGGTTCCGCGGCAGACGATGGACGAGTCTCGACGTTAGACGCAGCACTCGACATCACCGGGCACAGAATACGCCGAAAACAGGGGCATCCAGTTGTACATTGTCGCCGTCGCGCCGTGGTGCCCGATTCGACCATCGTCGTGATGATGAAGCCTCTACTCCATGGCGTCCGCGTCCTCGATCTGTCCCGAGCCCTCGCCGGCCCCCTGTGCACCTCGCTGCTCGCAGACTTCGGCGCCGACATCATCAAGGTCGAATCCCTCAGCGGGGGCGACAGCTCACGCCAGTGGCCACCGTTCGACGGATCGGACAGTCTGTATTTCGCCTCGGTGAACCGGAGCAAGCGGTCGGTCGCGCTCGATATGCGCAGCGATGAAGGACGAAAATTGCTGCATCGCATGGCATCCGAAGTGGATGTAATAGTCGAGAACTTCCGGCCCGGGGTTCTCGCCGCGATGGGTCTCGACCAGGAATCGCTTCGACGCGACAACCCCGGCGTGATCGTGATGAGCGTCAGCGGCTTCGGGCCCACCGGGCCCGACCAGTTCGCACCGGGCCTCGATCAGGTCGCGCAGGGCATGTCCGGGCTCATGTCCGTCACCGGAGCCGGCGACAACACACCCATGCGAGTCGGCATCCCCATCATCGACACCGTCTCGGGAATCTATGCGGCACTGGGTATCACCGCTGCACTCGTCGCCAGAGCCCGGGACGGTGAGGGCCACCATGTGCAGACCTCCCTGATCGAATCGGCGCTGTCGATCATGACGTTCCAAGCGCAGGATTATCTCAGCACGGGGCGGGTCGCCGAACCCAACGGCAACACTCACCCCACCATCACCCCGTACGGCTGCTTCGACACCGCCGACTTCCCGATCATCATCGCCACCGGATCCGACAAGCATTGGGAAGCACTGTGCACCGTGCTCGGCGATCCCGAGCTCGCGGCGCGTCCCGACTACGCCACCGGCAAGACCCGCCTCGAGCACCGCGATCGATTGACCAAGGAACTGCTCGAACTACTTGCGCACCGATCGGCGGCCGACTGGGTGTCGGCCATGAGGGAGGCCGGAATACCCTGCGGACCAGTTCACTCCGTCGATCAGGCGTTCGCCGATCCGCAAGTACAGGCACTGAACATGGTCCAGACCGTGCCCACGCACGACGGTAAGGATCTGCCGCTGATGCGCGGACCGTTCTGGGTCGATTCCGAAACACTGCCGATCAGGAACGCCCCGCCGATGACCCTCGGTCAGGACACCGACACGGTGCTCGCCGAATTCGGTGTCACCAGTGGCGAACTCGAGCGCCTACACCGATCCGGCGTCATCTGACCCGGGCCCCGTCACAGCAGCGCTGCCGCTGCCAGCGCCACGTGTTCGTGGAAGGGACGGGCGACGAGCTGCACACCGATCGGCATGCCGTCGCTCGTCTCGCCCACCGGCACAACCACGGACGGAAACCCGGCGACACTGATCGTGCGGCAACTCGCCAGCGCCTCTTGCCACGTGAGCGCTCGGCCTTCCACGTCGAACCGATCGAGGCCGAGCAGTGGTGCGCCGATCGACGCCACGGGGAGCACCAGGAGGTCGCCCATCTCGGCGAGCAACCGGTGGACGAGCCGAGTGCGGACGGCCCACAGTTCCTCGATCTCGAGGCTTTCTGCACGACTGCCGGTGGACAACATCGTCCGGATGCTCGCGCCGAACTCGCCGGGTGCCGCCAGCGCGGCGATATCGGTGTGTGTCTGGGTCGCACGCAGCTGTCCGAACAGGGCATTGCCCTCACCGAGCGCCGATCCTTCGTAGCGGCGCGCACCGAACTTGCCCGCTACCTCTGTCACGGCAGCCACGATCTCTGCGGAGACCGGCACCGTGCCTTCTCCGGGCGCCCAGGTGATGTGCAGACTGTTCACGTCGACGGAGGCCGGATCGATCCACGCGATGTGCGGCTCCGACACCACACGCAGCACGAGGGCGGCGTCGTCGAGACTGCGCGCCATCGGGCCGATGGTCTGGAGCGTGCCGTGCACGGTGGCGGGGTTCGCCAGTAGATGATCACCGGCGACAACACCGGGGTATTGGCCGTCGGCGCAGACTCGGCCGATCGTCGGACGGATCGACGTCAACCCTGTGCAGTGCGCGGGCCACCGCACCGAGCCGCCGAAGTCCGTGCCGAGCCCGAGCACACTCATGCCCGAGGCGACAGCCGCGGCCTCGCCGCCGCTCGACCCGCCAGGTGACCGGGGCAGGTCGGGCGTTCCGAGCGGGTTCACGGTCGGTCCGAAGAGTTCGTTGTCGGTGAGACCGGACGTGCCGAACTCCGGGGTGTTGGTCTTTCCGACGAGGATGGCCCCGGCCGCCTTCATCGCCGCAACCGCCGGGGCGTCGGCACCGGTCACATTCTCGGCGAGCGCCCGCGACCCGGCCGTGGTGCGCACCCCATCAGTGGTGATGAGGTCCTTCGCGGTGAACGGAACACCCGCCAGCAGGCCAGGCTGCTCGCCACGCGCGATCAGCCCATCGAGAGCGTCCGCCTCGCGCAAAGCTTGCTCGGTGGCGACGGTGACAATCGCGTTCAGGCTCGGATTGCGGTCGTCGATGTGTGCGAGATGTTGCTCGACGACCGCGCGCGCCGAGACCTCGCGCCGGTGCACCGCCCCCGCGATCGTGTGCGCGTCCGCGCCGACCCAGATATCCGCCACGTTCGTCCGCACGCGTTCTCCTTCGTTCCGATGGACGAGAACGCTAGAGGCCGGCAGGTAGGGCCGCCAACGTCCAGTGTCCACAGGATCTCCACCGCCGCCCTGTGAACAGTTGATACGTCGACCTCCGCACGCACCTGCGAGGATCGGACCATGTTTTCACCCTGGGCCCGTCTGTCGTTCGCCGTGTTCGCGGTGAGCTGGGGCGCCAATCAGTTCGCCCCCATGCAGCTCGTCTACCGCGAGCACCTCGGTCTCGGCAGTGGGTCGTTCGCCGCGATGCTCGGCTCCTACATCATCGGGCTGATTCCCGCGCTGCTGTACTTCGGCCGGGTCGCTGATCGGATCGGCCGGCGTCCGGTGATCCTCGCGATGGTCCCGGTGAGCATCGTCTCGTCGGTGGTGTTGCTTCTCGGTGCCGAGTTGCCGCTGTTGCTGTATCTGGGCCGGATCCTCGCCGGTCTTGCATCCGGGATGGCGTTCGGCGCAGGCACCGCCTGGATGAAGGAACTGAGCGCCGACGCCGGTGCGGGTGTGGGGGCGCGCCGCGCGGCGGTGTCGCTGTCGGCGGGATTCGGGTGCGGAGCGCTGTTCGCCGGGTTCATCGCGCAATGGTTGCCTGCGCCCGAAGTGCTGGCGTATCTCGTGCACATCGGGTTGATGGTGGTGGCTCTGACACTGGCGTGGTCGGTGCCCGACGGTCAGGTGCCCCGGGCGGTGCGGGTTCGTGGCGGCTCTCCGTGTTGTCGAACCCACGTTCCGGTGGGGTGTGGTGCCTTGGGCGCCATGGGTGTTCGGGTGCGCCACGGTATCTTTTGTGACACTTCCGCCCCTCGTGTCCGACAGTGTGAGCGACGTGTCCATCGCGTTCACGGGCACGATCGCCGCGCTCACCCTGCTCACCGGCGCGCTGATCCAGCCCTGGGCGCGGCGCATCGCCCGGCGTGGAGAGACGGTGGGAGTGCGCATCGGAGTCGGGATCGGCGTGCTGGGATTCGCCGCGGCCGCCGGAACGCTTACGCGGGCAGCCCCTGGGCGGTGGCCGTGATCGTCGTCGCGGCGGTTCTCCTCGGTGCGGGTTACGGAATCCTGCTCATCTCAGGACTCGTTGCCGTCGAGAACGCGGCGCCGGCCGATGAGCTGGCGCAGAGCGTGGCGGTGTTCTACTGCCTGATCTATCTCGGTTTCGCGGTGCCGTTCGCCATCTCGCTCGCCGCTCCGCACATCGGATTCGGTGCGTGTTTCGCCGCTGCCGCAGCGCTGATGTGTGCGGCGCTGATCTTCGGTCGCCGCGTCCGGATCAGCCCGTCGGGGCGAGAGCACCGTCGCGCACACGTGTGAGCAACCGGCCGAG
>BBEG01000093.1 GCA_001312645.1 Rhodococcus sp. JCM 9791
CCGTCCCGACGGGTTGCTGCTGTGCCGCGTGCCCGTCTCGCAGTTGTCCGGTGTCGCGGACGCGCTGCGGTCCGGTACCGCACCGGCCGGTGACGCACTGCCCGCACGCCCGGCCGAACACGTCACCGAGGATGAGCAGCGTCGCGAGAACGTGTGGCTGGGCCTGTCCACCGCGCTCGACCAGGTCGCCGAGAACGATCGTGAAGGGTTCCTCGCCCGCCTCGCGCTGATGCTCGGATCTCAGGTCGATCACCGGCAGTTCGAGGAGGCCATCGCGGCGGCTTCCGACACATCCCCGGTCCGCGTCGAGGAGCTTGCTCCGCAGGCCTGATCACCACTGCAAAATAGCCGAATGCCACCTTCATACAGTCCAATTGGATGAAGGTGGCATTCGGCCGTTTCGCGGGTCGACTTCGAGGTGCCGAACGCTATTCGAGCGCGTCGAGCGCCTCGCGATCGGGATATCGCCGTTATTGAATTCGATGGTGCGACCCGCAGTCTCGGGACGCTCGAGCACCGCCGCGACGACGGCGGCAACATCGGCGCGCGACACCTGCCCCTTGTCGCGCGCGCCCTGACCGGCGATCTCGATCCGTCCGGTCGGAGGATCCAAAGTGAGGGCGCTCGGTCCCAGGATCGTCCACTCGAGATCGGTGCCGCGGAGGTGTGCATCTGCGGCGGACTTGGCTTCGGCATACGCGAAGAAGCTGTTGTCCTCGGGTACCCCGTGGTCGGGGCGGGCCCCGAAATAAGACACCATCACATATCGGCGCACACCGGCCTCCCGCGCCGCGGTCATCGACGCGATTGCCGCGTCGCGATCGACAGCGTAGGTACGGGCCGGGTTGCCGCCACCGGCGCCCGCCGACCACACGACCGCATCATGGCCCTGCAGCAGTTCGGTCAGTGCCGTGATGTCGAGTTGCTCGACATCGGCCACCACGGGTGTGCCGCCGGCGGCACGTACGTCGTCGGCGTGGTCGGGGTTGCGGATGAACGCACTGGTCTCGTGCCCGTCGTCGGCGAGTAGCCGCTCGAGGTGCAGTGCGACCCTGCCGTGTCCGCCGAAGAGTGCGATGCGTGCCATGTCGGGTGCTCCTTGTGTCCTGGGGATCGGTGTCACCTCCCAGCATGCCTTCCTTCTGATGGCCGCGCGCGAAGAAGGCATGCACATTCGGTCGACGGACGGTGCCTGCCTTTTCTGTTCGCGTGTGTTGCGCCTCCAGAGCAGTCCGGGCCTCAGCGGCTCAGCGGCACTCGAATTCGGTACACGGAATGTGTTCGGATTCGGATCCGAGCAGCACCGACATCATCACCACATGGATGCGCGGTGCCTGCTGCCGCACAGCGTTGGGGCCGAGGAACACTTCGAGGTCGGGGACCAGGTCGAGTGCCGCGTACAGAAGGAATCGAGATTCGACGGACGACAGCTCCGGACGCAATTCGTTGAGGAGAGGGGCCCACGGCTCGACGTCGAGCCGCTGACGCATGCGTAGATCCGCTCGCGGTCCGGGAGGCACGTTGATCAGCTCCGCAAAGTACACAGACATCAACTCCCGCTGCGAGATACAGAGGTCGATATACACCGCGGCGAGTGCTTCGAGGCCGTCTCGTGGGTTCGAGGCCTCGTGAAGCGCCGACTCGATCGATGTCTCGAGACGATCGATCGCACGGTAGAAGGCGGCTGCGAGGATATCGGCCTTCGATGGGAAGTAGCGGTAAATACCCGATGCGGGAAGCCCTACGGTCGAGGCGATCTCCTCCACCCCGACCTCCGCGTATCCCTCCCGATGGAAGAGTTCTATCGCCGATTGCAGAAGATCCTCGCGCATGTTGTTCACTGACGGCGGGCGGCGCGGAACAAGGGGTATCGACGGAAAATGTTCTTCCGAAAGGAGATCCGAACGGGACAATGCCATGCACGCGTCGAGAAGAATGTGTTCGATGCGGCGCGGAGCAAGGGTGAGGTTGTGCGCGGTGATGCTGCCGATTGCGCTGAGCATCGAGGCAACGAGCACGAATGTGTCCGTGTTGGAGATATCCGGGCGGATACGGCTCATGCATTCGCCGATCCTGCGGTTGACCTCCCACGCGCGCCGGCGGATAGGGGAGCGATCCTCCGGTCGCAGATACCGCCGTTCCCAGCGGTAGATGCCTGCGGTGCGTCGGTTCGCGATCGTGGTGCCGATGATGGCGCAGAGATACGAGCGGAGCTCGTCCGGAGCTGATTCGGTGTCGCCCGTCGGTGAGCTCTCGAGAGCGGTCTCCAGGGCATCCAGGAGTATGAGAGCCGAATTGAGGAAGAGGGCGTACTTTCCCGGGAATGGCGGTAAAGGGCAGATTTGGTGATTCCTACCTCGTCGGCGATGTCTTCGACACTCACGCGTGGTAGCCACGTTCGCTGAAGGCGATCGCGGCCGCGGTGGCGATCTGGTCCCGCCGATTCTTCGGCCGGGGCCTGCGCTCGGCCCGGGGGGAAGACGCGTGCGGTTCGTGCATTGATGCATCCCAATGCGCAGAAGATGTGGGGTGTGCAGGTCGGTGCGGGCGATCGCCGGGCCTTGCGGCGTTACGTACTGCGCCGCAAGGCGATTGTCGCGTTGTCGTCCCCGCGGGATCCACTGCGAGTCTGACGGGAACGACCGGAACGGTCAGCGATTGCGATCGGAGCTGTAATCCCACAGCCAGTCGGTGTACTTGTAGCTCGACGTGTCGCGGGTGCGGAACAATTCGTTGCGCGCTTCGCGGCCCGCGCCGTCGAGGTGCCACAGATCGCCCCACATGCGACCGACCGTGAGGATGCGGTTGCAGCGCGGCGCGCGTTCGGCGTTGACATCGCGCAGGATCTTCGGCCAGTTCTTCGTGTCGCCCCGAAGATCCTCGGCGGCGTAGTCGGCAAGGCACCGTGCGTCCTCGAGCGCCATGACTGCCCCGGACGCCAGGTATTGCAGTGCGGGTGCGCAGCATCGCCGAGCAGGAGCATGCGGCCGTCGACCCAGTTGTCGACCGGGTTGCGGTCGAACATCGGCCACCATCGGTCGGTCCACAGATACTTCAACGCTTCCTTGACCGAGTCGTGGCAGTGGTCGTAGGCCTGTGCCAACTCCTCTGGGCTGCCCCACTTCTCCTCACCGCGCAGGAACGCGGGCGACTGGAAGACGGCCACCTGGTTGAGCATCTCGCCGTCCCGCAGCGGGTACTGGATGAAGTGGCAGCGCGGGCCGATGTAGCCGACGACGTCCTCGATCTCCTCCTCGAGCGGAACCTCGTTCATCGGGAATGTGCCTCGGAATGCGACGTATCCGGAACCGACGGGCTTGTCGTCGTGCAGCTTCGGACGCAGACGCGAGTGCAGTCCGTCCATGCCGAGCGCGACGTCACCGACGTGCTCGGAGCCGTCCTCGAGGATGACGCGCACGGTGTCGCCCTCGGTGATGACGTCCTGCACGGTCGAACTGACGCGAAGATCAGCGCCGGCCTTGCGGGCAGCCTCGACGAGCACCGAATGCAGGTCGGAGCGGTGGACCACGAAGTACACGCCGCCGTAGTGCTCTTGGTACTCGCGACCGAGATCGACCTTGGTCAGGATCTCGGAGGTGACGGCATCGCGGAAGACGAGATTCTTGGGCAGGACACCCTTGGAGATCACCTCGTCGTAGACGCCGAGTGACTGGAGGATTCGGCTGCCGTGTGGGCCGATCTGAAGGCCGGCACCGACCTCACCGAATTCCGGGGCCCGCTCGAACAGCGTGACCTGGGCGCTTCAGGGAGAGGGCCAGGGCATTGGCGACGCCGCCGATGCCGCCGCCGGCAATGAGGACCCGTGCGTCCTTCAGATCGGGCATCAGGTGAGGCTCCTTCGGTTTCAAGGGTGGTCAGGTCAGCGGGCCGTGTCGCCCTGCGAGTTTCTCCACCTTGGGTGTGGTGCGGACAGCCATGCAATAGAGTTCTGCTATGCAGAAGAAACCGGGCAGGATCGAGCGGCCGACATATGCTCTGGAGTCGGTCGACAATGCACTTCGCCTGCTCCAGATGCTGCGTGATGTGGGTGCGCTGCGCTTGAAGGAAGCTGCGGAAGAGCTCGGGACGGCACAGTCGACCGCGCATCGCCTGCTCGCCATGCTGGTCTACCGCGGGTTCGCAGTGCAGGATGAGAAGCGGATCTACCACCCCGGACCGGCCATGGGGGTGGGGCCGCGCGGCAGGGCTGGACCCGCGAACTCACCGAACTGTCGCGGCCGCACATGGAGGCGCTCGCCTCGCTGGCAGGGGAGACTATCAACCTCGTCATCAGGATCGGGTCGCAGGCGCGGTTCCTGTGGACCGAGGAGACCGAATCGATCCTGCGGGTGGGCGATCGGCAAGGCCAGGTTCTTCCGGCCGAGCTCACAGCGGTGGGCGCATCCTCCTGGCCGAGCAGCCGCGCGCGGTTCTGGAGCAGTTGTACCTGCGTCCGGCCGACGAGCCCCGAATCGATCAGGGGCCTTCGCCCGCCTACGACACCGATCGGAGGATGGCGGTGGGGGAGTTCGAGGTCTTCGTCCACGAGCTCGAGGCTGCGCGGAACGTGAAGTTCGCGGTGAACGTCGAGCACACCGAGGAAGGGGTCGCGGCACTCGGTGTGGCGATCCGCAACGGCAGGGGTCACGCGATTGCGGCGCTGACCGCCGCGGTGCCCGTCACCCGCTACCGGGCACATCTACGCGGGCAGTTGGTCAACCAGATGCACGCTACCGTCCGTGGCATTCAGTTGGACGTCGCGGGCATCGAACCGGACGAGGTCAAGAGTTCTGCACAGAAGAAACTAGTACCGCTCGATGAGTGACCGGACATACGTTGGACGGCAAGCCGGACATGTGCTGCACGTTTGACGAGGAGACCGATGACCGCCACCGAACCCATGGACCCCGAACCCATGGACCCGGAACTCAGCAAGCTCTACGACGACTTCGCCACCGAGAACCTGAACCCTCTGTGGACGCAGCTCGGCGACCTCATGCCGATGGCGCCGACGTCCAAGGCGGTGCCGTTCGTATGGAAGTGGTCGACGCTGTACCCGCTCGCGCAGCGCGCCGGTGATCTCGTGCCGGTCGGTCGCGGCGGTGAACGTCGCGCCATCTCACTTGCGAACCCCGGCCTCGGCGGCGTCCCGTATGTCACCCCCACCCTGTGGGCCGCGATCCAGTACCTGGGGCCGAAGGAAACAGCACCCGAACACCGTCACTCGCAGAACGCTTTCCGCTTCGTCGTCGAGGGCGAAGGCGTGTGGACCGTCGTCAACGGCGACCCGGTCGCGATGCGCCGCGGCGATTTCCTGCTCACGCCCGGGTGGAACTTCCACGGTCACCACAACGAGACCGATCAGCCGATGGCATGGATCGATGGGCTCGACATTCCGTTCGTCCACTACACCGACACCGGATTCTTCGAGTTCGGGTCCGACGGTGTGACCGACGAGAGCACCCCGGACATCTCCCGCTCGGAGCGGCTGTGGGCGCACCCCGGTCTACGTCCGCTCGTCGGACTCGACCGCAAGTCCAGCTCACCGATCGCGTGCTACCGCTGGGTCCACACCGACCGAGCTCTCGATGAGCAGCTGGCGCTCGAGGACGAGGGCTACGCAGCGACGCCGGAACCGGGCCACGCCGCGATCCGCTACACCAACCCCACCACCGGCGGCGACGTCATGCCGACGATCCGCGCCGAGTTCCACCGCCTCCGCGCCGGTGCGCACACGCGGAAGCGCCGCGATGTCGGCTCCGTGGTGTTCCAGGTCTTCGAGGGCCAGGGCCGCTTCCATCTCGCGATCAGAGCCAGGATGTCGCTAAGGGCGACATGATCGTGGTGCCGTCATGGACGGAGTGGTCACTCGAAACCGACAACGGAATCGACCTGTTCGCGTTCTCGGACGCACCGATCGTCGAGCGTCTCCACTTCAACCGCACCATCATCTCCGAAGGAGCCTGAAACTCATGCGACTCGCCACTCTCCGCCTCGACGGCACGACCGCTGCCGTGAGGGTCGACAGCGGCTCCGCCGCAACCGTGATCGACGGTTACGCCGACCTGTCCGCGCTGCTCGACGATGCAGGCTGGAAGTCCGTCGCCGAAAAGGCTTCCGGCAAGACCGTCGACCTCGCGAACGCCGATTACGCACCGGTGGTGCCCAGCCCCGGCAAGATCGTGTGTGTCGGCCTGAACTACGCAACGCACATCAAGGAGATGGGCCGCGACCTCCCCGAGTTCCCGACCCTGTTCTCGAAGTTCAAGGAAGCCCTCACTGGCCCCTACGACGATGTGATCGTGCCCGAATACGCAGGTTCGCAGCTCGACTGGGAAGCGGAACTGGCTGTCGTCATCGGCAAGCAGGCCTACCAGGTGTCCGAGAACGATGCCGCCGACTACATCGCAGGCTACTCGGTGATCAACGACTACACGATGCGCGACTACCAGTACCGCACGCTGCAGTGGGACCAGGGCAAGACCTTCGAGAAGACCAGCGGCTTCGGACCGTTCCTCGACACCGACTACACGCTCGGCACCAAGATCGAGACCGTTCTCGAAGGTGAAATCATGCAGTCCTCGAACACTCGGGACCTGGTGTTCACCCCTGCCAAGCTCGTCGACTACATCTCGCACATCGTCACCCTGCAGCCCGGCGACGTCATCATCACCGGCACCACCGGCGGCGTCGGCCACGCCCGCAAGCCCGCGCGGTACATCCAGAACGGCGAGACTGTCGAGGTCACCATCGAAGGCCTCGGCACCGTCAAGAACAAGACGATCATCAAATAGGAGAACCGGACGTGGGATTCAACGATCTCGAACTCTCCGAGCGTCTGCTGATCGCCCGGCGCGGCACGGCATATCTGTCGCAGCGGCTAGCGGAGCTGACCGATGACGAACTCGACGGACCGACCTGCTCGACGGGTGGACCCGACGGCACCTCGTCGCACATATCGGGTACAACGCCGCGGCCCTGTGCCGGCTTCTGGATTGGGCTGCAACAGGTGTCGAGACCCCGATGTACTCATCGACCGAGCAGCGTGGCCAGGAGATCGCAGAGGGAGCCACGCTGAGTCCCGCAGCGCTCCGGAACCTGTTCGCCCACACCGTCGCACGGCTCGACGAGAAGTGGCGGAACCTGCCGGAGTCGGCATGGCAGGCGCAGGTGCGTACTGCACAGGGCAGACTTGTTCCCGCGGAGGAGACTGCGTGGATGCGCACCCGCGAGGTGTGGATCCACGCAGTCGACCTCGACAACGGCGGACGTTTCAGCGACTTCCCGACGGTCGTCCTCGAGTCTCTGCTCGACGACATCGTCGGAATGTGGCGCAAGAAAGATCTCGGTGCGGGTATTGCGATCGAGGTCGACGGCAGCACCCCGGTCGTGGTGCAGGAGGATTCCGAGATCACCCACAAGGTGCAGGGCTCACTTCCCGCTGTCGTGCGCTGGGCTGCCGGCCGTGGCGCCGTCGGAGTCGAAGGGGGAGAGCTGACACCCCCGCGTTGGCTCTGACATCACAACTATGTAGAGGCTCTTCCGTCGGATCGGACGGAAGAGCCTCTACCTGTATCAGGATCAGCCTGTATCAGGATCAGCGCGGATCGTTCTCGCAGCCGATGCCGTCGCTGTCGCGGTCGAGGCGCGGTGCGTATCCCGGATCGTCGCGGTAGACAGGTGCTGCCCCGGCATTCCACGCTTCGGTGCAGTTCTTGAATCCGCCGCTCGGCGCCGAACGCGGTGCAGGTGCGGGGGCAGACTGCTGCGGTGCCGGTGCCGGTGCTGGTGCCGGTGGAAGGTCCTGCGGCTGCGGCTGCGGCGCTTCGGGCGCGGAAGCGGCGGGGGCGCGAACGGGTTCCACGATCCGCTCGGAATCAGATCGCTACGCCCTTGGGGAGGAGATCGACCAGGGTGAACGCGTTCGCAGAAGCGGGAGCAACGACCGTCAGGGCCAGGCAGCTCAGAGTTGCGGCAGTCAGACGCCGAATTTTCATTGGGTATGCCTTTCGGATCATGTCGAGGTCATCCGGGAAATGCGACCTCGAAATGGGTATCGTCCCGTCCGCACAAAACGTTGCGAACGGGACGATCGGCACAAATGGTCTTCTAGTTGAACGCGAGCTCCACGTCGGACGGCGACGGCTGCCCCTGGGTCGGATCGATCGCGGCGTGCTCTTCCGCCGCGCGGAACGGGGCGACCACCTTCGGATCGATACGCATCACGGTGTAACCCGCAACTGCGCCGGCACCGAACCCGGGTGCGAAGATGCGGACCGGCTTGTCGATAACACCGTCGCGGACAGCATCGTGGATCGCGAGCGGGATGCTCGCCGACGACGCGTTGCCGACCTGTTCGATGTTGAAGTACAGACGATCGGCCGACAGCCCTGCAGCCGCGGCGAGCTCGATGATCATCGTCTTGTTCGCCTGGTGCGGAACGATCAGGTCGATGTTGTCGAGCAGCGACCCGTCCTTACCGGCCGGGGCGGGCAATTCCTTGATCTCGTCGAGCATTTGCGTCAGGTAACGGCCGGCCAGAGATTTGACCTCGGGTCCGTAGACGGTGATGGAGTTGTCGAAGTCCGGGTTGGGCCAGATGATCGAATTGACCTCGCTCGTAGGACCACTCGCGTAGCTGTTGAAGTACTCGATGTCGGTGTCGGCCTCTTCATCGGCCGGCGACACGACGATCGCCGCAGCACCGTCACCGAAGATCATGCGCGAGGGACGCACATTGCCGATCTTGTCGGAGAACTTCTCGACGCACACCACCAGCACCGGCCGCTTGACCTGCTGCATGATCCGGGTCGCCTCGGCAAGTCCGTAGGGCATGCCGCGCACGCCGCGATGAGGTCGTACGACGCGTGGCTCTGCGCGATTCCGAGTTCACCGGAGATCCATGTGGCGAGCGACGGGATCAGCCGTCCACTCGTGCAGGTGCACACGATGACCGCGCCGATATTCTCGGGGCCGACCTTCGCGTGCTCGACTGCCTGCTTCGCAGCCGACAGCGCGAGATCTTCGAACGTGCCGGACGTGTAGCGGCGCTGCTCGATCCCGGTCTTCGCGGCGATGGACTCGGCCGTCATCGGCGACCAGTTGTATGCGGTGTTCCGGATCAGGTCTTCGTTGGTGCAGACAGTGTCGCCGTGCGCGACCGCGAGAGCATCGATGCGCGGCCGGACCGCGAACTCCTTGTTGACGTCGATGGCCGGGAAGGGCTTCGACGGCGCGACGGGCGTGGGGCTGGTGTAGCTCACGCCCTTGCGGGTCTTGCCGGACGTCGCACGGGTGATGAAGCGCTGCACTTCCCGGTCGCGCGGTGTGAAGATGACGACGTAGTCGTCGTCTCTCAGATCCGAGACCTTCACGACCTCGATGTCGTTGCGGTTGTAGGGATGCTGGTTGTGCAGCACCATCGACCACCGACCGAGTGCCTCGAGCTCGGCGACGTCCTCGCTACTGTCGAGGACCTCGTCGTACGTGTAGATCGGGAAGTCGGGATCGTGATTGCCGATCCGGAGCGTCATGTTGTTCGGGTCGGAGAGCAGCTGCTCGACCGTCGGCTTGACGGTGGGTAACGATCCCGCGATGTGCCGGCGAGACCCGAAGACATTGAACAGTCGCGCGAAGATGAGATTCTCGGCGGATTCGTCCCACGCGGCAGGAAGTTCGCGATAGGCGCTTTGGACGGCAGCCATGCGATCCGCTGCCTCCGGCCACGGAGTGAGCGTCGGCATGTAGATGTCGTCGCGGTTCCGGGGGACATCGGACCACCGCGTCGGCTTCTTGTCGAACATGGTGAGCGCGAACCGATTCGCCCAGAACCCGCTCAGTGCCATGTCTCGCATGAGTTCGAACTTGGACTTGTAGACGCCCTGAGCGCTGCGCGAGAGAATTTCGGAGACCGAGGGGGCCTTTGTATCGAAATCGCGGCGGATCACCGCGTCGAGATGCTCGACGCTGGTGAATGCCGAGAAATCGAGATCGGGAAAGAAGTTGGACGGGAAGACGATCTTGCCGTTCCGGTTGAGCTCGAAGGATTGCATGTGAGATGTGAACCGTTCAGTGGTGTGGGATGGAAAGTGAAGTGAGCGGTCACATGTCGAGTCCGCCGTTGACGCCCCACACCTGACCGGTGATGTAGGAAGAGGCGTCGGCAGCGAGGAAGTGGACGACCCGGGCGATTTCCTGCGGGTCGGCAAGGCGCTTCACCGGGATGCTGTCGGTGATGCGTCCGAGGACCTTCTCCGGGATGGACTCGACCATTTCGGTGGCGACGAAGCCCGGGGTGACAGTGTTGACAGTGACGCCGATGCTGTCGGGGGTGAGCAGGCCGGCCTTGCCCAGGTGGAACGTGGCTTCCTTGGCAAGAGTCTTGGTGAGGCCGAAGAGACCTGCCTTGGATGCGGCGTAGTTCGCCTGGCCGATGTTGCCTGTCTCGCCGATGACCGACGACACGTTGACGATACGGCCGGTACCGCGCTCGAGCATGTGGCGAAGAGCCGCCTGGGCCAGGTAGAACGCGCCGGAGAGGTTGACGGAGATGACCTTGTCCCAGTCGTCGTCCTCCATCTTCAGCACCGTGCGGTCGATGGTGATGCCGGCGTTGTTGATCAGGATGTCGATACGGCCGTGCTCGGCGATGACCTCGTCGATGGTCCGGCGGCAGTCCTCGGCGCTGGCGACGTCACCCTTGTGTACGGAGTAGTTGACGTCGTTGCGACCTGTGGCATTCAGGTCGGCCAGGAACTGGTCTGCCTGTGAGGTGTTGCGTGCGTAGCCTGCTGCCACGGTCGCGCCCTGAGTGGCCAGGCTGCGGCTGATTGCGGCACCGATGCCCCGGGTGCCTCCCGTGACGAAGGCGACTCGTCCACGCAGCTTGTTACCCTGAACGATCTGCTTGGTGGGTTCGGCGGTGCTGGTCATTGTCGTCTCCTCTGACTGACGGCGATCGCTTCAGGCACGGCGACGTGCCTTCGGAGCTGCGTATGCCCGATGGTCTTGTGGTAGTTCGCGATTGCGAGTGGTCCCCTGCTTCGCGTGTGTTTGTCGAGCGCCCCTGCTCGTTGTTCCCTGCGCATTCAATGATGCAGTACATTCCCGCGATTGTCATGTGCAATGTATCTCCTCGAAATCCCTCACCGAATCGAGAAACATGTGTAAGTGATTGGTATGCAGGCAAATAGAAGGAAATTCGAATATTACCCTCGGGTACGGACATGGTGTTTGTTCGTTGCCGGGTCGATTCTTCGGACCGGGGTGGAGTCCGGAATTACCTGTGGCGCACAGTGTTACTTGCCGGTCAGGTCGAATGCGTTCTCTGACGGAGCGATCTTGATCGGCCGGCTCAGGTGCTTGAAATCGGTTGCGGTGTAATCCATTCGAGGCGCCAGCGATCTTTGTATCGTGAATGCACTGGATGCATCAATTCGTAGCACCGAGTGCCGGAGAATGCGATTTCGGATCGTCGTAGGTGGCTTGCCCCGGACGCTCGCATCGGTAGTTGAAGATTCTGTGATTTTGCGCACAAGAGGTCCCGTATGTGTCGAACAACCGCCCTTCCTCATCACTGTGAGCCGACCACCTGGAATGATGGACGGCGTGACGGAGACTCGGATGATCAACACGGGCCGAACGGAACTCGAAGTCCAGGTGAACGGCAGTGGCCCGATGGTGGTCCTGTTGCCGTCGCTCGGCCGCGACTCCTACGAATTCGAGCCGATTGCGCAGGATTTGGCCGACGCGGGATTGTGTGCCGTGCGTCCTCAGCCTCGAGGTGTCGGCGCAAGTGGGGGGCCTCTCGAGGATCTGGACCTGCATGACCTCGCAGGTGACGTCGCCGATGTACTCGTCGCGCTCGAGGGCGCGCCCGCGATACTGGCGGGCCATGCGTTCGGGCACTACGTCGCTCGTGTCCTGGCCGTGGACCGTCCCGATCTGGTCAGGGGCGTCGCTGTACTGGCTGCGGGTGCCCGCCGATTCCCTGCGTCGCTGACCGAACGAGTGGCGAAGTGCTCCGACCTGACGCTGCCCGATTCCGATCGCCTCGTGAACCTGCGGGAGGTGTTCTTCGCCGACGGTCACGACCCGTCTGTGTGGCTCGAGGCTGGTGGCCCGACGCCATCGCCTCCCAGCGGGCCGCGATGTCGGCGACGGACAAGGAGTCGTGGTGGCCACTCGCCCCGTCGCCGCTGCTGGATGTGCAGGCCGGCGAGACGTGTTCCGTCCGCCCGAGACACGCGCCGAGCTCGTCGACCAGTTCGGGAGCGAACTGGTGTCGACCGTTCTCATCCCGGGCAGCGGACACGCGCTGATTCCCGAGGCTCCACACGAGGTCGCGGCGGCGCTCGTCGAATGGATCCGAACGCTCGCGTGAGCACGCGACGGGCGCTCGTAGATGAAGAATCCGTCATCTACGCCTCATGGAAGCCTCATCGTTGAGCGCCAGAGTAAGGGATGTCCAGAACGGAACACCCGTTACGAAGGAGAACGATCATGGCTCTGAGTCGCACTTGGTGGGCAGCCGCAGCGCTGACGACCGCGGTGGCAGCCGGAACAACCGGTTTCGTGCTTTCGGACTCGAAGGACAGTGAACCTACTGCGTCGTCGACCTACATGATCTCCACGGTGGCGGATGCAGTGTCGGCAGGATCCGAGCCTACCGTGCCCACGCCGTCCACCACCGTTGTGAGCTCCGCGACCCCGACGGGGTTCGGGACCGGTTCCGCAGACCTTGCATCGGCATTACCGCCCGGAATCCCGTTCATCGATACCAACACCTGCGACGCCTGGTTCGAGGACTGGGACGACAGGGTTCCCGACTTCGTGGAGGACTTCTACGACGACTGGGACGATCGCTGCGACGACCTGCACGATGACGACCTGCACGATGACGACTGGGACGACTGGGACGACTGATCCTGTCCGGATCGGACAGACCGAAGCCCCGCACCGGAATCCGGTGCGGGGCTTCGGTCGTCCTACGACGCGTTACGCGAGGGTCCGCGCAATGCCACGCTCGACAGCCGCGATGATCTGCGGGCGCAGTTCGGCAGCGGGGACGATCGCGTCCACCGACCCGACCTGCTGAGCGCGCTGGATGTTGTGGATCGCCTCGAATTCTGCGGCGACCTCACCGAGCTTCTCCGACCGGACCGAGGTCCGAACCGACGCGAGCTCGACACCGAGACGTGCCTTCTCGCCGTCCTCTGCCGCCGCGATCTGGGCTTCGAGCTCGACGATGCGCGAATCGCTCGCAGTGCGCTTGTTCACGTCGCGGGTGAACACCACGGCAGCGGCGGGTGCCCCACCGAGCACTGAGGCGAACGAACCCTCGACGGCGAGAACTTCCATGTTCTCGTTGAGCGCACCGGAGAACACGACGAACGCGCCGCCGTGGTAGCGGGAGACCACGACGAACACGATGGGTCCGTCGAAGTTGACGATCGCGCGGCCGATCTCGGCGCCGTTCTCGAGCTGCACATTGCGGAGCGACTCGGGGGAGCCGTCGAAGCCCGACAGGTTCGCGAGCACCACGAGCGGACGATTACCGCTCGCTGCATTGATCGCCCGAGCCGTCTTCTTCGACGACTTCGGGAACAGTGTGCCCGAGGTCCACTGGTCCGGTCCGTCGGTCGGGAACCAGCCCTTACGAGCGATGGCCCGCGACTCGATACCGATGACGGAGACCGCATGTCCGCCGAGGTGTGCATCGAACACGACCGAGGTGTCGGCGTCGGCCATGTCGGCCCAGCGCTCGAGCACCGCGTGGTCCTGGTCGACGACGGCACGCATCACCGTGCGGATGTCGAACGGCTTCTTCCGGTCCGGGTTGGTTTCGACGAGAAGATGTCGCCGACGGTGGTGAAGTCGCTCGACGGGTGGACGTGCGGGTAGACGCGCACGTCGCGGTCGATCGGGTCGGTCGACTCCGCCTTGCGGGGGAAACGCTCGCCGGAAGCAATGTAGGCATGGGCGTAGTGCCCGAAGAGCACCTCGATTGCGGCGGTCAGGTTCGGGGCCCAGTACTGTGCCTGGCCGTTGGGGCCCATGACGCGGTCGTAACCACCGATACCGAAGTTGTCCTCGGCCGAGACGCCACCGGAGTAGTCCAGCGACTGCTTGCCGGTGAGCACCATCGCGCTGTCCGGGGTCATCACCAGGATGCCCTTGGTGTGCATGAGCATCGTCGCTTCGGCATTCCAGTACGGCTGCGCGCCGACGTTGATGCCGGTGACCACGACGTTGATCTCGCCGCCGTTCTGCGTGAACGTGATGATGCGACGCAGTGCACGCGACACCCAGTCCATGTTCTCGGTACCCGAATCCATCGAGATCGTCGCACCCGACGACAGCGCAAACCATTCGACGGGGGCACCGAGCTTCTCGGCGAGGTCGACGGCCGCGACGACACGAGAGCATTCGGCCTCTGCGACGGTGCCGAGCGCCTTGGTCGGGTCACCGAACATCGCGACGCGGGTCATGCCCTCGGGGTACAGCTCGGTCGGGGTGGTGATCACACCGACGATCAGACCGGCCTTGTTGCGACCGTATGCGCGGTCGACCGGAACCAGCTCACCCTTGTCGTCGAAGTCGTACTCGACGAAGCTGCCGTTGTTGCCTGTGAGCAGCGGAATCAGCTCGTACGGGTAGACGGTGTTGCGGGCACGCGAGCGCTGCACCTTCTGCGTGTACTCGTCGAGCGGCTTGAGGGGTTCCTTCGGCGGATCGGTGAGGCGCACGACCACACCGGCACCCGAGCGGTACGAGAATCGCAGTGCGACCTCACGCGCGGCTGATCCGGGTTCTCGCGAAGCCAGCCGATGACGGTGATCTCCTCGAGTCCCGCGCCGACGGTGAGCGGTGCGGTGTTCTGGCCGATTCGACGCAGGTCGTCGACGGTCAGGTCGACGACGGGCCACACGAACAGCACCACTCGATTCGCGTCGAGGCGACGCCCGCCTCGGGCGGCCTGCGCGCGGCGCATGCTGTCGAGGGAGCTCGCGAGTGCCCGCTCGAATGCGGGCAGGCCGACGATCACACCGGACTCGTCGCGCTGCGACGTCAGGTCCCGCACCTCGGCGAGGGCGATGAACCGTTCGTCGGAGGGGTTGTCCTGCGCCACAATGTGGTACAGGTACGTGTCCAGGTTCGCAGGCAGGCGTGTGCCGTCGAAGTTCTTCAGGCGCCACAGGTCGAGGCGCTGGCCGGTGAGCGGGTGGATGTCGCGGATGTTGCTCTCTTCCGCATACCCCGACTCGTAGGGCCGGAAAGTGAAGACGTGCTCTTCGGCGTTGTCGGTGTGACACACAGTGACCGTCACGCGACGCGCGGTCGCGGTGACCGTCCTGGCTGCCAGGACGGTCTGCAGGGCCTGCGCCTGAGCGTCGGCATCGGCGGGGGCATCGTCCCAGGCCAGGTAGAGGTCGATGACAAGGTTCTCGGTGCTCGGCAGCGGCTTCGCGGCGTCCTCGACGGAGTCGAGCAGCGCGGCGAGATCGGAGTTCGTCGCCTCGGCGGAGATCAAGTACAGGCGGGTGCCACGCAGATCGAAGTTGCCGGTGACGAACTGGCGACCGCCGCGGACGTTGGATTCGACGTCCTCGAGGGTGCGGATCTTGTAGGCGCGCCGCGTGATCACCTCGAGCAGCGGACCCGGCACCGATTCGGGACGAGCGATCTGCTGCGCGAGGAGATCGATGAGCGGCTCGGGGGTGGCGACGAGTGCCTCGACACGCTGCGCGTAATCGTCGGAGTCCTGGTGTTCGGCGAGGTAGGCGAGCGAACCGCGCACCCCGTCGTAGACCTGCGCGCGAGCCTTGCGGATCACGGGCTCCTCGAAGTAGTGGTAGCGCAGGTTGCGGGCAGTGTCGCCGATGACAGGGAAGCGGACCTGCGTCGCGACGATGAGTCGGTCGAGAACCTCGCTGAGCTCGCTCGCCACGCCGGTTTCGCCGGTGCCGTGTTCGAGCCACCGGTCGAGCAGGGCGGAGACCACAGGGATCTGAGCTTCGATGCGTTCCTGCGCGCAGAACAGCCGGTAGACGGCCTCCTCGAGCTCGGGTGTGCGCTCGAGTTCGGTGACGTCGTAGTGGCGAAGCGCGCGCGAGAGCCGACCGCGGAAGCTCTCCGGCAGTCCGCCGACCTCGACGTCGAGAGACTGGAGGTAGCCGTGGAAGAACTCGCGGGGGCTGTGCACCCGGTCGTCGCTGTTCTCCTCGTCCTGCGTCGGCCGGTTGCGCGACAGTTCGCACACGTCGGCGAACGTCGTGAGCAGCGCGAGTTCGGCGCGCACCAGGTCGCAGGACGCGGCCTTCGTGGTGAGCTGCTCGTACTCGCTGAGCAGGGTTGCGGTGCGCTCTGCCGACACGTCGTACCCGGTGATCAGTGCTTCGAGCCGGTCGAGACGAGCGTGGGCATCTGCGACCGCATCGTCGGTCACGGCCGGTGCTGCCGCCGGGAATTCCACCCGCTCGGTCACCGTGGTGGTGACTTCCTCGGCGGTCTGATCGACCCGAAGCAGCGGGGCACCGGCGTCGACCTGGCCGTTGACGACCGCGAGGATCTCGCGGACCTTACCGGCGAACGGTGCGCGGACAGCGGTTTCCATCTTCATGGACTCGAGGACGACGAGTGTCTGGCCGGCCTCGACCTCGTCGCCCACTGCGACGGGAACAGCGACGACGACAGCCGGCGCGGGCGTGCGCACCACACCTGCTTCGTCCTGGCTGATCTGGTGGCTGATGCCGTCGACCTCCACGAGGAAGCTTGCGGGTCCGGCGATCGAGACGATGTTGTGGCGTTGTCCGTCGAGCGTGAGTCGTGTTTCGTACTCACCGAGACGCTCGATGTCGACCTCGAGCTCGGACTCGCCGGCACCGATGCGGTAGCGGTGCGGTCCGATCTGTCCGACGAGCAGTTCGTAACCCTGACCCTGGTAGCTCAGTTCGACCTTGCGAGTGCCGGTTTGGCCGGCGCGGGGTCGTCCACCGCGAGCCGAGGCCAGGAATCCGCGCGGGCGCGGGCTCATCGGCGTCGTACACATCGGCGGCGGTTGCGAGGAGGGCGATGTCGGCGACCTGCGAC
>BBEG01000094.1 GCA_001312645.1 Rhodococcus sp. JCM 9791
GCGCCACCGCCCCAGTGCTTGCCGAGCAGGGGCTGCTCGTCGTCGAACGACGCATGTTCCTCGGGGGTGAAGGCGCGACCTCGACTGAGAAACCGCAGTCCTTCCGGTGTTTCGAGGCTGAATCCGGAACCGCGGCCGGGCACCACATCGAGGACCAACTGCGTATGCTTCCACGCCTCGAATTGGGAACCCGAGATCCACACGGGTACTGCACTTTTCCCAGACGGTAGATCCGGCGCGGTCTCCCCCACCGCGAGTCGCAGATCGAGAAGCCCCAGCAGCACGTCTCGGTCGCCGACGATGAAGTCGCCGTCGGGGTAACACATCGGGGCAGATCCGTCGCAGCAGCCGCCGGACTGGTGCATCATGAGCGGCCCGTACCGGCTCGACAATCGCCGGAACAGATCGGCGGCGCTCGCGGTCGCGACCACACGAAGTGGAGCGGGCATAGGAACCTCTCATTGCTTGCGGACGGGTCTGTCGGGCGAATGGAACCGGCGCTGCCACGTCGGTACGTGACAGGCGCCGGGGTCTTCGATCAGAAGAAGCCCTGGGCCTTCGGCGCATAGGACACCAAGAGGTTCTTCGTCTGCTGGTAGTGGTCGAGCATCATGTGGTGGTTCTCGCGACCGATGCCCGACTGCTTGTAACCGCCGAACGCGGCGTGCGCCGGGTACTGGTGGTAGGTGTTCGTCCACACCCGGCCCGCCTGGATCTCGCGACCGGCACGGTAGGCGACGCCGCCGTCTCGCGACCACACGCCGGCACCGAGACCGTAGAGAGTGTCGTTGGCGATCTTGATCGCGTCGTCGAAATCGTTGAACGACGTGACCGACACGACGGGCCCGAAGATCTCCTCCTGGAAGATACGCATCGAGTTGTTGCCCTGGAAGATCGTCGGCTGCACGTAGTAGCCACCCGCCAGATCGCCACCGAGGTCGGCGCGCTCACCACCGGTGATGACCTTGGCACCCTCGCTCTTACCGATCTCGATGTACGACAGGATCTTCTCGAGCTGGTCGTTGGAGGCCTGCGCACCGATCATCGTGTCGGTGTCGAGCGGGTCGCCCTGCTTGACCGACTTGGTACGGACCGCCGCGAGCGACAGGAAATCGTCGAAGATGTCCTGCTGAATGAGAGCACGGGACGGACACGTGCACACCTCGCCCTGGTTGAGGGCGAACATCGTGAAGCTCGAGCGCCTTGTCCTGGTAGTCGTCGTTCGCCGAGAGGACATCCGAGAAGAAGATATTGGGGCTCTTGCCGCCGAGTTCGAGCGTGACAGGGATGAGGTTCTGCGACGCGTACTGCATGATCAGGCGCCCAGTGGTGGTTTCGCCGGTGAAGGCGATCTTGCGGATGCGAGGGCTCGACGCGAGCGGCTTGCCTGCCTCGACGCCGAACCCGTTGACGATGTTCAGCACACCAGGGGGCAGCAGATCGCCGATGATCGAGATCAGGTGAAGGATCGACGCCGGCGTCTGCTCGGCCGGCTTGAGCACGATCGCGTTACCGGCGGCCAGGGCGGGGGCGAGCTTCCACACGGCCATGAGGATCGGGAAGTTCCACGGAATGATCTGGCCGACGACACCGAGCGGCTCGTGGAAATGGTAGGCGACGGTGTCGGAGTTGATCTCCGAGAGCGAACCCTCCTGCGCGCGAATGGCACCTGCGAAGTAGCGGAAGTGGTCGATCGCAAGCGGGATGTCGGCGTTGAGGGTTTCACGGATCGGCTTGCCGTTGTCCCACGACTCGGCGAGCGCGATCGATTCGAGGTTCTCCTCGATGCGGTCGGCGATCTTGTTGAGGATCACGGCGCGCTCGGCGGGCGAGGTCTTGCCCCACGCCGGCGCGGCAGCGTGGGCGGCATCGAGTGCGAGCTCGATGTCCTCTTCGGTACCGCGGGCGACCTCGGTGAACACCTGCCCGGTCACGGGAGTGACGTTCTCGAAATACTCCCCCTTCACCGGTGCCACCCACTGACCGCCGATCCAGTTGTCGTACCGGGACTGGAAGGACATGAGGCGTCGGGCGAACCGGGGCGGGCGTACACGGTCATTGTGCATCTCCTGTTGCGTCGAGGTTCGAAGCTTGTGTGATTCGGAACACTACGAACGCAAAGGTTGCAACTACGTTGCGAGCTCCTTGTCCAGGCGATCGATCTTCGCCTTCACCTGCGCATACAGCGGGGAAGTCGGGGCGAGCGTCGTCAGATAGGCCGACCACGCCGCCAGATCGTCGCGTCCGTGGATCGAGGCCGTCCACCGGGCGAGCAGATCCGCGTCACCGCCACGCAGCAGTGCCGCCTGCACCCGGGTACGCAGGTCGTCCCTGATCTCCTCGACACCGGGAGCATCCGAGCCGGGCAGCACCGGGCCGGAATAGATGCGGATGGCCGACGCGGCGTCACCGCGATCGAGCGCGCGGCGCACTTCCGCGACATCGGTGTCCAGCTCGGTGAGCAGCCGATACGGGCGCGACCCGAGGTGCTCCGATCCGAGCGCTTTCCGCAGCCGGGACATTTCGGCCCGAATCGTGACGGAGTCGAGTTCACCCTCGTCGAGCAGCACGGCGAGCCGGTCCGAGCTCAGCTTCGGATGATCGGCGAGGATCAGCAGGATCTCGGCGTGCCGTTGTGACAGGTGTGTCCGGTTACCGCCGGCGCGGAGCGTCGGCCGGCCCGAACCGAAGGTGTCGAGTCGCGGCGCCGATGCACCGAACAGGTGCGGCGAGGTCATCATGTGCAGCCGGAGTTCGGCTTCGGCTGCCGCCACGGTCGCGCGGACCAGCTGCAGGACTTCCGGCACCGCCACCCGCGAGCCGCCGGTGATGTCGATGGCCCCGAGGATCCGGCCGCTGGTCGGCTCGTGCACGGGCGCTGCCGAACAGCTCCAGTCGTGCACGGTGCGGTTGAAGTGCTCCGCCGCAAAGATCTGCACCGAATGATCGAGTGCCAGAGCAGTTCCCGGAGCGTTGGTGCCCACGCGGTCTTCACTCCAGTCTGCGCCTTCGACAAAGCTCATGGCCTGCGCGCGATCGAGTGCGCGGTGATCACCCTCCACCCACAGCAGCCGACCTTGTTCGTCGCTGATGGCGACGAGCAGACCGCTGTCGGCAGCGTCCTCGACGAGGAGTTTGCGGATGACCGGGCGGATCAGCGCCATCGGATGACCGGCTCGGTGCTGCTCGAGATCGTTGCCCGTGAGCAGGGCGGGCTGCTCGACCAGGTCGGGTCGATGCCCCGCTGAAGGCTGCGGAGCCAGGAGTCGTGCACGACCGAACGCACACCGTCGGGTCGCCCTCCCACTGATTCACCGACGACCGTGCCGTGGGCGCGGAGCATCGCGCGCGCGTGTGCCACAGCGTCTTCACCCGGACGCAAGGCCACCCAGGGATTGGTTGTCACGGTCCCACGATCGGTCATCTACCAGCGCCCTCCTTGTCCACACTGTAGTCGGGATCACAAGTGTGGTGTTCTGCCAGGTTCGACCGCTTCGGTCCGAGCCGGGCCGATGGTCGGCTATCGCGAACAGCAGGGCGAGCCGGCATGGGCAGCGCGAAGGATCGGCGCCTACTCCGGATGGCGATCATCGTGCACACTCGCGGCAAACCGATGTGCGAGCATCACCGCCGTCGCGTGCGGGCCGCGGCTCGGCACCTCGGGGAACACCGAGGTGTCGACGACACTCAGGCCCTCGATCCCGCGGACCCGGCACCGGTCGTCCACGACGGCGTTCTCGTCGTCACCCATCCGGCACGACCCGGACAGATGCAACGACGTTCCGAGGTGCGCGGCAAGCCAGGCATCGCTCGGGCCGGCCCCGCCCGCCGCAGCATCGACACTGCCGGGTTCGACGAGATCGTGCATCGCATCGAGCAGACCGGTGGCGATCCGCACTCCCTGTCGTAACGTGTCTCGGTCTTCTCGACGACCGAGGTAGTTGTAGTCGAGGACAGGTGGTGACCACGGCTTCGCGGAATCCAGTACCACCTGCCCCCGGCTGCGGGGCCGGGTGAGCACGACGCCGAGTACCGGGTCCACGACACCACTGCCGGGTATCGCGGCACCGAACGGCACAGTGTACGGACGTAATTCGAGTCCGCTGGTGTGCAGTACAGTTTCGAGGAGCGGCGCCCGCAGCGGCACGTCCCGGCGCAAGCGATACGGGATCGTCACTTCGGGGTGATCGGTGGACCCGCTTCCGACACCGGGCAGGTCGTGCCGGACCTCCACACCGAGACGTCGGAGTTCGCCCGCAGGACCGATTCCCGAAAGCATCAGCAGTTGCGGCGAACACACCGCTCCCGCACAGACGACGACGTGCTCTGCCGCGATCCGCCGCGTCCCCGTTCCGTCCTCGACCTCGACCCCGATCGCACGGCGTCCGGACAGAACGACCCGAACCACGCGAGTGTCCGACCGCACCGTGAGGTTGGATCGCTCCACGACCGGCAGCAGGTACGCGAGCGACGGACCGTATCTCATCCCGTCGCGGACGTTCATCGGCACACGTCCGACACCGTCCGGGCCGGGAGCGTTGAGGTCGTCGACCCATTCCCACTCCGCGCTCGATGCGGCCTCGACGAAGGTACCCGACACCGGATGGAGGAGTTCCTCGGGAGTGCGCGACACCGGCACGAGACCGGACGCACCATGGAACGGACCGGAGAAATCGGCGTCGGTCTCGATCTCGCGAAAAACCGGCAGCACCCGATCGTAGGACCATGATCGGGGCCAGCGCGTGAAGTCGTCGGGCCGTGCCCGCACGAAATAGGCTCCGTTGACCGCACCGGAACCCCCCAGGACCCCGCCGCGGACCACGATGGCCGCCCGGTTCGCGGTGAGTCGCGCCGGATACGCGGCGACCCAGTCGCTTCCGGGACCAACGGGCAGCGTTGCAGCATCGCGGATCTCCCGCGGAACATCGGACGGCCCGTATCCCGGTCCGGCTTCGAGCAGCAACACAGAACGATCGGGATCGTCGCTCAGCCGCGCGGCGACCACGCTGCCGCAACTGCCACCGCCGACCACCACGACGTCGGCACGCTGCGGGAGCATGTCAGTTCCGGAAGTCAGGGATCAGCGCAGACGGATCGCGGGCGTCGATCGCGCCTTTCCACAGGCCGGCACCGTAGGCGAGGTCGTCGAGTCGTTTGTAGAGCACGTAGCGGATCGGATCGATCCCGCCGTCCTCTCGATGCCCGACCCAGTCCCAGATGCCCTCGGCCACAGCGAAAGCCAGGACAGCTCGCCGAACCTTCGACGAGAACAGCGACGCGACCACGGTGACCGGCCAGTAGTGCCGGCACACCGCCGACGCGACCTGCCACAGCCTCCGGCGAACCCCTGGGCGGTCAGTACCGCGGCGATCCGTGTCGGTCGGTCGAGTTCCGCGAACATCCGGCGCAATCGCAGGAGTGTCACCAGCTGGGTCAGCAGCGCTCCCAGCACACCGATCCGAGTGAAGGTCACCAGCGCGAGACAGGCAAGCAGAGTCCAGATCGACATCACCATCGGAGGCACCGATCCGGGATGCCGGGAAGCCAGCGGAGCAGCGCCTGTTCCGTAGAATGCCTTGCGGGTGATCCAGTTCCGGAATTCGGTCCGATGGTCGTGCGCGACACGTGCGATGGGTTCGTACCGCAGCCGCCATCCGTCGGTCTGCAGTCGCCAGCACAGGTCGACGTCCTCCGCCACCTGCATCGACTCGTCGAATCCGCCGCACGCTTCGAGCGCGTGACGACGCACGAGCAGAGCAGCGCTCGGCACGTAGGAGACGGGGCCGCCGGCGACCACCGCGGACTCGCGTCGACCCAGGTCCAGAGACGAGCGCGCGTGCTCGTACCGGGCGAGCGCACCGTTGTCCGGATCGAGCGCGACGATGCGCGGGGCGACGAGCGCAACCGCGGGATCACTGAAGTGTCCGAGGCTCGCTTCGAGCCACCCGAGGCGGGGTACGACATCCGAGTCGAGGAATGCCACGAATTCCGTTGCTGACTCACGTAATCCGGTATTCCGGGCGGCGGCAGGACCCCGCGACACCTCGTGCCGCAGAACACGGACACGTCCGTGTTCGGGTGTCTCGATGGGAGTATCGGATCCGTCGTCGACGACGATGACATCGTGACCCTGCAACGCACGCAGCAGTCGTCGGAGCCCGGCATCGTTGTTCTTGGTGGGAATCACCACGGTGACGTCGGACGTCGACGGCAACACGGTGGGACGTGGGTTTCCGACACCGGAGTCGAGCAGCCGTCTCGCGACGACCGCCGTCTGCGAATCGACGACTTCGAGGAAGTCGCCGTCGATCATGGCCGCGGCAGCGGGAGCAAGCTTGAGCATGCGGGTGGGCGAACCACCGATCAGGACGCGCCCGGCCGCGAACCTACGCACGCGTGGGTCGACACGCACCCCGAAGCCATCGGGAAGCCTGGCCAGCCTGGTCTGCGCTACGCGTGGTGACGTCGACCGACTCACCGCAGTCTCCCCTCCTTGCCCGGCTGCCATCGTGCAACCTGCGCGGTCGCCCTGTCCATGAGGTCCGCGAACATGTCCGCGCCTCGGTCTGCGGAAGCGGATGTCGGGTCACCCAGAACCCCGTTCGCGGACACCGAAACAATACCGGCTTCACGCAGTCGGGGCATCAGAGTGCCGATCGGATCTTTCGCACCGGCGGTGGCACGGCCCATGTTCACCGTGTGCGGGGCGAGGTGCAGCATGAGGCTGGTCTCGGTGTCGCCGGCGTGTGCATCGGCGCCCGGGATCGCGCACGCCACCCACGCGGCGTCGCGACCTTCGTATCGCAGCAGCGTCACGGCCTCGGCCAGTGGATACGCGTTGCCTCCGTGCCCGTTGACGAACACCACCCGCGTCGCCCATCGACACACCGATCGGCCGTACTCGACGATCAACGTCTTCAGCGCTTCGGCGCCGATGGAAACGGTGCCCGCGAACGCCTCGTGCTCTCCGCTCGCCCCATAGGCCACGGCCGGTACGACCGCGACACCCGGCAGGGCCTCGGCGACCGCCACGGCGATTCGGGTGTCGGTATCGAGGGGCAGGTGAGGACCGTGCTGTTCGAATGCACCCACGGGTACGGCGACCGTCACCGTGCCGGATTCGATGTCCGGCCAGTAGGCATTGGCAAGCTCCCGCGTCACCGCTCCGATGCTAGGCGGTGGTGCGACCGCCGCCGCATCCGGCCGATGACCAGGCCCGATCGAATCCGCTCTTCGCGGTCCGGCGCAGGGGTGCATCGGCCGGTGAGTACGCTCCTGCACGTGCAGATCGAACCTCGACCACTCGACGACCCGGAAGTACAGACGCTGATCGACGAAGTTCAGCTCGAATACACCCGCCGCTACGGGGGCCCGACGACACCGTCCTCGACCCGGACGAGTTCGCCGGACCGAACGGACTCTTCCTTCTCGCCCGAAGCGTCGACGGACCGGTGGGAATCGGAGGCTGGCGCGCCCACGATTCCTCACACCGGGGGCTCCGCGACGGTGACGCCGAGATCAAGCGGATGTACGTGCGGGCCGATGCACGACGTCGCGGCATCGCGCGGCGGGTCCTCGACGCGCTGGAACGCACCGCAGCCGACGCAGGCCGCCGACGCATGATCCTCGAGACCGGCCTCGAGCAGCCCGAGGCGATCGCGATGTATGCGAGCACCGGATATGACCCGATGCCCGAGCGTTACGGTCACTATGCCGACACGGAGGTGGCGTTGTACTTCTGTAAAGACCTGCCGCCGATCCGCCTCGCGACCGAGCACGAGCTGCCTGTCCTGCAGGATATCGAACGTGCCGCCGGGCAACCGTTCGCCGACATCGGGATGTCGTTGGTGGCGGACGACGAACCGCCCACGATCGCTGAGCTCCGCACCCACCTCGATGCCGCACGATGCTGGGTGTGGGTCGACGACGAGAATCTCCCGGTGGGATATCTCGTTGCTGCGGACGTCGATGACGCCCTCAACATCGAACAGGTGTCGGTGCATCCGGATGCCGCGCGACGCGGAGTGGGTCGAGCGCTCATCGACCACGTCGCTGCGGGGGCACGCGATCGTGGTTGTGCCGCATTGACACTCACCACATTCCGCGACGTCCCGTGGAACGCACCGTATTACGAGCGACTCGGCTTCGATGTCCTCGACGACTCGCGTCTCACACCCGAATTGGAGACGATTCTCGCCGCCGAACGCGCCCGCGACATCGGGCAATGGCCACGCGTCGCGATGGTGCGCGCACTCGACTGATCTGCGCTACCGGCTCGCCAGGAACCGAACCTCGTGGGTCTCCTGAGAGGTCGGTGCACAGAGTAGTCCCTCCCACGCATCGACGAGGGCGGGCAACTCGGCCGGGGCCAGTTCGGTTCCTGTGCGAGCGTAAGGCGCGAGTGTTCCGAGCACACTCGCATACACCATGATGATCCGTTGTCTCCGTGTGTGTTCCGGAAGCCCGGTCAATACACTCCGCAGGGCGTGGTCGATCTCGAATCCACTCGCGGTGCCACGGGGGTCTGCTGCCGTGAAGATCTCGCCGATGACGTCCGCTCCAGGAGTCTGTCGAGCAGGGCCACGTAGTGTTCGCCCCGGCGGATGCTGTCTGCCAACGGCGCGACGAGACACCACAGTGCGTCCCGGGCAGTGAATTTCGCGCCGACCGCAACCCATTCGCGGATCAACTCACCGCGATATGCACTGATCCGAGGGAGGCGATGGTCCAAGATCGCGGTGAGCAGACCCTCCTTCGAGCCGAAGTAGTACCTGACGACCGACGCGTTGTTCTGCCCCGCGGCGGCCCTGACATCTGCCAGTGTCACCGCGTGATATCCCCGCATCGCGAAGAGGCGTTCGGCGGCTTCCACCAGCAGCAGCCGCGTCTCTTCTCCCGAGCTGTACCGGCCTCTTCGGCTCGTCACGCAATCTCACCCCGAGTCTGAAATCGTGCGGCAATACGGCCGCGGAACCTGTCGGATCCGAAGCTCTACCGGACGACCCGGAGAATGTAAACCCTTCGACGCGCATTGATCGTATGCGTATCCAACTTAACTTTTCGCAATTACTTTGACGCTCGTTGAACCACCCACGATGCGTCGAGAGGCCCGATCGATGACCACGCTCGAACAACCCACAGCGACCGTTGTGCCCCTCGCCGGGGCCATCGGCGCCGAAATCCACGGACTGCGTCTGGACTCACTGACGGACGCAGATGTCCGCACGGTCCAGGACGCTCTCACTCGGCACTGTGTGCTGTTCTTCCCCGACCAGGGTGTCGACCCGACCGTCCACCGGGCCTTCTCGCAGCATTTCGGCGAGATCGTGTATCCGCACCAGCATCTGGCAAATCTCGAGTCCGAGGGCTTCCGCGAGATCAGCGTCATCGGCACCGACAACGGCAGTGCCTATCAGGCGAACCGCTGGCATTGCGATGTCGCGTGGCGAGCAGCTCCGTCGCGGTTCTCCATCCTGCACATGCAGGTTCTGCCCTCCGCCGGTGGTGACACACTGTGGTCGAACCAGTACGCCGCGCTCGACGCGCTGTCCGCCCCGATCCGCGAGGCCCTGTACGGCCTGACCGCGACACATCGAATCTCGCCTCGGCCGGATGCATCCGAAGCAACGCATCCCCTCGTGATCCGTCACCCGGAGACCGGCCGCGAAGCACTGTTCGTCAACGATCTGTTCACGTCGCACATCAACGAGTTGTCCGCAGACGAGAGCGAGGCACTGCTTCGACTCCTCGTATCGGTCTCGATCCGACCGGAATTCACCGTGCGCCGCCGCTGGCAGGTCGGCGACATCGCGATTTGGGACAACCATTTCGTCCAGCACAACGCCATCTACGACTACGGCGACGAGCCGCGCCGCATCCATCGCATCGAGGTGGCACCCGAGGCACCCGTCCCTGCCCGTTGATCCTGCTTTCCACTACCCGGCTATCCACTACTTCGCGTTCACAAGAGGAGAAGCACATGACCACCGTCGAAACCCGTCCCAGTACCGCCACCGACATCTATGCGGCCGGCGGAATCACCGTCACCAAGCTCGGTGAGAACATCGGCGCGCTCATCGAGGGCGTTCATGTCTCCGGCGACATCTCGCCCGACACCGCCTACGCCATCCGCTACGCACTCGCAGCCAACAAGGTGGTCGTCTTCCGCGGCCAGCATCACCTCACGGACGAGATCCAGTACGAGTTCGCCGGGACGCTCGGTACCCCGACCACCACTCACCCGACGCTGACCTCGGAGGACAACCGGACCCTGATCCTCGAAGGCGCCGCCAACAGTTGGCACACCGACGTCACCTTCATCGATCGGATTCCGAAGGCCTCGATTCTCCGTGCCGTCGAGATCCCGCCCTACGGCGGTGCCACCACCTGGCGTCGACGACCGCCGCGTACGCGCAGCTTCCCGCTCCGTTGAAGGCACTCGTGGACAACCTGTGGGCGGTCCACAGCAACGAATACGACTACGCCGGGGTGCACGCCGACAAGCAAGGCATCGCCGACAAGCAAGGCATCGCCGCACGGACGAACGAGACGATGCAGAACTTCACCCGCACGGTGTTCGAGACGGAGCACCCGGTGGTTCGTGTCCATCCCGAGACCGGCGAGAAGTCGCTCGTGCTCGGCCATTTCGTCAAGAAGTTCGTCGGGCTCAAGAGCTCCGAGTCGACCGCGCTCTACCAGCTCCTGCAGGAGCGGATCATCAAGCTCGAGAACACCCTGCGGTGGGCCTGGACGCCGGGCGACCTCGTCATCTGGGACAACCGCGCCACTCAGCATTACGGCATCGCGACTACGGCGACCACAAGCGCAGCGTCCACCGGGTGACCGTGGCCGGCGATGTTCCTGTCTCGGTCGACGGCGAAACCAGCCGCATCATCACCGGCGACGCGTCGCACTTCTCCGTCGTCGACACCCCCGACCGCTTCCCCGGTTTCGAATCCTGATTCACCTCCCCCCTTCGGATCCGGCCACTCCACCTCATGAGTGACCGGATCCGCTCCCGAAAGGAACCCTCCGTGTTCAGCCGCCCCGCACACCTTCGGCGCCGCTTCATGCTTGGAGCTATCGCCCTGTCCCTCTCCGGTGTCCTCGCCGTTGCGGGGTGTACCTCGGCGGTCGACCAGGCCGCGACGGAGGCCGGCAGCGCGGAGGTCACCGAAGGTGGTGTGCTCCGAATCGGAGATGGCGGCGACCTTGTCCCTGCCTCGTTCTACTCCGGTGCCCTGGCGGCGGCCACCATCACCGGATTGGTCTACGACACCCTCGTCAGCTATCCCCCCGAAGGATTGGAACCGGAACCCGTGCTGGCGGAGTCGTGGGAGATCTCGCCCGACGGCAGGTCGGTGACCCTCGCGTTGCGACCCGACGTGACCTTCCACGACGGTAAGCCGTTCACCTCCGAAGACGCCGAGTTCAGCCTGCGTACCTACGCAGATCCCATACGGGCCGGCCAGCTCGCGAGTACCGCGGCGCTGATCACCGAGTACGACACCTCGGACCCGCATGCCCTCACCCTGACGCTCTCGCAGCCGGCGAGCAACATCCTCGACCTGCTCGACATCGTGCCGATCATCGACAAGAACACCCTCGCCGACTTCGACGCCGGTTCCGGTTACAACGGAACCGGAGCGTTCCGCTTCGTGGAGTGGAAGCCGAGCGCGTCGATCACGTTCGAGGCCAATGAGGACTACTGGGGCGGAGCACCCCACCTCGACGGTGTCGAGTATCTCGTCATTCCCGACGCCCAGACGCGAGTCTCCCAGCTGCGCTCCGGGCAGCTCGACCTTCTGCTCTCGATAGCTCCACGCGACGCCGAACAGCTCGAGAGCGACAACCGCTACCAGCTGGTCGACCAGACAGGAGTGGAACGCAACTGGTACATCGGCGCGAATGTCCAGGCACCCGGATCAGCGACGTCCGGGTACGTCAGGCCATCGCCTACGCGGTGGACAACGATCGCATCCTCGCCGACGTCTACCAGGGATACGGAACCGTGGGCAGTCTGCCCTGGCCGGACTACTCTCCCGCGTACGACGCAGACCTCAACGACACCTACGCCCAGGACGTCGACAGAGCCAAGGCACTGGTTGCGGAAGTCGGCGCCATCCCGGTCATCCCGATCACCTACACGACGGGCTCGAGCGACTCCGAGGCCGTCGCGCAGATCATCCAGGCGGATCTCGCCGCAGCCGGGATCGAGACCAGGCTCGAGCCGGTGGACCAGGCAACCAATCTCAAACACTTGATCGGCGGGACCTACGGCGGGCTCTGGATCACGGCCCACACGTACACGCAGTACACGCCGGCGACCCTTCCGACCAGCGCCTACCCGTTCAACTCGAAGAAGAACACCTCGAACTTCATCGATCCGGACTATCAGGCAGCCGTCGCAAACGCGTGGCAGATCGTCGATCCGACCAGCGCCGAGGCCGAGGCCGCATACAAGGTCCTCAACACCGAGTTGCTAGACAACGCGTTCCTCATCGAGTTGTTCGCGTCCGAGAACTGGCTCGCCATGTCAGCAAACGTCCACGACGTCGACTGGTCGAAGAAGGCCGAGCTCGACCTCAGCGACACCTATCTGAGTGAGTGACCGAAAATGCTGAACTACGCTCTGCGACGGATTCCCTCCGCGCTCATCGTCCTCGCCGTCGGATCCGTTCTGATCTTCGCGCTGCTCCGATTGGTCCCCGGCGATCCCGCCATGGTCCTGGCCGGACCGGATGCGCCCTCCGAAGCGGTCGACGCTCTGCGCGCCGAGCTCGGACTCACCGGATCTCCCATTGCACAGTATTTCTCGTGGATATCCGGGATCATCACGTTCGATCCGGGCAGGTCACTGATCCTCGGTGGTGAGATCAGCTCGCTCCTGCTCGATGCACTCGGGAACACCCTCGTTCTTGCGCTGTCGGCCCTGGTCCTCGCGGTTGCCGTGGCACTGACTCTGAGCACCGTGTCGGTGATCGTGGACCGCAAGTGGCTGGACAGCATCGTGACCACTTTCGGCACTGTCGCCGTGGCCATTCCGAACTTCGTCACCGGTGCGGCTTGGTGGTTCTCTTCGGTGTCGTGTGGGCCGTCCTACCGGCCGGTGGCACACCCCGCAGGGGATTTCTCGACGACATCGGCATCTCGGCGCAGTACCTGATCCTGCCTGCGGTGTGCCTGGCGTTGCCGATCGCAGCCTCACTCACCCGGTTCCTCACCGAATCGCTGCGCACCCAACTCGAGGAGCCCTACGTCACGACCGCGCGGGCTCTGGGTATCTCCCGGCGGCGGATCGTGCTCACGCAGGCCCTCCCGAATGCTCTTCCTGCATCGATCACCGTCCTCGGCATCCAGATCGGCCACCTGCTCGGAGGCGCCGTGCTGGTGGAAGCGATCTTCGCGTGGCCCGGGCTCGGCCATCTCATCGAGCGCGCCATCTCGAGCCGGGACTATCCGGTGGTGCAGGTGATGCTGCTGTTCTCGGTGGCACTGTTCGTGATCATCCAGTTGATCACCGACCTGGTCAATGCGGCGCTCGATCCTCGAATCCGGCTGGGAGACAAAGCATGAGCACTACGATTGTCACCGCTGACCCGATATCCCCGGTGGGTGCGGACCGCGACAGCGCCTGGAGCGCACTTCGCCGCGGCCGCGGTCTGGCCGGTCTGATCCTGGTCGGGATCGTGGTCCTGGCCGGAGTGTTCGCGCCGTGGCTCGCCCCGTTCGCCCCGGACCAGCAGATCCCCGGTGCCACCCTCCAGCCGCCGGGCGGCGAACACCTCCTCGGTACGGACTCCGTCGGCCGCGACGTCCTCTCCCGCACCCTGTACGGCATCCGCATCGACCTGCTCGTCGTGTTCCTGGCAGTTCCGGTGGGCGCAGCGCTCGGTTCGCTGCTCGGTCTGGCCGCGACCCGGTACGACTGGCTCGACACGCTCGTCCAGCGCGCGTTCGATCTGATCCTCGCGTTCCCGACCATCGTGCTGGCCATCGCTCTGGCGATGGTGATCGGCCCGGGTGTATGGACGATCGCCACGGTGATCGTGCTCGCTGAGATCCCGGTGTTCGGACGGCTGATGCGGACATCGGTCCTCACGGTGCGCCAGGCGCCGTACGTCGAGGCAGCACGATCCGTCGGCGCCGATGAGGGATGGATCATGCGCCGGCACATCCTCCCGAACTGCCTCGAACCACTCACGGTGCAGCTCGCGCTCGCGATGTCTGTCGGAGTGTTCATCGAAGGTGCAATGAGCTTCCTCGGTCTCGGGATCACGCCGCCCACGCCGTCCCTGGGCTCGCTCATCAAGGAAGGCACCCAGAATGCCTATCACTCACCGTTGTTCGTCGTGGGTCCGCTGGTCGTGGTCGTCGTTCTCGTCCTCGGCCTCCTCCTGATCTCGCAAGCACTGGCCGCGCGTTCGCGACGCCGGTGACCCCAGCCGCACTCTCCAGCAAGGACCTCCCCGTGACCACTCCACTGCTCACAGTCTCCGGCCTCACCATCGACTTCGGAACCGGGCGTCCCGCCGTCGACAACGTCTCACTCCAGGTCGAACGGGGCGAGGTCGTGGCGCTGGTCGGCGAATCCGGATCAGGCAAGTCCATGACAGCGCGGGCGATCCTCGGTCTCCTCCCCGAAACCGCGTCCGCAACGGGCTCGATCCTCCTGGGCGGAACCGAGATGATCGGCGCCGAGGAGAGCGACCTCGCGCGCTATCGCGGCTCCGACGTCGCATTGATCTTCCAGGAACCACAGAGCGCGTTGAATCCTGTGCGCCGCATCGGCTGGCAACTGCGCGAGGCCATTCGCGCACACAGGAAGGTCTCGAAAGCCGAGGCGAGGGCACTCGCGATCTCGCTTCTCGAACAGGTCGAGATCCCCGAGCCGCCGAGCGGGTCGACCACTTTCCCCATCAGCTCTCCGGCGGACAGAAACAGCGTGTCGCGATTGCGCTCGCACTGGCGAACGATCCCGATCTGCTCGTCGCCGACGAGCCCACGACCGCACTCGATGTCACTGTCCAAGCAGAGATCCTCGCACTGCTCGGTCGCATTCGTGAGCGCACAGGGATGGGCATCCTGCTCATCACCCACAATATGGGCGTCGTCGCCCAGCACGCCGATCGTGTGGTGGTCCTGCGCAACGGGAACGTCGTCGAGACCGACACGGCGCACTCGCTCTTCGATGCACCCGAGCACGCGTACACCCGGGCACTGCTCGCCGCTGTACCCCGGTTGCCCGAGCATGCGAGCACCACCGTTGCCGAGAAGCCCGCCGGGGACGTCGTCCTCGAACTCGACAAGGTGGGCGTCACCTATCCTGCGCGGCGCGGCACCGCGGCGTTCCGCGCTGTCGACTCCGTCGACCTGACCGTGCACGCCGGCGAAGTGGTCGGCCTCGTCGGCGAATCCGGTTCCGGCAAGTCCACTCTCGGTCGCGTCGCGATCGGCCTCGTGCAGGCGACATCCGGGCGGGTGTCCGTCGAGGGCCAGGACCTGTCCTCCATCTCCGCCACTCGGCTCCGCACCCTACGTCGCGATGTGGCGTTCGTGCAGCAGGATCCCGCTACATCACTCGATCCGCGGCTTTCCGTCGGAGCCAGTGTCCGGGAGCCCCTGGACGTGCATTCCGTGGGTACCCCGGCAGAACGACGGAAGCGGGTGCTCGATCTGTTCGATGCTGTGCGCCTGCCTGCGGCCCTCACCGACCGTTTCCCACATCAGCTCTCCGGCGGACAGCGGCAGCGTGTCGCGCTGGCCCGAGCGCTGGCTCTGGCTCCGCGGCTGCTCATCGCGGACGAGCCCACCAGTGCGCTGGACGTGTCGGTGCAGGCCGAGGTGCTCGACCTGTTCGCCGAGATCCAGCGCGAACTCGGGTTCGCGTGCTTGTTCATCAGTCACGATCTGGCTGTGGTGCATCAGGTCGCCGATCGCGTCGTGGTGCTGCAGTCCGGGGTGATCGTCGAGACCGGTCCGGTCGATACCGTCTTTACTTCACCGCGCGAGCCGTACACCCGCGCACTGATCGATGCGGTGCCCGTTCCGGATCCGGCGCGACGCCGGCACCACGCTGCACTTGCTGTCTGACGCCTTCCAGCACCGCACGACCTGTAGAGGTCAGACTCCCAATTCCAGCGCCGCGCGGTCGCCTTCGAGGATCGCGGCGTGGGCTCGTCGCGGTGTCACGGCGTCACCCACCCGCGACACGTGGATCCCGCTCTCCGACAGTGCTGTCCACAGTTCGCCGACAGGTTCCTGGTGGGTCGCGACGACCACGCCGTCGACCGTGAGCACACGGGTTCGCCCGGTGGGGTGATGCGCCAGTGACACATCGAGTCGTTCGTCGCGGACCGCCAGCCTGTCACCGTCACGTCGGTGATCCTGTCGATGCCCTTCTCGTGTGCACGACGCAGCCAGCCGTCCATGTCGAGGGTGAGGCCGAGGTCTTGGCCGACGATCATTCCGGGGGTACACACCGTCACATCGCAGCCGCGGTCGGCGAGTAACTCGGCGACCGACGTCGCCTCGTGGAATCCGAGATCGTCGACGACGAGTATCCGGCCGGACGGCTCCGCGCGACCCTCGAGCACGTCGCGCACATCGACGACCCGCTGCGATTCACCTGCATGCGGGACGGAATGGGCGCGCGCCCGTCGCGACGATCACCGCGTCGGGTCGCAGTTGCTCGACAACCGCGACATCGACGTCGATACCGGTCCGGATCTCGACACCGGCCCGCAGGCATTCCGCTTCGAGACTCGTCACCATCGCGAGGAGTTCAGCGCGGTGGGGTGCTGTTGCCGCACCTCGAACCTGACCTCCCAGCGATGCCTCCCGCTCGCAGAGGGTGACGACGTGTCCCCGATGTGCAGCCGTCGCCGCGGTCTGGAGACCGGCCGGTCCCCCGCCCACCACGAGCACTCTGCGGCCCGGCGACCGCAGCTCGG
>BBEG01000095.1 GCA_001312645.1 Rhodococcus sp. JCM 9791
CGCCGCCCGCAACACCGCGCCCCGCGCGGTGCTGCGGATCCCTGCCCGCACCATCATCGTCGTCACCCGCGCCATTCCCGAACTGGTGCTGGCGATCCTGTTCCTGCGCCTGTTCGGCCTCGGAGCGATCGGCGGCATCCTCGCCCTGGGCATCCACTCGATCGGCATGATCGGCAAGCTGTACGCCGACGCGATCGAAGACACCGATCCCGGCCCGCGCGACGCATTGCGGGCCGCCGGTGCGACGTGGTGGCAGCAGATCACCGGCGGCGTGCTGCCGCAGATCATGCCGGCGGTCGTCGCCACGGCCCTGCACCGGTTCGACATCAACCTGCGCGCCTCCGTCATCCTCGGCTACGTCGGTGTCAGTGGCATCGGTCTCGAATTGTCGAGTGCGCTGCGCACCATGAACTATCAGCGCGGTATGGCGCTGGCGTTGTTCATCGTCGCCCTGTGCGTCATCGTGGAACTGATCTCCGGCGCCCTGCGCAGGATGGTGCTCGGTGACAAGGCCCCCGCGCGGCGTGGCCTGTTCTCGCGTCTCCGCGACCGTGTCTCGAATGCTCAGGGCGGCTGGGTGGATCGCGAGCCGGGTGAGAAGCAGGCCCCCACTGCACTGCGCACTTCCGACGGCAGGTATCGCATCAGTCCGCCCTGGACGGGGGAGCGCATCGTCCGCAGCTCCTACGTCGCGCTGTTCGTGCTCGCCCTTCTGGTGTCCACCTGGGCCGCGAACCTCGACTTCTCCCGCATGGCCGAGGGTATCGGCTCGATGGGGAACACCCTCTCGCTGTTCTTCCCTCCCGGTACCGGTGGCATCGGCGACGAACTGTGGAAACAGCTGATCGTCACGCTGCAGATCGCTCTCGCAGCAACTCTGATCGGCCTGATCGTCGCGATCCCCGTCGGTCTGCTCGCGGCCCGGAACGTCGCGCCGTCCCCTGGCATCGCAAAGGGATTCCGCATCTTCATTGTGATCGTGCGCGGCATCCCCGATCTGATTCTCGCGATCATTGTCATCGTCGTCACCGGTCTCGGTGCCACAGCCGGCGCAATTGCACTGTCGGTGGGTGCAATCGGGTTGCTCAGCAAACTGATTGCCGACTCCGTGGAGGAAACCGACATACGTGTGCAGCAGGCGGTGGTGGCCGGTGGCGCGACGCGCATGCAGGTCCTCATCGCCGCGACGGTGCGGCAATCGGGGCCCGCGATCATCGCGCACCTCTTCTATCAGCTCGACACCAACATCCGCGCCGCCACACTGCTCGGTGTCGTCGGCGCAGGAGGACTGGGCTTCTACCTGATGAACGCGGCCCGCGTCATGCAGTTCGACGTGGTCACCATGATCGTGCTGATGATCTTCGTGGTGGTCATGATCGTGGAGGGCCTGGCCATCTGGGTCCGCAAGGTCGTGTCCTGATTCCTGGCCATTTCGACCGAATGGAGTAACCGAATGAACCTCACCGAGTCCGCCACCACCACTGCCGGCCGCATGCTCACCGCCGCGTCCGATGCTGCCCTCACCGCCTACCGCGACGCCGTCGCGAAATACTCGCGGGAGAAGCTGAAGTCGATCGCGATGGAAGGTGCCGACGGCACTCCGGCCATGTTCATCGATGTCCTCGTCGAGGATGCCATCATCTCTGCCGCAACGGTAGCGGGTGCGAATGTGCTGTCGGAGGAACGCGGCTGGGTCGATGTCGGCTCGGCCATCACCCTCGTCGTCGATCCCGTCGACGGCTCCGCCAATGCCGCTGCGGGAATCCCGTTGGCATGCTTCAGTGCTGCGGTGGTGATCGACGGCGAGTTCACCGAAGCGTCGACGACCTGGCTGCACACAGGAGAGACCTGGTGGGCGTCGCGCACCAGCTCGGTGTTCCGAACGAGCGGATGCACCTCGTTGTCGTCGGCTGCGGTCTCGATGCTCCGTCCGCACGAACGCAACCGCGATGCGTGGTGGCGTGTCGCGGAGAAGGCCACTCGCATTCGCATTCTCAGTTGCAGCACCCTCGAGTCGGTGTTCGTCGCGACCGGATCCACTGATGCGTTCGTCGACGCCGGCAGCGACACCCACCGCTTGATGGACATCGCTGCAGCGGTCGTGCAGGTCGAGGCATCCGGGGGAGCGGTGATCGACGCATACGACCGCCCCATCGAGTTCGGCACCGATCTCACCAAGCGGTGGAGTGGAATCGTCGCTGCCACACCGGATCTCGCCGCCGAACTGCGCGACGCCATCCAGGGATGACGGTCAGAATTTCTTTGCGCGCAGGCGTAGTGCGTTCCCGATGACGCTCACCGACGACAGCGCATCGCAGCGGCCGCTACGATGGGCGAGAGCAGGATCCCGAACGCAGGATAGAGAACTCCGGCGGCGAGCGGAATACCGGCCGCGTTGTAGACGAATGCGAACACGAGATTCTGGCGGATGTTGCTCATCGTCGCCTCCGACAGCGCGCGTGCACGTGCGATGCCGGTGAGGTCGCCGTGGAGCAACGTGATGCCCGCACTCTCGATCGCGACGTCGGTGCCGGTGCTCATCGCGATGCCTACGTCGGCGGCGGCGAGGGCGGGTGCGTCGTTGACACCGTCGCCGGCCATCGCGACCACCCGACCTTCGTCGCGGAGCCGCTGGACCACGTCGCTCTTGCCGTCGGGAAGCACCTCGGCTTCGACGCGGTCGATACCGAGCTTGCGACCCACTGCTTCGGCGGTGGTGCGGTTGTCGCCGGTGAGCATGACGACGGTGATGCCGTCGGCGCGCAGTTCCTCGAGTGCCGCCGCGGTGGTGTTCTTGACAGGGTCGGCGATGGCCAGCACACCGGCCACCGCCTTGTCGACACCGACGTAGATCGCGGTGGCGCCGTCACGCCGCAGATCGTCGGCGCGTTCGCGCAATGAGTGCGTGTCGACACCCTCGTCCTGCAGGTACGACGCGTTGCCGATGGTCACGCGCCGACCCTCGACCACACCGACCACACCGCGACCGACGGGCGAATCGAAGTCTGTGACCTCGGGGAGGGAGATGCCGGTGTGTTCGGCTGCGTCGACGATCGCGATCGCGAGGGGATGCTCGGAGCCACGTTCGACGCCCGCGGCCAACCGCAGGATCTCGCTGTCGGTGTGACCGTCGGCCGCGACGATCTCGGTGACCGTGGGCCGGCCCTCGGTGAGGGTGCCGGTCTTGTCGATGACCAGCGTGTCGACCTTCTCCATCCGTTCGAGGGCTTCGGCGTTCTTGATCAGCACGCCGAGCCCGGCGCCGCGTCCCACACCGACCATGATCGACATCGGAGTCGCCAGCCCGAGGGCACATGGGCACGCGATGATCAGCACCGACACGGCGACCACCAACGCGTAGGTGAGCGCCGGCGACGGGCCGACGAGAGCCCACACGATGAACGCGATGACGGCGATCGCGATGACGGCGGGGACGAACCACGATGCGACGACGTCGACGAGTCGTTGGATCGGTGCGCGTGTGCGCTGCGCCTCGGCGACCATCGCGACGATCCGCGAGAGCACTGTGTCGCTGCCGACCTGCTCGGCGCGGATGACGAGGCTGCCGGTCCCGTTGACCGTGCCGCCGATGACGTTGTCGCCGGTCTGCTTGGTGATCGGCATCGATTCGCCCGTGACCATCGCTTCGTCGACGGACGAGCGGCCGTCGACGACGGTACCGTCGACCGGAACCTTCTCGCCGGGACGTACCCGCAGGCGATCTCCGATGTGGATGTGCTCGAGGGGGATGTCGCGTTCGGTGCCGTCGTCGTCGATGCGGCGGCCGGTTTTCGGTGCGAGGTCGAGCAGTGACCTGATCGCGCCGGACGTCTGCTCACGCGCGCGGAGTTCGAGAACCTGGCCGAGCAACACCAGGGTGGTGATCACGGCGGCGGCCTCGAAGTACACGGCGACGGAGCCGTCCATCTGACGGAACTCGTCGGGGAAGATGCCGGGCGCGAGTGTCGCGACCACGCTGTACACCCAGGCGACGCCGGTGCCCATTGCGATGAGCGTGAACATGTTGAGCGACCGGGTGCGGATCGAATTCCAGCCGCGGACGAAGAACGGCCATCCGGCCCACAACACGACCGGAGTGGCGAGGACGAGCTGGATCCACGTCGACACCCTGGGCGGTACGACGTCGTGGAGCGCGGGGAACAGGTGCGAACCCATCTCGAGGACGAACACCGGGACGGAGAGGATGAGCGCGACCCAGAACCGCTTCGTCATGTCGGCGAGTTCGTGGCTGGCGCCGGTGTCGGCTGTCACCACCACGGGTTCGAGGGCCATGCCGCAGATCGGGCAGGAACCGGTCCTTGTTGCCGGACCTCCGGATGCATCGGACAGGTGTATTCCGCAGCCTCATCGGACACTCGCGGTGCTCGGCGTGGTGGTGTTGATGACTGTGCTCGGCCATGACCCCACAATACCCCTGGGGGGTATGGCGTCAAGATGGTGCCGCGATGCCCTCCGCATCGACGAGTTCGAGCGAGGAGCGTCAGGCAGTGTCGCTCTCGTTGCCTTCGTCGCGCTGGCGCTGTTCTTGCGCGGCCCGCCGCTGTTGTTCGACGCGTGCGCGGAAACGGCGCTGGAAGTCCTCGTCGTTCTCGGGATCCACGACGGGACGGGTGGGTCGCGAGTACTGGGGAGCAGACTTCGACGCCAGAATCTCCGCGACACCTTGGGGCCGGCCGAGCACCAGCCAGAGCAGCGATCCGAACAGCGGCAGGAGAAGCACGACCATCAGCCACAGGAGTTTGGGTAGTGCCGGACCCGGTCCTCGTCGGAGCAGATCACGTCGACGAGGCAGCCCAGCCACAGCAAGGTGATGATCAATCCGAGGTATGGCATCTCCGCAAGCTAGCAGCTCCGAGACAGGGCTCTCAGCCTGGTGGGTGACCACCGGGGCTGAGCGCTCTATGTCTACGCTGCCGGCTTCGAGCTGATCCGGTCGAGGAACCCGAGAACGCGAGCCCACGCGTCGTCGCAGTCCCGCTCGAATTCGCCTTGTTTCCGGTCGAAGAACGAATGCGGTGCGCCCGGGTAGGTGACGAATTCGTGCTCCACCCCGGCTTCGTTCAGCGCGCGATCGAAATTCTGCACCAGTTCCGCCGGGATGGACGGGTCGCGCCGCCGTAGAGAGCGAGGATCGGGCCGGTCATCTCCGGTGCCTTCGACGCCGGATCCGGGTAGACGCCCAGACGAGTTGCGTCCAATCCGCCGTAGAACGCGATCGCGCCGGCGAGCCTGAGACTGCTGTCCGTGGTCGCCAGATACGACTGCGAACCGCCGAAACAGAATCCGACAGTGACCACCTCGTCAGTCCCCGTGCGGGAGCGAAGGTGGGCGAGCGCGACAGCCGCGTCGGCGCGGATGTCCTCCGGTGTCGTCTGCTTGATGTGCGCCATCTGGTCGAAGTCGTCGCTGCGGTCGCCGGTTCCAGCCGTGCGTCCGAAGTAGTCGATCGCGATGGCGTGATGTCCGGCTTCGGCGAACGCGACGGCGAGCCGCTTGTAGTACTCGAACAGGCCCCGGATGTCGGGAAGAACCACGACCGCTGGACCAGAGGGTGCGTCGGCCTGCGCGATGAACGCCTGGAACGTGGCTTGCGCACCGTCGAGGATCAGCTCCTCCGTCCATGTTCTGCTCGGGTTCTTCAGCAGCTCAGCGGGAATGGCGGGAGGCTTGGCTGTGACGTCGAAACACATACTGGGCAATCCTTCTCGCTATCCAGGGGGCTTGCAAGTCAGTCGGTGACGGGCCACTGCACGGTCACAGGCTCGAGAAACTCGCGAATGCCCGCTTCGCCGCGTTCGCGTCCTCGATCGTCTCGTAGGGCTGCAGAGTCGAGAGGGCGGCGTCTACGTCGCACCGCTGGCGCGATCCGCTCTTGCCGCACCGATTGCGAACGCGATGGCGAGAACGGCCGACGTGATCGCTTGGTATCCGAACCACAGCGCACCGCCGGACGACATCATCGCGACCACGATCACGGTGACGACAATCCAGCCGCTGTCGTAGCCGACGAGGTACTTGGTGTGCGACGGGGCGGCGCCGCGGACGGCGAAGGCGATCTCCGCAGCGCCGCTCAGAAGCAGTAGGCCCGCGGTGGCGAAAATCAGCCAGGCGTTCACGTCCAGTGCAGTGCTGATCGACGCCACCGCCGCGGTGTAGACGACGGCAAGGATCACCTTGAAAAGTCCGTCACCGAGGAATCCGATGCGTAGCCACCGTGTCGTGTCGATTGTTGGGACGCTCATGCTGCCAACTCCCTACGCGAGTGGGGCGAGGCCCTGGGTTTCGAGTAGGCGCACGCCGGCCGGCGCGTCGAAGCTGCTCCGGGGCCGCACCAGGGCGGTGATCTTGTGCCCGGCTGCCTCGGCCCGTTCGATGAGCAGCCGGCCTGTTGCGCCAGAAGCCCCGGCGATGACGAGATGCAAGTGAAGTCCTCCCGTGAGGAGCTAGTACAACTTGACTACTGACGTCGACAATAGAGCATTCTGGCAACTAGTCAAGGTGTACTAGAGTCGTGAACACCCGCCCCGCGACGGAAGGCCCCCAGTGACTGCCACCAGACTTCTCCTCCTCGGAGCAGTTCGTGGACGCACCACCGCGCACGGATATCAGGTGATGCGCGACCTTGAGAGCTGGAGCGTGGACCTGTGGGGAAGCCTCAAGCAGGGCTCGGTCTACCACGGTCTCAAACGTCTACGAGACCAGGGACTTCTTTGCGAGGTGGCCTCCGAATCTCCCGCCGCCGGTCCGGCCCGGACTGCATACTCGATCACGGCAGAAGGCGAGAGAGAGTTTCGCGCGTTGCTCGAGAATGCGCTCAGCTCGGGCGAAGACCCCGCAGAAATCATCGCGGGCATCGGACTCATGTCCGTGCTGCCGCGCGAGCGAGTGCTCGACCTGCTCCGCCTGCGGCTCGACGCGTTGACGGTCAAACGTCAGCGTGTCGTCGGCGAGTACGAGCGCAATGCCGACGCGGATTGGCAGCACCACATCGAAGCCATCCGGTATTGGGCCAAGACCACCGACAGTGCCATCGAGTGGACGCGAGAACTGGTCGAACGTCTCGAACAGGGCGAATACACGATGGCAGGCGAGGAACCCGCTTCGTGATCGGAATCCCGCATCGGTCTCGGTCGGTGCACCAACAGCTCTTGCCAACGTGGCTGAGTCGGTGTTGAGTCGAGGGATGCAGTTCGCCGCGCCGGCCGAACAGTACGACCGTTTCATGGGACGTTACGCGCCGTCGCTGGCGGCCGCGCTCATCGATGCCGCCGAGGTGACATCCGGTCAGAGAGTCTGCGACGTCGGGTGTGGGCCGGGCGGCCTCACTCGCGAGTTGGTGGCACGGGTCGGAGCCGCGAATGTCGCGGCGATCGATCCGGCGCCACAGTTCGCGGCAGCATGTCGTGAACGCAATCCGGGTGCCGACGTTCGCGAGGGCATGGCTGAACAATTACCTTGGGCAACAGGTGAATTCGATTCGACACTTTCGTCGCTCGTGATCGGCTTCATGCGCGACCCCGACCTTGGAGTACGCGAGATGGTCCGGGTCACGCATCCGGGTGGCGCCGTCGCTGCCTGCATGTGGGACATCGCCAACGGCGGCATGACAATGCTCCGGTTGTTCTGGTCCGCGGCACGGCAGGTGGATCCCGGGGTGGAGGGTGAATCCGCGATGGCCGGCACCACCCGAGGCGATATCGCGGAGCGGTTCCGTCGTTCAGGCCTGGTCGACGTGGCCGAGGGGGAACTCACGGCCCACGCGGACTACAGCAGTTTCGACGACTTCTGGACGCCCTTCACGTACGCGGTGGGGCCCGCCGGCCAGTACCTGCAGTCCTTGTCACCTGTGCAGCAGGAAGGAATGCGGGAGGCCTGCCGGTCGGAGCTTCCGGCCGCTGGACCGTTCTCGCTCGACGCACGGGCCTGGTATGCGCGAGGTACGGTCCCTGCTGCTGAGCGCGCGTGATCATCTGAACGCTCCCTCGATGAGTTCGCGACCGTTCGGAAGTCACGATAGTGACAGGCGAACGCTGGAGGAGAATTCGATGGCCGACAGCTAAGCCGCCGTGGTCCTCGCGCACACGCGTGCAGGCACGGGGCCCCCGGCGACCATGGTGAACGGCGTCGCAAGCGGGAAGTCGTCGGAAAGCGATTCGACGCAGACAGCGCGAACGATGCCGGCGAGGGCCAGAGTGGCTTCGAGTATGGCGAAATGATCGCCGATACAGGTGCGTGGGCCACCACCGAAGGGCAGGTACTGCCACCGGCTGATCGTCGACCGTTCCCGATCGAACCGGTCCGGGTCGAACCGTTCAGGGTGGTCCCAGAGGACTGGATCATGGTGGAGCGCATAGATTCCCACGACCGCGTTGGTGCCCGCCGGGATCCGGTAGCCATCGACCTCGACATCCCGCATGGCCATGCGCGCGACCGTCGCTGCCGGCGGACATACCCGTAGTGCCTCATGGATCACTTGGACGGTGTACGGCAGTTGCGCAAGGTCGGACGCCTGCAAGTGACGATCGCCGACCTCGGCCGCCTCCGCTGCCACACGGTCCTGGACCTCGTGGTCGTGGCCGAGGGCCCACAGACTGTAGGCGAGAGTGGTCGCGGTGGTGTCGTGACCCGCGAAGAGGAAGGCGAACAACTCCTGGCGGATCGTCCGGTCGGTGAACTGTTCACCCGTCGCCGGGTCGGTGAGTTCGAAGAACAGCCGGATCAATTCCGCATCACCTCCGGAGTCGGTGCGCGCGGCGGCCATCGCGTCGTCGATCGCATCGGTGACGACTGCCATTGCCGTACGGAATCGGTGGCGGGCAGGTGTCGGCATCCAGGTCGGGGCACGGACAGGTTGCAGCGAGCGACGCGTGATGAACTGGACCGATCGAGTCAGTGGCGGCCCGAGATCGTCGGCGTGGTCGCTGAGATCGAGCCCGAACAGAGAATGCCCGAGTACCCGCAGAGTGAGCCTCCGAGTTTCCCGGCCGAGATCGATCGCGCCCGATGCGGCCCATCCGGCCGCCATGGACTGGGCGATTTCGGCCATGCGATCGGCGTACACGGCCACGTGCTTCTTGGTGAACAACGGCTGCAACGCACGCCGTTGGTCGAGCCACGGTTCGTGGGGGAGGTTGAACAGGTTGTCACCGGCCCACGTGCGCGTCTGAACATGGACGATCATCTCTTTGTCGAAGGCACCGTCGCGCCCGCGAGAACGTCGTGGGCACCTTGCGGCGAGGTGATGATCGCGAGAGTCGGAGCCACACGCTTCGGGCCGAGATGCACGAGGACGACGGTCCGTAGGCATCACGGATCTCCTCGGGCCCGGTGTGGAGTCTGCGTACAGTCCGGATGCGTTTGATGAGCGACATCGGCACATCGGGAGCGACGGGGAAATTCTGGGCCTGCTCGCTGGTCCTGGCCATTTTCTCAGTGTGAACCTATTCCGGTGGGTGTACCAGACCGGGCTCCCACCGGAACGGCAAACGTTTCTCACCGCGTGTCGCCGGAGCAAGCTGGACCGAAAGGTGACAACGTGAACCTTCTCGAAACAGAATGAGCGCCGGACGCAGGCTGCTGGCATTTGTCGGGGTGCCGGATACTGCTCCGCTGCACACAATTGAATGCGAGGGTGAACCACGAGGTTCATGTGGAGAGGAAGTCATGCCCGTACAGATCGCCACCGCCGCACCCGTCACTCACGCTGCTCTGCTGGGTTTGGGGGTGTACCGACCGCGTCGTGTCGTGCCCAATGCGGAGATCGTCGACCGGATCGACTCGTCGGACGAGTGGATCAAGACGCGGTCCGGCATCACGTCGCGTCGCTGGGCCGACGACGACGAGACGATCGTGTCGATGAGTGTCGCCGCGTCCCGTGACGCGCTGGCCGCGGCCGGCCTGGAGGCAGATCAGATCGATGCGGTGGTACTCGCCACGTCGTCACTGATGGTGCTGGGGCCGTCTGCGGGAGCTGTGGTCGCCACGGAACTGGGTATGGAGGACACCGCTGCCTACGACATATCGGCCGGATGTGCGGGGTTCTGCTATGCGCTCGGTAACGCCGCGGCCCTCGTTCGTGCCGGTCAGGCCAGAAATGTGCTGGTCATAGGAGTGGAACGGTTGTCCGATCTGCTCGAGCCGACCGACCGGACCTGCGCGTTCATCTTCGCGGATGGTGCCGGCGCGGCCGTGGTCGGTCCGTCCGAGTCGGAGGGGATCGGTCCGGTCGCGTGGGGTTCGGACGGAAGCCAGACCGACGCCATCAAGCAGGACAAAGACTTCATGAAGTACTTCGACGAGGTGGAAGAGGCAGCAGCGGGTGGTGCTCCCGCGGTGCGTCCGTACATCCGGATGAACGGGTCGGCGGTATTCCGCTGGGTGGTGAGTTTTCTGGGGAAGGCGTGCACCGACGCGTTGGAGAAATCCGGTGTACAAGCAGCCGACCTCGACGCTTTCGTCCCCCATCAGGCCAACAGTCGCATCACAGACGCGCTCATCAAGGGGCTGCACTTACCGGAGAGCATCGCGGTCGCGCGCGACATCGGAGAGACCGGCAACACCAGCGCCGCGTCGATCCCGATGGCGATGGAGCAGCTTCTCCGGTCCGGCGAATCCAAGCCGGGAGACACCGCGTTACTTGTCGGCTTCGGTGCCGGCCTTGCCTACGCCGGACAAGTCGTGCAGCTGCCCCCGATCGTCTAACTCGCCGTGGCTCTCGGGAGCGAGCAGGAGTGCCACGATCGGCACGGCAAGCAGGGCGACGCCGATACCGAACGCCGGGAACAACAGCGACAACACCGTCATGCCTTCGGGTGCCGGCGCATCGAGGTCGACGTGTGCGCTCATCCCGACCATGCCGGTGTAGTGCAGGGACACCACGCCGCACGCCAGCAACAGAGACGACGCCACGCGCACGTGCAGTTTCCCGGGCACTTCGAACATCCACATCGCGCCCGCCGACCCGACGATGCCGATGGCCGCAGACACGGCCACCATTCTCGGGTCGTGGTGGATGGTGCCCCGGATCCTGATCGCGGCCATGCCGCTGTAGTGCATGAGGACGATGGCCGTTCCCATCACTATCCCGCCGACGGTCAGCGATGCAGAGCGAGTGAGTCGCCGGGCGGCGGAGAGCCGAGCGTCCGAGATCAATAGTCCGAACAGGGTCGCCCCGACGGCAAGCACCACCGAGAACAGGGTGGCGCCGAGGTCGTAGCGGACGGGGGAGGTCGGCACGGAAAAACCCGACATGCCGATGAAGTGCATGAGCCAGATACCGACTCCGCCGATCGACAGGGCAGCCATCACGAGCCAGCAGACACCGGGGGCGCGCCCCGAGTACTTCCTGGACTGCTGGACGCAGCACAATCCGATGTAGCAACCGACGGCGGCTGTGACGAACGCCAGATACGGCACCCACAGTCCCATCGTGAAGTGCTGTTCGTGCGGCATCCGATCCCCTGTGTCCAGCTGCTGCACCTTTGCCGATGCAGCGGCCCGACCCTATCCCACACGCGGGGACTTACCCGACTGCTGAATGGCTACGGAGAAAGATGCCTCGTGGGCGTGTCGGCGAGTTCGCGGATCGCGGTAGCGAGCGGAGCCACGCATGCTCGGGCAGGTCATGTCCGACTGCGGGAAGCAGCAGCGTGCGAGCCGCGGGGATCTTGGACGCGATGGTGCGGGCCGCCTTGGGGTCGATGAGAGGATCGTCTTCGCCGTGGACGATCAGGGCGGGGCACGCGATCTTGTCGATCGTCGGGCCGCTCCATTGTGCGCCGATCTGTCGACTCTGCGATTCCTGGTCGTGGACGCCGCTGTCGGGATTGTCTTCCAACCTTGCTCGAACCGACTTCTCGTCGAATGCGGCACGAGGTGACGACAGAAGCTCGGCAACGGCAAGCCCCGCCTCGATCGCACCCTCGCGCGTGTCGGGGAACTTCAGCTTTGCGAACTTGCCGAGTGTGCGCACCCGGATGAAGCGGAGTGTGCGCAGCCCCGTCACATCACCTGGGACAGCCGCGACCGTGGTGAGGGACCGGACCCGCTGCGGATGTCTGAGGGCGACGCGCTGGGCGACCGCACCACCGAGCGAGACTCCGAGCACGTGTGCCGAGCCCCAGCCGAGTGCGTCGAGCACTGCTGCGGCGTCGTCTGCCATGTTTTCGGCGGTATAGGCCTCACCACGCTTGCCCAACAACGCGGTGATCGGGTTTCGTGTGGACGTCGGCGGAAAGTGGGTCGACTCGCCGCCGTCCCGCTGGTCGTATCGCACGACGGCGAATCCCTGCTTCGCGAGCTCCCGAAAGAACCCGTCGGGCATCGACCAACGGTTGACGCCCAACCCGGTCGCGACCAGAAGTGGGTCTCCGTCGCGCTCGGGCATGAACTGGTCGAACGCGATGCGCACCGACCCGTTCTGTGCCCATTGTCGCGCTCCCCATGAATTGTCGGACGGCATCTTGACCCTTCCTAAACTGTGTTCGGTGAACTCAGTTTAGGATAGGGCAGAACGACGACGAGCGAAAGGGGCTCCGTGTGGCGAAGAAGGTGCAGCCGATCGTCTGGGACCGTGCCGATGGCACGCGCGGCCCGACCCCGTCGCACAGCAGGGATGACCTCGCCGCCGTTGCGATGGAGCTTGCGTCGGAAGGAGGCCTGCCGTCCGTTTCCACCCGCCGGATCGCTCAGAAACTCGGCGTCAGCCAATCGGCCGTGTATCGGTACGTTTCCGGCTCGGACGACATCTTCGACATCATGGTCGATGCCACGGTCGGCGAGATCGACCTCGACGTGCCCTTACGGGGCAAGCCGGTCGACGACCTCATTGCACTCGCCCGACGTGCGAAGATCGTCCACGTGAAATACCCGTGGCTGCTCGATCTGCCGGTCGAGTCGATGCGTATCGGGCCACGCACCATCGACTTTCTCGAGTACTCCCTCCGTGCAATGGCATCTGTCGACGTGCCCGGCCACGTGAAGATGCAGGCGATCGCGGTGCTGAATTCGCTTGTCCAGCAATTCGCTCGCGCCGAGGTGAGTGGGGGCGAGTCCCGGCAGGTGCGCCTCACTGCGCAGGTCGCGTACCTGCACAAGGTCTCCGAACAAGGAGACCACCCGTTCCTCTCGGAAGCGTTGACGCACCCAGGTGTCGACGACGCCCCCGGGGACATGTTCGATCAGGTGCTGCGCCGAGTCCTCGAGGGTGTGCTTGCGGGGGCCTGACGCCGGACGGACTTCCCGCTGGGCTGAAACATTGTGGTTGTCGCCACATCTGCTTCCTACTGTCGGATCATCCGACGAAGGGAAACGGCCAGAATGCAGTCGCTCGCTTGCCACGCCTGTGGCACCTGCGTGCTCGTCGCGAAATACAGCCCCGCGCATACGAGTATCCAGTGGACCGGATCATCCGAAGGGGCATGCCACGAACTCACGGCCGCGCGTGAGCTCGACCCTGCCGCATATCTCCTGCGCTGCGGGGCACTCGACCACACGGTAGATGTGGCGGTCGCGGAGGGAAGAATTCCTCAGACCACGCGGGTCGAACCGCACGTGAGGCCTCTCCCGTCCCAGAAATCCCTGCCTTCCGAGGAACACGCCACCGCTGCGCGGTGACTGCTGCTTGCGTTCAATCCCACTCAGCCCTGGAGGACTTCAATGACCATCGAGCAGGATCGCATCGAGATCCGCAATATCGAAGCCGGAAACAACCCCACTCGCTTCGCGCGTGGGTGGCACTGTATCGGCCTTGCCAAGAACTTCCGCGATGGAAAGCCGCACCAGATAGAGGTGTTCGGTACCAATCTGGTCGTCTTCGCCGACACCGAGGGCGAACTCCACGTCCTGGATGCCTACTGCCGGCACATGGGCGGCAATCTCGCCCGCGGCGAGATCAAGGGCGACACCATCGCCTGCCCGTTCCACGACTGGCGCTGGAACGGGGCCGGCAAGTGCGAAGCGATTCCGTACGCTCGACGCACGCCGAAGGTTGCGCGCACGAAGTCTTGGATCACGATGGAACGCAACGGCGTCCTGTTCGTGTGGCATTGCCCTCAGGGGACGACGCCACCGGAGAACGTGACCATTCCTGAGATCGACGGCTACGACGACGGCCAGTGGAGTGAGTGGACGTGGACGACCATCCACGTCGAGGGCTCGCACTGCCGCGAGATCGTCGACAACGTCGTCGACATGGCGCACTTCTTCTACGTGCACTACCAGATGCCCGAGTTCTTCAAGAACGTCTTCGAGGGCCATGTCGCGGGTCAGCACATGCGCTCCTACGGGCGCGACGATATCAAGACCGGTGTGCAGATGGACCTCCCTGAGGCCCAGACCGTTTCGGATGCGTTCTATTACGGTCCGTCTTTCATGCTCGACACGATCTACACCGTGGCGGAGGGAACGACCATCGAGTCGAAGCTCATCAACTGCCACTACCCGGTGACGACGAACTCGTTCGTGCTCCAGTTCGGCACCATCGTCAAGAAGGTCGAAGGTATGTCCGACGACCAGGCCGCGGAGATGGCGACGCTGTTCACCGATGGACTCGAAGAACAGTTCAAGCAGGACATCGAGATCTGGGAACACAAGTCGCGCATCGAGAATCCGCTCCTCACCGAGGAAGACGGCCCGGTGTATCAGCTGCGCCGCTGGTATCAGCAGTTCTACGTCGACGTCGAAGACGTGATGCCCGATATGACGCAGCGTTTCGAGTTCGAGGTCGACACGACCCGTGCCCGCGAGTCGTGGCAAAAAGAGGTCGAGGAGAACCTGGCTGCCAAGGAGTGACCTCGGTACCTTCCCGCCCTCATCGGGCGGGAAGGTGTCACTGGTCGCGGTTGCGCATCCCGTCGACGAACACGGTGATGATCGTGTGGGCGAGTTCCGCCATGGACTCGCCCGGTTTGCCGGGGTACCAGCGTGTCGCCTGCCAGAGGACGTCGTAGAGCATTTCTCGGAAGATGCCGGGGTCGATTTCGGAGCGCAGGGTGCCCTCGGCGACGCCGTCCGCGATGGTGTCGCGCCACGCATGTTGCATCTCGTCTGCGGTGTCGGCCATGCCGGCTGCCTCGAGACGTTCGCGCATGTAGTTGCCTTCTCGGCGCCAGATCGATGTTGCTCCGTGGTACTGCACGTTGGAGTCCAGGGCGATTTCGGCGAGTGCCTCGAGGCGTTCGATGGGTGACAGCGGGCGCGCGACCACCTCGCGGCAGCGACCCGAGATGTCGTCGATGTACTCCCGGATGAGCTCGGTGACGATGGCGTCCTTCGACGGGAAGTAGTGATAGAGAGCTCCGGAGTGGACGCCCACTGCAGCTGCGATGTCGCGGATCGTGGTGGCGTTGATGCCCTTCGCGCGAAATCTCGGCAGACCGATCCAGGATCTGTCTCCGGCGTTCCTGCGGATCCATTGCACCCTTTCTGCTGAGCGGCACCGACGTGCCCGGTGCATAGTGTGCCACATCTATTGATCAATTGATCAATGAGATTCCCTTTCACCCCAGGAGTATGAGTGACCACGTTCCATGCGACCACCGCAGTGTTGGCGGGGGAGACCGCGATCGTCACCGGCGCAGGTCAGGGTTACGAACTGCTCGACATTCTGTGAGCAAATGTGAACAAACATGATCGAATGTGTTCACAATGCGTGTGAAGCCGGCCGAGTGGGCGCACCCACAGGCTACATGTCGGACCCCTCTGCGAGCATGATCCTCGTGACGTACCGCAACCGTCCGGCCCGGCTCGGAGCCCTGCATCCGACGGCGGCCCTATCTGCGCAGGACCGCCGGATCGTGGCGGGCGACCATGGCCAGCAACACGATCCGGTGCGGGACCTCATCGAGGATCCGACCTCGAGGTGTCGCCGGTTCTACCGCCACAGCCATGCGCGCACTTGTGCGATGCGGCCGGTCACTGCCACCACGCAGGACGTACCTGAGCCGGAGGTCGTGTGATGGCTCGGTTCGAGATCCCGGACGGCTGGACCGCGCAGGCCTACAAGTTCGCGCTCGACCCGACCCCGGCGCAGGTGCGGGCGTTCCGCTCGCATGCCGGCGGGGCCCGTAAGGCGCACAACACGATGCTCGCGCTGGCGAAGGCGGTGATGAACCAGCGGCAGGCCGAACGCACCTACGGCATCGCCGAGGACGGATTGACACCCACATTGGGATGGTCGCTGCCGGGGCTGCGCAAGGAGTGGAACGCCCGCAAGGACCTGGTGGCGCCGTGGTGGGCGGAGAACTCGAAGGAGGCATACAACTCCGGTTGGACGCTCTCGCTCGCGGCCTCGACGCGTGGTCGAAATCCCGTAAAGGCAAGCGGGCCGGGAAGACGATTGGGTTCCCTCGCTTCAAGTCCGCCCGGTCCCGCCGGTCGGTGCGGTTCACCACCGGCGCCATCCGAGTCGAGACGGACCGGCATCACGTCACCCTGCCCCGGTTGGGGCGGATCCACACCTGCGAGTCCACCCGGAAACTGGCCCGACGGATCGAGGCGGGCACCGCCCGCATCCTGTCCGCCACGTTGAGCGAGGATTCGCCCGGTCGGTGGCACGTCGCCTTTCAGGTCCTCGTGCACCGCGCGGTCGCGGTACCCGGCCACATCGGGGCGGGTGAGCCGGTGGTCGGTGTCGACGTCGGCGTGAAGGCCGACTCGCTGATCGTCGTTGCGACACCGGACGGACGCGAACTCGATCGGGTTCCGGCCCCGAAGTCCCTGACCGCCGCCCAGGACCGGCTGCGGGCGTTGCAACGTCGCCACGCCCGCCAGGTAGGCCCGTACGACCCGTCGACCAAGACGAAGCGGAAACCGTCGAAGCGTGGGTGCGGCAGCAACGCCGGGTCGGCCGCACCCACGCGCATGCGGCGGCGGTGCGCCGCGATGTGCTGTACAAGGCCACCACCGA
>BBEG01000096.1 GCA_001312645.1 Rhodococcus sp. JCM 9791
CAGGGCGCCGACGACGCGGCGCGCAAGCTCGACCGCGCCAGGAATCCGCGACAGTGGCGCGCGCAGCTCGAATGTGAGCCGATCGTGGACCCTCGTGCGGTCTGCCGCGAGCGGATCCAGGGTGCGTTCGTGCTCCCAGCGGCGCATGAGGAGCATCGTCGACTTCTCGTGGAAGCGACGTCCGGGCTCGAGTGCGGCGATGGACAGATGGTCGTAGTCCACCGGCAGCACGCCGAACAGGAGCAGCGGGACCCGGGCGAGCGGTTGCCCGATGGGGACGGTGTCCTCGGTGAGGGTGTGTGCCCTCCGGGGCATACGCATTGCGAGCATCGGCGCGAGCTCGTCGTTGATGCCCTCGGCGCTCGTCACACGTGCCCACACCACCGTATTCGCGGCATCGACGATCGACTCGTCCTCGACCACGATCTCGTTGCTCATAGGGCTCCTGTATCGCGTCTCGAAGGAACGTTGCTCTCGCTGGACATCATGCATCCGTCGTTGGTCTACTGGCGTTGTTCTCGAGAACATCGTGTCCCCTGAAAGGATCGTCCGTGCCCGCTCCCGTTCTGTCCCGTCGCGACCTCGACTTCCTGCTCTACGACTGGCTCGATGTCGAATCGCTGACGTCGCGGGAGCGCTTCGCCGAGCATTCGCGCGACACGTTCGACGCCGTCCTCGACCTGAGCGCCGATCTTGCGACCAAGTATTTCGCGACACACAACAAGAAGGCCGACGCCAGGAGCCGCGGATCGGGGAGGACGGCCGCGTCGAGATCATCCCTGAGGTGAAGGACGCGCTGGACCTGTTCGCCAAGGCCGGGCTCATCGCCGGGGCGTTCGACGAGTCCCTCGGTGGAATGCAGCTACCCATGACGCTGCTGCGTGCATCGATGGCCTGGTTCCAGGCTGCCAACGCCGCAACGTCGTCGTACCCGTTCCTCACCGCGGCCAACGCGAGCCTGCTCGTCACGCACGGTAGTGAGGCGCAGATCGAGAAGTTCGTCCCGGCCATGCTCGAGGGTCGATTCTTCGGCACGATGTGCCTGTCCGAGCCGCAAGCAGGGTCGTCGCTGGCCGACATCACGACCAAGGCGGTCCCGGCCGACGACGGCGCCTACCGGATCACCGGTACCAAGATGTGGATCTCCGGCGGAGACCACGAGCTCACCGAGAACATCGTCCACCTGGTGCTCGCGAAGATTCCCGGCGGCCCCGCGGGAGTCAAGGGCATCTCGCTGTTCATCGTGCCGAAATTCCTGGTGAACGACGACGGCACGCTGGCGACCGCAACGATGTTGCGCTGGTGGGACTCAACCACAAAATGGGCAACCGCGGCACCACCAACGCCCTGCTCAACTTCGGGGAAGGGGCTTTTGCACCGGGAGGGGAAGCAGGCGCTGTCGGTTACCTGCTCGGCGAACCCCACAAGGGCCTGCAGTACATGTTCCACATGATGAACGAGGCGCGTATCGGCGTCGGGTTCCTCGCGACCTCGCTGGGCTACGCGGGTTACCTCCAGTCGCTCGACTACGCACGCACCCGCACCCAGGGGAGGCCGCTCGGGGCGAAAGACCCTGCATCGCCGCAGGTTCCGCTCATCGAGCACACCGATATCCGGCGGATGCTGCTCGCGCAGAAGTCCTACGTCGAAGGCGCGCTCGCTCTGGGACTGTACTGTTCGAAGCTCGTCGACGAACAGAACACCGCGGCAGACGACGACGTGCGGGCCGAGGCCGGCTTGCTTCTCGACGTGCTCACCCCGATCGCGAAGTCCTGGCCGTCGCAGTGGTGCCTCGAGGCCAACAGTCTCGCCATTCAGGTTCTCGGCGGCTACGGCTACACCCGCGAATTCGACGTCGAGCAGTACTACCGCGACAACCGGCTCAACCCCATCCATGAAGCACCCACGGCATCCAGGGCATGGATCTGCTGGGGCGCAAGGTCGTCATGCACGGTGGTGCCGGACTGTTGCTGCTCGGTGAGACGATCGGCGCCACGGTGGATCAGGCGCTCGCTGCGGGTGGTGAGGCGGCCGCACACGCGGAGCAGCTGCGCTACGCGACCGAGCGTGTCGCGGCGACAACCGCAGCACTGTGGTCGAACGGGGATCCTGCAGTGGCGCTGGCGAATTCGACGGTGTATCTCGAAGCGGTGGGGCATACCGTGGTGGCGTGGATCTGGCTCGAGCAGCTGCTGGCCGTGGGCGATCGGGAGGGCGACTTCTTCGACGGCAAGCGTGCAGCGGCGCGATACTTCTACCGTTTCGAGTTGCCGAAGACCGGCCCGCAGTTCGATCTGCTCGCGAGCCTCGACCGCACGACGCTCGACGCCTCACCGAGCGTGTTCTGATCCGGCGTCACCAGGTGACTGTGAGCGTGTCACCCACCTTCAGGGCGTGCCAGCGGTCGGCGTAGTCGTCGAACCGGTCGACGATGTGCTCGACCAGCGGGGGAACTGTCTCGGCCGTCATCGACGGCGGCAGTTCCCGCGCGTGGCCGCGCCGGTACTCCCAGACGGGTAGCGCCATCCCTACCAACTCCTCGGATCGGGCCATGTCTGCCTTTGCCTGATCGGACACCTTGGTCCCCTTCGTCTTTCGACGGCGGGCGGCTTGGTGCGTTCGGCGGGGTCGGCGGGCCAGAAGAGGCCGTTGTCGCCGGCGGCAAGCTGCCCGAACACCCCGAGCGGAATGCTCGCCTCCACTTCGACGAGAAGATGCAATAGGTCATGCGGGAGGTAGGGGTGACCGCCGGGGCCATTGCGAGGAGCGAGTGCCGCACCGGCCTCGCGGTGCACGGCGATTTCGTAGCTCGTGCCGGGCCTCTTCGTGAATACGACGCGCATAGTGTGCAGGGTAGGTGACGGGCGCCGGCACATGCACCTGGTTTTCGTCTCCGCTCCGACGGAGTTCCTCGCTTCACCCGTGTCAGGCAGAGAGCTGCTCGATCAGCAACCGAAGGGCGTGCCGTACCGTCTGCGCCAACACATTTTCCGGATCTCCGTCGAAATGCTGTTCTTCGGAGTGCGTTCCACATGGTCCGGTCGTCGCGAAACACACCGTGCCGGGTGGCCGCCCGTCCTGCGGGTCGGGGCCGCCGGCGCCGGTGACGGCGACGACGATATCGGCGGCGAGCAGAGCGGCCGTGGACACGGCCATCGCACGTGCCGCCGACTCGCATACGACCGGGCCCTCGGGCACCTCGAGCAAACCGTGCTTGACGGAGCGCGAGTACGCCACGATCGCGCCGCGGAACCATTCGGAACTGCCTTCCGCCGCTCCGAGACGCGCCGCCAGGGTGCCCGCCGTGAGGGATTCGGCGCATCCGATGGTGAGGTTGCGGTCGGATGCGAGGGTGCCCAGCTCGTCGAGCAGTGCGTCGGAGAGGTCGGTGCCCTCGACGACATCGTGATCATGGAGCATCGGTCTCACCTCCATGAATCGCCGTTGCCGGCCTCACCGCTTTGCAGCGAGGCGATTGACGACGACGCCACTGTCGAACACCCGGCTTTCCGACAGCTCGAAGTAGTGCGGATCGAACCCGGTTCGGAACAAGGGAATACCGTTTCCTGCGATGACCGGGTTGACCTTGAGGACGAGCTCGTCGATCTCGGGGAGCAGCTCACCGGCGAGTGTCGCGCCGCCGCACAACCAGATTCCCCTGCCGTCCTGATTCTTCAGGTTTCGGACGTACTCGAGTGGATCGGTCGCCACGAGGGTGACGGTGTCGTCCGGGGCCTGCGACAGGGTCTTCGAGAAGACGTACTGCTGAAGATGTGGATATGCGCTGGTGAGGCCGACGCTCAGTGAGGGCTCCCATGTGCGTCGACCCATGACGACCGCGTCGAAATGCTTGCCCGGTGAGGTGACTCCGAGCTGGTCGCGAACGTGCACCGGCAGCGTCTCGGGGTACTCCTCCATCAGGTGATACATGTGATCGCCCTCGACGGGGAAGAATTCGAAGCCGCCCGAGGGGTCGGCGATGAATCCGTCGAGCGTCGTCGCAACGTAATAGGTCAGTGTGCGCACACAACCCTCCTCGAAAGTGAGTACAGGCCGAGACCTGATCGAACTGCAACGCTAGAACGGGCACACCATCGAAGCCAGCACATTCGATCGGTTTCCCCCGAAAAGTTCTCGGTCACTGCGCGGCGCCGGTATCGCGTACCCATCGGGTGAGGATCGTGCCGTCGTCGTCGCACACCAGATGGGTGCGCCGCATCGCGGTGACAGTGGAGGCAGGGGAGTGAGCGATGCGGTCCGCCGATCCGGCAGCGAGCACGGGCGCCAGGTCAGGCACAGGTCGTCGACGACGCCGTCGGCGATCATGCGACCGAACAACCGGGGGCCTCCTTCGCACAGGACGCGGCTCCACCCCGCTCGGTCCACGGCGGCGACAAGGGCTTCACCACCGATGTCGTCGTCGGCGATGACGCGTACATCCGCGCCGGCATCGGCAAGTACGCGACGCTTCTTCTCGGGCACCGCGCCGCTCGTGAACACGATCGGCGGCACGGACGTGTCGGTGAACAGCCGCATCCCCGGGTCGAGATTGCCCGATGCCGTGACCACCGCAATCGGTGGCACCGCTGACAATCCCGCTGCTGCACGGCGTTCGCGCAGAGCCTCACTCGTCCGCGCGCCCCCGTAGTTCTCGGTGCGCGCGGTCCCAGCACCGACGAGGATCACGTCGGCGAGTTCACGGAGCAGCCCGAACACGTTCTTGTCCGCCGGTGTCCCGAGACCACCAGAACGCCCGTCGACAGCGACCGCGCCATCGAGTGAGGACACGAAGTTCACGCGCAGCCACGGAGTCGTGAGCTCGGGTGGATAGGCGTACAGCTCACGCAGATCGGTGTCGTCGAGAACGCGTCCGGGAACTGTGGGTTCGTCGAGTCGTCGCATACCGTCGATCAGATCACGACCGCGGCTGCACCGTCACGCACCGTGCCCGGGATCCAGGTCGCGCACGTCGTCGAACATGACCGGATCGCTCATATCCGAGCGGAGCTCACCGCGATCCGGGTCGAGCAGGAATCCGACGTGGTCGCCGAGGTCGACCCTTCCGACGATGGCACCGGTGAACCACGCTGCCGCATCGTCGAGGATCGGTAGCCCGTGTGGTCCGTCGCTCCAGCCGCACTGCGCGAATTTGTCCGTGTCGTCGCCGGTGTGTGAGCCGAACAGCTCGGCCAGTGACAGCTGCGACCGGTCGAGTATGTGCACCGCGAGATGCTCGGCAGCACCCGCAACCCGGAACGTGCGGTTCTTGTCGGACAGCGCCACCAGAAATCTCGGCGGATCGATCGCGGCCTGTGTGGCGAAGCGACCAGACACCCGCTTCGCTCGTTCACCGCCCTGGCGGTGACGACGAACATCGGGTAGTCGAGTCGGCCCACGATCGCAGAGAAAGCATCGGTCGGTCCGCTGTTGTCGGAGGACATGCACGCATCGTACGTGGCACAAATCGACCCGATACGGGTTTGAGTCGTCCCTCATGCGGTATCCGAGTGTTCATGACGGACGGATCGGAGTCGAAAGTTGCAGCGGATGCGAGTGTGGCACCCGACGACCCCCGCAAACCGGATTCGCCCACGGATCTGGAGAAGCCGTCGTGGAAGTATGTGCTTCGAAGGACGGTCCGTGAGTTCGGTCGAGACCAGTGCACGGACCTCGCGGCGGCCCTGACCTATTACGCGGTGCTGTCACTGTTTCCGGCGTTGCTGGTGGTGGTCTCACTGCTCGGCGTGTTCGGGCAGGGGCAGGCGACGGTCGACACTGTCCTGCAGATGATCGACGATCTCGGTCCGAGTTCGGCGGCCGACACCCTGCGCGGCCCCATCGAACAGCTGGTTCAGGCCCCGACAGCAGGCTTCGCACTGGTCATCGGTGTTCTCGGTGCGTTGTGGTCGGCGTCGGGTTACGTCGGCGCATTCGGCCGGGCGATGAACCGCATCTACGAGATCGAGGAAGGCCGCCCCGTCTGGAAGCTGCGCCCGTTGATGCTGCTCGTCACCGCGCTGGCCCTCGTCGCTGCGGGAGCGACTGCGCTGATGCTGGTGGTCAGCGGGCCGGTGGCTCGCACGATCGGTGACGTGATCGGGCTTGGCGACACGGCGGTGACGGTGTGGAACATCGCGAAATGGCCTGTGATGCTGGCGCTCGTCGTCATGATCGTGGCGGTGCTGTACTACGCGACTCCCAACGTGGCCCAGCCGAAGTTTCGATGGGTCAGTGTCGGCTCGTTCATCGCGATCGTCGTCTGGATGGTCGCCTCGGTCGTCTTCGCCCTCTACGTATCGAATTTCGGCAGTTACAACAAGACGTACGGCTCGCTGGCAGGCGCGGTGATCTTCCTGCTCTGGCTGTGGATCACCAACCTGGCCTTGTTGTTCGGCGCGGAGTTCGACGCGGAGCTCGAACGCGGACGCGAACTGCAGGCCGGGATCAAGGCCGAGAGATCTCTGCAGCTCCCCGAACGAGACACCCGGGTCATCGAGAAGAACGAAGCGAAGCATCAGGAATTCATCGCGCACGGCCGTCGCCTGCGCACCGCGCACGGCCCTCCGGAGCTCGACGACGACACGGAAGGAACCCACTCATGACGACGCATTCCGGCGATCCCCGCCCCGTTGCGGACCAACCCGCAAATTTGTCGACCGTAGAACTCACCGAGCGGCTCACCGCCCAGGTGTCCACGCTCGTCCGCACCGAGGTCACCCACGCACTCGACGAAGTGAAATCGAAGGGCACCCGGATCGGCGTCGGTGTGGGTATGTCCGGTGCCGGGGCGCTCCTGTTGTATCTCGGTGTGGCAACTCTGATTGCCGCGGGAGTGCTGGGGCTCGCCACGGTGGTCGACCCGTGGCTGGCGGCATTGATCGTTGCGGTCGTGGTGCTCGCTGTCGGTGGCATCCTCGCGGCGATCGGCGCGTCCAAGGCGAAGAATGCCGCACCGCCGGTTCCTGAACACACGATCGACAGTGTCCGCGACGATGTCGCCGCAGCGAAGGGAGCAGTGAGATGAGCGAGTCCGCAACGAACGGGGACGGTGCGAGCGGCGCGGCCGAGCCCGACATTGAACGACAACGTGCCGAACTCGCCGCTACCGTAGGTGAACTCACCGACCGGCTCGACGTACCCACCCGTGTCAGGCATGCGGCGGACGAACGCGTCGAAGCGGTCCGTGAACGGCCCGACCTCGTCGCGTTGGTCGCGGGGGTACTCGCCGTGACCCTGGCCGTCGTCGTGTGGCGACGACGGCGAGGATCGGCGGCGTAGCCGGCCGACCTCAGCCGCCCAGTTGCTCCCTCAGTGCTTCCAACACGGCGGGGTCCTCGATCGTCGACGGCACCGTGTACTGCTCGTGGTCCGCAATCTGCCGCATCGTCTTCCGCAGGATCTTGCCGGAACGAGTCTTCGGCAGGGCTTCCACGACCGTCACGTCGCGGAATGTTGCGACCGCACCGATCTGCTCGCGGACCATCGCCACCAATTCCTGGCGGAGGGTCTCGGGGTCGATGTCGATACCGGCCTTGAGCACGACGTATCCGGAGGGGCGCTGCCCCTTGAGTTCGTCGCGGATGCCGACGACGGCGCACTCGGCGACTGCGGTATGTGCCGCGACCACTGCTCCATGCTGCCAGTGGAAAGCCTGTGTCCTGCAACGTTGATGACGTCGTCGGAGCGGCCGAGCACGAACACGTAGCCGTCGCCGTCGATGAAACCGGAGTCGCCGGTGAGGTAGTAGCCGGGGAATGTGTCGAGGTACGAGCGGCGGTAGCGGTCGTCGTCGCGCCACAGGCCCGTGAGGGTGCCGGGCGGTAGCGGCAGCCTCACGACGATATTGCCCTCCGTGTCGTGTGCAACGGGCTTGCCCTCCGCGTCGACGATCTCCACGCGATAGCCCGGGACGGGGACGGTGGGGGAGCCGGCCTTGAGCGGCATCGGGTCGAGGCCGCGCAGATTTGCGGCGATCGCCCAGCCCGTCTCGGTCTGCCACCAGTGGTCGACGACGGGACGACCGAGCACCTTCGTCGCCCATTCGTACGTGTCGGGGTCGAGGCGCTCACCGGCCGCGAACAATGTCTTCATCGAGGAGATGTCGTGTTTCTTCAGTTCGTCGGCATTCGGGTCGGCCTTGCGCACAGCCCGGATCGCGGTGGGTGCGGTGAACAGTGCTTTCACGCCGTACTCGGAGATGATCCGCCAGAACGCTCCTGCGTCGGGAGTGCCGACGGGCTTGCCTTCGTACATCACCGTCGTCGCTCCCGCCAGGAGCGGCCCGTACACGATGTAGGAGTGGCCGACCACCCAGCCGACGTCGGAGGCCGTCCACCAGACGTCGCCGGCGGAGATGTCGTAGATGTTCCGCATCGACCACGTCAGTGCCACCGCGTGGCCGCCGTTGTCACGAACGACACCCTTCGGTTTCCCGGTGGTGCCCGAGGTGTACAGGATGTACAGCGGGTCGGTCGCGGCGACGCTCACCGGCTCGGCCGGTGATGCATCGGCGGCGAGTTCATCCCAGTCGAACCACGCGGCCGAGGATGCCTTGTAGTCGGTGGCGGATCCGGGAACCTCCTCGCGGTTCTTCACGATCACGGTGTGCGGTGGAGTCTGCGACAGCTGGAGGGCCTGCTCGACCATCGGCAGGTACTCGATGGTGCGACCGGGCTCGAGCCGCCGGACGCCGTCACCAACAGCACCGGCTGCGCGTCGTCGATACGAGTGGCGAGTTCTTTCGCCGCAAACCCGCCGAACACCACCGAGTGCACCGCGCCGATACGCGCGCACGCGAGCATCGCGATCGCTGCCTCGGGGATCATCGGCATGTAGATGATGACGCGATCGCCGGCGACGACACCCTGGTCGCGTAGGACACCGGCGAACGTGGCCACCTCGTCGAGCAACTCCGAATACGTGTAGGTGCGCTTCGCGGGCACCATCGCCGAATCCCAGATCAGCGCGGGGCGGTCGCCGTGACCGGCGCGGACATGCCGATCGAGCGCGTTGACGCTGGTGTTGAGGGTGCCGTCCGGGAACCACTTGTACGACGGGGCCTGCGTATCGTCGAGAGCGCGTGTCGGGGTGGTGTCCCACTCGACGCTCTGCGCGGCGGCGAGCCAGAACGCCTCCGGGTCGTCCACACTCTGCCGGAAAGCGTCCTCGTACGAGCTCATCGGTTCGTGTCCTTCCTCGACATCGACATGACCGCGACCACCCTATTCGACCCTATTCGCTGCGAGGTGCCGGATGGAGGAATCTGCGCCGGGCGGCGCTGATCGATCGACGAACGGACGTACCGTGTGATCATGGCATTGCTCGCGGAAGACCTGCTGCTCCTCGCACTCGACGACGATTCGGGAAAAGCGCTTGTCGACAGCATCACACTGCCCCGCGCTCTCGCGGGCGCTGTGCTCCTCGAGTTGGCGCTCGACAACGTCGTTCTCCTCGACGAGGAGGGCGCCCGGGGCAAGAAGGCAGGGTGATCGTCGGCGGTGGTGTTCCCGCCGACAAGGTGCTCGCCGACGCGGTGGCACTCCTCGGCGATCGAAAGCCGATGAAGCCGGCTGCGGCCATCGAGAAGCTGAGCAAGAACATGCGGGACATCGTGCTGGAGCGGGTCGTGGCGAGCGGATGGGTTCGAGAGGAGCGCGGCACGATCCTCGGGTTGTTCCCCACTCGGCGCTGGCCGCAGTCGACGAGAGCCACGAACGTCGGATCCGCGCCGAACTGCGCTCCGTACTGATCGACGGGGTGACGCCCTCACCTCGCGCGGCAGCGCTGATCTCGTTGCTGTCGGCCACGAAATTGGCCCCGAAGATCTTCCCGAATGCCGACAAGAATCAAATTGCGAAGCGCTCCAAGACAATAGCGGAAGGTGAGTGGGCCGGTAAGGCCGTTCGTCAAGCGGTCGATGCGGTGAACACCGCGATCATCGTGGCTGTCACCGTGCCCGCGGTGGTGGCGAGCAGCTGAGGGACCCGGGTCAGGTCGGTAATCCTAGAGTGCGGAAGCGGGCGATCCGTCGTCGATATCGGTCGTCGGCGGACACGTCTGCGAGGGAGGCCAATTCGCGCGCGACCGCAGCACCCACCCGTTTGAGGAACTCGATCGGATCGTCTGCGGCATCGTGGCGTTCAGGAATGACACCGTCGATGATTCCGTCGCGCAACAGATCCCTCGACCGGATTCCCTGAGCTGCGGCCATCTGAGGGGCATGGGTGGTGTCGCGGTGCACGATTGCGCTGGCGCCTTCCGGAGGAAGTGGTGCGAGCCAGCCGTGCTGCGCGCACAGCACACGATCCGCAGGAAGCAACGCCAGGGCGCCGCCTCCGGTGCCCTGGCCGAGCAGCACCGACACGGTCGGGGTCTGCAATGTCACGAGATCCGCGAGGCAGCGAGCGATCTCGGGGGCGAGACCCCGTTCCTCGGCCTCCTTCGACAACGCTGCACCGAGCGTATCGATGACGAGGACGAGCGGAAGCTGTAGTTCGTCGGCGAGCCGCATCGCGCGTCGTGCCTCTCTCAGCGCGCCGGGCCCCATGGGTGCCGCCGCCGACTGACCGCTGCGATCCTGACCGAACAGCACACACGACACACCACGGAATCGTGCGAGCGACAACATCACAGCGGAGTCGGTTTCGCCCTCCCCGGTACCGGACAACGGCACCTGCGCCGATGCCGCATGTCGCAGCAATTGGCGGATCCCGGGGCGCTCGGGGCGGCGGGTGAGGATCACCGACTGCCAGGCCGGAATGTCGGGCACCTCGTCGACATCGGTGAGAGCAGGCTCGGTAGAAGTGTCGGGGTGATTCGGCTCGACGAGAACGCGCAACAGTCTGTGCACCACCTGCCGGATGCCCTCGAGCGGGATCACTCCGTCGATCACGCCGCGCCGATGGAGGTTCTCCGCGGTCTGGACCTTCGGGGAAGTCCTCCTGGTACAGGGCCTTGTAGACGCGCGGCCCGAGGAAACCGACGAGTGCGCCCGGCTCTGCCGCGGTGACATGCCCGAGCGACCCCCACGACGCGAACACTCCACCCGTCGTGGGATTGCGCAGGTAGACGAGGTAGCCGAGATGCGCCGCCTTGTGTGCTGCCACGGCCGCGGCGATCTTGACCATCTGCACGAACGCGAGCGTGCCTTCCTGCATTCGGGTGCCGCCCGAGGTAGGAGACGCGAGCAGGGGGAGTCCTTCCGCGGTGGCCCGTTCGACCGCGGAGACGATCCGTTCGGATGCCGCGACACCGATCGATCCGGCGAGGAAGGCGAACTCGCAGGCGATCAACGCGACCCTGCGTCCGTGGACGGTGCCGACTCCGGTGAGTACCGACTCGTCGACCCCGGACCTCTTAGCGGCACGCTCGAGTTCGGCGCGGTAGGTGTCATCGGGGTGGACGTCGATCGGGGATTCGTCCCACGAGACGAAACTGCCCTCGTCGAGCACCGCATCGATGAACTGCTGCGCCGAGATTCTGCTCCGAGCCACCTGGCCTCCTTGTCTGCAAGTCCACGTGCGACTGTACGAGGCTTCCTACGAAGGCGAGGAGGAGGTTGGTGCGAGTTCGACGAAGAACTCGCACCAACTCCCCTTCGTTCGGATCTAGCGGCCGAGAGCTTCCTTCCATGTGACCGTGCGTCCGATGCGCAGGATCGACCGTTGGTAGATCTTCGCGGCCACCACCCCGAGGAGCGCGGTGACGACGATCATCAGCACGATGGTCCCGACGATCTGGAACGGCGACGCGACACCGGCCGCGATACGCAGCGGCATGAGGATTGCGGAGAACGGCGGAATCCAGCTCAGCACCGTGCTCCATGTGGCATCGGGGTTGTCGATGGAGGAGAACGCGGCGAAGAACATCGCGAGGATGATGAACATCAGTGGTCCAGACGTGGAGTTGACGTCCTCCTGCCGCGACACCATCGACCCGGCGGCTGCGTAGAGCACCGCGAAGAACGCGAATCCGAGGACGAACCAGCCGAGCGTGCCGGCGAATACGCTGATCGCTGTGCCGGTGATGGTGAGGGTGTCGGTGGCCAGAGCTGCGCCCACACCGACCACACCGTAGGCCGCGAGCTGAAGCAGGCCGACGGCGCCGATGCCGAGGATCTTGCCCCACAGCAGCTGCAGCGGTCGCAGCGTCGACAGCAGGAGCTCGACCACGCGCGACGACTTCTCCTCGACGACGCCCATCGCGACGTACATGCCGAACATCAGGATCTGCATGTAGAGCAGGATCACGGCGACGATCGCCAGGATCATGCGTTCACCCTGCTCGGGATCCGGCGGGTCGATGGCCTCGACGGTGACGGTGGCCTCCGCAGTGGCGGCTGCGATATCCGCCGGATCGACACCCTGGCCGGTCAGAGCTGCCGACTGTGCCTCCTGCGCGACCGCGGCATCGATCAGTGTCTTCAGTGTGGTGTCGATGTCGGATTCGGTGAGAGCAATGACGCTACCGCTGTCGCCGGGAACCAGGACGACGTCGAGTTCACCCTCGGTGACCTGAGCCCGCCCGGCATCGGCGTCGGGGAGTTCGGTGATGTCGAGGGGAGTGCCCGTTGCCTCGCCGACGGCGCCGAGCGTCGCGTTCAAGCTCGAGCCACCGACGATCCCGACGGCGGGGCGGTCCTCCTCGCCGCCACCGAAGATCGACATCGCCACGATGCCGGCGACGATCGCGATCAGAATGATCGCATTGCTGATGAGGAAGCTCTTCTTCTGGACCTGAGTGAGGAATTCACGGCTGGCGACGAGCCCGATGGCTCGCGGTGCGGACAATGGGGCGCTCATGCGGCCACCACCTCTCGGAACAGATCGGTCAGGGACGGCTGATGCAACGAGAATTCGTGGACGGGACCGGTTTCGAGCGCGGTCTTCAAGATCTGCTGGTCGTCGACGCCGGGCAGGACGGACAGTACGGTTCGCTCGCCTGAGTGCTCGATCGTCGTGACACCCGGGAGTCCGGTCGCCCAGCCGGTCGGTGCCTGGGGTGCGTGCACGACGAGTCGCGACTCTCCGCCGGAGCGCAGTTCGTCGACCGTTCCCACAGCGCGCATCTTCCCCTTGGAGATGATGCCGACGCGCTGGCACAGGCGTTGCACGAGATCGAGTTGATGACTCGAGAAGATTACGGGGACACCGTCATTGGACTTCTCCACGAGGACTTCGCTCATCACGTCCACGGCGACGGGGTCGAGTCCGGAGAACGGCTCGTCCAGGACAAGAACCTTCGGATCGTGAACGAGTGCTGCGGCGAGCTGGACTCGTTGCTGATTGCCGAGTGAGAGCGAATCGACCGTGTCGCCGAGGCGTTCGGCGATCCCGAGCCGCTCCGTCCAGCGCTGCACCGCATCGGATGCTTCCGACTTCGACAGTCCGTGAAGTTGGGCAAGGTAGGAAAGCTGTTTTCCTACTTTCATTTTCGGGTACAGGCCTCTTTCCTCGGGCATGTAGCCGATGGTGCGGCGCACGTCGAGGTCGACGGGGTTGCCGTCGAGGCGGACCTCGCCGGAATCAGCGGCGAGGACGCCGAGGATGATGCGCATCGTGGTGGTTTTGCCGGCACCGTTGCTGCCGACGAAACCGAACAACTCGCCCGGGTGGACGTCGAAACTCGCCCCGTCGAGAGCGACTGTGCTGCCGTAGCGTTTCGAAAGATCGTCGATGGTCAGGGTCATGGCTGGTCCTCCGGGTCGTCGTCGGGGCGGTTCCAGGCGAGCAGGACGGCGGGTAGCACCCGCTGAACAGTATCGATGCGAGCGCGAATCCGCCCGCGGAGTACGCAAGTGCTTGGTGGTCGAGCGAATCGACCGTCGCGCCGAACACGAGGGCGAAAATCGGTACCAACAGCAGGGTCTGAGCGACGGACAGGCCGATGGATCGGGCGCTGTTGCGTTCGGCGATCTCGCGTTCGTCGAGGGCGTGGCGGGGTGCGTCGGATTGGCGGCCGGACACGACCTGCAGGCAAGTCCAGGTCGGTAGGAACATCAACGTGATCAGAGGCCATGCGATCGCGATGGTGATCGTGAAGTACGACGCGATTGCGATGAGGAACATGGCGGTGATCAAGGCGGTGACGCTGCCGGCAAGGATTCGCCGACGGTGTTGTGTGCGCCAGCCCGGGAGCCACTGGGCCGTGAGTTCCTCGTTCTTGAGGAACCGTCGGGTGCGGTGGGCCTCGTAGCGATCGAGCATGGACTGCGTGGGCATGTCAGGCCTCCTTCCGGGGCTTGTAGAGCTCGGTCGACAAGGGGGTGAACTCGGTGCGGGAGAAGACGGCCTCCACGGGCAGCGAGAACACGTCGCAGATGCGGAACGCGAGGTCGAGGCTCGGGTAGTGGTTGCCACGTTCGAGCGCGCCCACGGTTTGCGGGTTCACATCGATGAGCTCGGCCAGTTGTGCGCGGCTCATGCCACGCTCCGCGCGAAGGACGCGGATGCGGTTGTAGATGGGGAGTGTTTCCCCACGGCGTACCGGACTCATGGAACAAAGTGTTGTAAAAACACAACGGTTTGTCAACACAAACATGCAGACCGGTTGGCTGACCCAGTCGAGTGGGGCGCTGAACGTTCGGCCGGGTCTGCGCCATGTGTGCGTCGGCGCTCGCCAGGGTCAGCTCACGGGTTCGGGTATCCGCGTCTGCGCCACCCAGCGTCCGTGGTTCTTCGAGATGGTGATGGAGTGATCGAAGCAGTGACTGATGTCGGCGGTGGTGAGGACCTCGGATACCGGCCCTTGCGCAACGATGACACCTTCCCGCACGAGAACGGCATGTGTGGTCGTAGACGGAATTTCCTCGAGGTGGTGGGTGACGAGGATGCTGGCGCGGTCGGGATCCTGGGCGCGCAGATCGTCCAGTGATGTCAGGAGTTGCTCGCGGGCAGCCAGATCGAGTCCCGTGGCCGGCTCGTCGAGTAGCAGCAGGTCGGGCTCGGGCATGAGAGCACGAGCTATCAGTGCTCGGCCCCGCTCTCCCTGAGACAGGTTCGGCCACAACAGGTTCAACCGCGAACCCATTCCGAGGGCATCGACGAGCCTCTCGCGCGCGCGATGTCCGCGTCGGTCGGTGCCCACCGGGGAAGGAACTCGGGAGTGTTGGTCAAGCCGGTGAGGACGACATCCCGGACGGTCAGCGGTGCGCGAACCGTGTGGCGCGGGTTCACGTGACCGATGTGTGTGCGCAATTCCCGCATGTCGACCCGGCCCAGGCGGTGACCGAGAACATGGACGGTGCCCGTCGTCGGGTGTGCGATTGCTCCGAGAAGCGAGAGTAACGTGCTCTTACCGGCACCATTGGCGCCCAACAACACCCAGTGTTCGCCTCGCCGAACCTGCAGCGTGACGTCGCGCAGGAGGAACCTGCCGTCACGCACCAGGTCGACCGATTCGACACTCACGACGGGAACGGACTTCTCCACTAGCTGTCACCTTTCCGGAGTATGCGCAGGACGGGATCGAGGTTGGCTGCCGTTGCTGCGACGGCAGCATCCGCGTCTCCCGATTCGAGTGCGCGGACGAGGTCGTCGTGGGCGCAGTGGGTGTCGGGCCGGCCGGGCACATTGTCGACGAGATCGGTGAGCGCCTCGAGCAGCTGGGGGCGGATCGATTCGAACAGCGCCGACAGGATCGAGTTGCCTGCGATCTCGAGGATCGTGGCGTGGAATTCGAGATCCATGGCGACGAATACCGGGCTGGGCTCTGCACGGCTTTCGTGTCTGCGGACCAGATGCGCGCGCAGGCGGTCGAGGTCCTGCGGTCCGGCGCGCTCGGCGGCGAGTCGTGCCGCCTCGATCTCGAGAGCGCGCCGAACTTCGTACACTTCGAGCAGTCGAGCACGACTCAGGAGTCGGTCGATGCCTGCGTTGCTCACGACGGGACGGGCGACGAATGTTCCGACGCCGTGCCGGACATCGACAAGGCCGTCCTTGGCCAGGAGCCGCACTGCTTCGCGCACCGACGACCGCCCGACACCCAGCTCGGCGGCCAATTCGGCTTCGCTCGGGATGCGGGTTCCGACTGCCCATCTCTCCACCCGGATGAACTCGGCGAGGAGCGTCTCGAGCTGCGGAACAAGCGGTCCGTTTCGCAGAGCGTGTCGTGCAGTCACGCCGACGAGTGTAGCGAAGACATCAGACGTCTGATGACTTGCGGTTCGGCAGGTCGTTGCTCGAGCTCGTCGAGGGTTGGTTCGCTCAGAGCCGGGGATCCGGGGCAGCTCTGGCAAGTGGACCTGCGGGGGCGGAGGAAGCGTCGGCAGCTGGACCTGAGGCAGACCGGGAATGAGCGGGGCAGGCTCCGGTGAGGGCGGAGCGACGACGTGTCGGACGGTGCCGCACTCTGCGGCTGTGGTGCGACAGATTCCTCGGCGGAGCTCGGTGCCTGCGGCTGATATGTGGTGGTCGCCTCGGCCTGCGCTGGGCTCAGCGGTTGCGCGTCGACCGTCGATGGGGCGGCCTCCGAAGGTGAGGCCACCTCTGTGGTGGTGGGCTGCTCTGTGGTGGGCTGCGGTACTACTTGCCGCGCTTCCGATACCTGCGTGTTCTGCTGCGTGACAGCGGGCTCTGTGTCGCCTTCCGAGCCCTTCACCAGTCCCGTTCCGAGGCCGAGGCGATTGCAGCGACGACGGCGACGGCACCGCCGGCGAGAACGAGTCCCCGACGTGTGCGCAACGGTGCGGACGTGTCGCGGCTGCCGAAGTTCGTGCTCGTCACGTCCGGCGAGGGTGCCTCCATCGGAG
>BBEG01000097.1 GCA_001312645.1 Rhodococcus sp. JCM 9791
CCCGCCGAACAGAGTGCCCCGAGTCCGAGCGGCGCGACCCTGCGCCTGGACCTCGGAGACTACCCGCAGAGCACCACTCCGGCCACGATTACACCGACCACCACGCGCCGGAGACGAGCACGACGAGCGCTCCCCCGGTCCCGGCAACGACAACCGAGGCGGTGACGGAGACATCCGCGACGGAGACCACCCCCGACCCGTCGCCCATGAGCGAGGCCTCCCCCACGACCACCGAGACCGGGTGGACGTCTCGACGCGACCGATCCCGCGACAACGACTCCGACGACGAATCCGAGCGCTCGGAAACAGATGGAAGCAGTGGTGGCGGGAACGGCGGTGGTTCGACGACAACGGCACCCCCGCTGTTCACGTTCGAACCCGGGGTGCCCTCCGGCCTGTCGAACGAATAGATCGGAGGGGGTGTCACTGCAGGGGGAATGTCACTCCGGTGAACTTCTCCGACAGCTCCCACAGCCTGCGTGCGGCGTCACGGTCGCGCGCCCTGCGCGCGATCCGGGCCTGGTGCGGTGAGCCGTACAGGAGCATGCCCGGTCCGATCAGGCCACCGGTCATCGACGGATCCGCCGCCGCGCACACCACCGATTCGGCGCCCTGCGCGGGGGTGCGCTGCAGGACCTTCTTGCCGAAACCGAAAAGGCCGTCGAACCAGGTGCCGGTGTTGCTCCCGACCTCCGTCGCGGCGTACCCGGGGTGGGCTGCGATCGCACGCAACGACGAACGGGTCTCCGCGAGGCGCCGCTCGAGTTCCAGGCTGAACATGAGGTTCGCGAGCTTGGACTGTGCGTAGGCGCCCGCCCTGCTGTAGCGGCGGTGCTCCCAGTTGAGGTCGTCGAGATCCAACCGGCCGAGGAGGTAGGCGGCGCTGGACACGGTGACGACGCGCGTGGTGATGCGGTCGAGCAACAACCCGGTCAATGCGAAATGCCCCAGGTGATTCGTACCGAACTGTGTCTCGAACCCGTCCGGGGTCCGAGACAGTGGCAACGCCATGACGCCCGCGTTGTTGACCAGTACGTCGATCGTGCGCTTGCCGAGGTTGTCGGAGAACTCGTGGATCGAACCGAGGTCGGCCAGATCGAGCCGGTGCATCGACGCATCGGGGCCGATCTCCGATGCGATCCGTTCGCCCTTGGCCGTGTTGCGTCCGGCGAGCAGGACCGTGGCCCCGGCCGCGCCGAGTGCACGAGCGGTTGCCTCCCCCACACCACTGGTAGCGCGGTCACCAAGACGGTGACCGGCGCTACCAGTGGTGCTGCGGCTCAGGCGCCAATCGACGCCTTCATCATCGGGAGCATCTCCCAGAGTTCGTCCTGCCAGTAGCCCCACGTGTGGGTGCCGGTGGAGGGGAAGGAGAAGTGTGCGGTGTCGACACCGAGCGTGGCCAGGCGAACCTGGAATGCGCGGTTCTGTGCAAGTGCGAGCGCTTCGAGGCCCATGGCGTTGGCGGTGTTGAACACGCCGATCGCGGAATTCGGGCGGTCGTGTTCGCCGGGAAGACCACTCGAGGCGGCGATCCACATCGGCAGACCGCGCATGTTCGGTGCCGCGACGAACGGGTCGTGGCGCAGCCACGCAGAGTTCCACGGGGGCCCCACATGGCGTCGGAGTTGAATCCGCCGGCATCGAGCATGGCGATTCGGATAGCTTCGCGCATACCTGGTGCGGACAGGTTCAGGTACCCGGACAGGGAGCCGGCGAAGCCGAACTGGTCGCGGTGGTAGGCCGCCAGGATCAGGGCGGCGTTCCCGCCCATCGACAGCCCGACGACCGCGTTGTTGCTGCGGGAGATGCCGTATGCGGCCGCGAGATGATCGGGCAGGTTCTGTGTGAGGAACGATTCCCACTTGTAGGTGTACTGCTGGCCGTTGAAGTTGCTCGGCGAGTACCAATCGGCGTAGAAACTCGACTGTCCACCCACCGGCATCACGACGTTGATGCCGTTGTCGGCGAGCATGCGGCGTTGGTCTCGTGCTCCCAGCCGCTGACATCGTCGGTGGCGCGCAGGCCGTCGAGCAGATACACGGCCTTGTTGCTGCCGTTGTTCGCGTGCCAGATGCGAACCTTGATCTGTCCGACGCCGCCGGGTGCGGCAACCCAGTCCTCGGAGAATCGGGTGTACGGATCTGCCGACGCGGTACCCGCGCCGATACCTGCGAATACGAGCGCGAGCGGAACCACGATCGCTGCCACGAGAAGCCGCACCAGGCGCGCGCTCCCCGCCGCGTTCCGTTTTCGGACGAATTCGTCACACCAAGCTCTCCTTAAACTTTTTCCCCAGGAATCACTCTCGTCACACGATATAAGTGGGAGCGAGACTTAAGCAGGCTTGCACACAATCGTTATCCTGCAAAGCCGAAACCGAAACCGATGTCTCGGCGGCTACCGTGTCGTCACATGCCCGATGCTCCCCTGCCCGTCCGAGACGGGCTGAATCCGACCCGCCTTCGACTTCCGGAAAACTGCATGTCAGATACGGTTGCGGAGTTTCTGTGCGCCCGCTTCCCCGACGACGCCGCGCGGATCGAGGAGAAGATCGACTCCGGTGAGGTTTTCGCCGGTGATGGAACTGTGATCTCACGGACAAGTCCGTATGTCCCTCGCACGTTCGTGTTCCTCTATCGCGATCCGCCGATCGAGACACGCATACCGTTCGAAATCGACATTCTCTACCGTGACGACAATCTGCTCGTCGTCGACAAACCTCACTTTCTTCCCATCACTCCACGGGCTCGTGGGTCGCGGAAACCGCACTCGTGCGACTACGCCGCGAACTCGACCTCCCTGAACTCACACCTGCGCACCGACTCGACCGCCTCACCGCGGGAGTACTGGTCTTCACGGTTCGCCGCGAGGCACGCCGCGCGTATCAGATGCTCTTCGAGACCCGGGCGGTCGAGAAGGAGTACGAAGCGGTCGCACCCGCCGCGCCGCACCTCCGGTTCCCCTTCGACATGCACAGCCGCATCGTGAAGGAACGCGGGGTCCTCCAGGCTCGTGAAGTTCCGGGCGAGGTCAACGCCGTCACCCGCATCGACGTGCACGGTGTCGACGGCGAACATGCGTTGTACCGACTGTTACCGAGAACCGGGAAGACACATCAATTGCGCGTACACATGAACTCCACCGGCATTCCCATCGTGGGCGATCCTCTCTATCCGCACGTGTACGACGTTGCACGTGACGACTATTCGTCACCACTCCAGCTACTCGCTCGCGCGATCGAATTCGACGATCCGATCACGGGTCGGTGGACTCGCTTCACAAGCCGCAGAAACCTGGCAGCATGGGATCACAACACCTCTTGACCCCGTTGACAGCGCGGGCTTCTCGTCTTGGAGGATCCATGAGTCTCGGCAGCGTTTCTCGTACTTATGACGGCCGAGTGGCCTTGCGCTTCGAACGCGCTTTCCCCCACGCTCCGGAGAAGGTCTGGGGCGTCATCACCGATCCCGAGTACCTCGACGCCTGGTTCCCTGCGGCCGTCGATTGGGACCTCACTCCGGGTGCGCAACTACAGTTCCGCACAACCGACGAACAGGTGAGCCGCTTCGGTCTTCCTCCCGGTCACACCGCGAGCGGTTCGGTTCTCGTCGTACACCCCGGGCAGATACTCGAATTGATGTGGGATTCCGATGTCCTGCATTGGGAGCTGACACCCGACGGATCCGGCGGTTGCTGGCTCACCCTCACCCACACGACGGACACCGAGGACGACGCATACGCGCACGGCGCGGGTTGGCATGCCGGGTTCGAGGTCGTCGAAGCCCAGCTCGACGGCAGAGCGATCGATTGGTCGATGTGGGACCGCGCAGAGGAACTCGCGGAGCACTACCGCAACCCGGACAGCTGAAGCGGACCGATGGCCGGGCTATCGGGTGTGCTCGGTGGGCATGCGCACGCCGGTGCGGTCGGACACCTGGGCGACGATCTTCGACGCCCACGAACCGATCTCATCCCAATCCCGGAAGTCGCCGAGCTGAGCCCCTGTCATCCGGACGACCACACGCTCACCGGCGTTGAGTACGGCGGGATCTATCTTGCCGGCGAACGTCCGGTGTTCACGGGCGCCCGTACGTGCCATCGCGGGCGCGACATCGTAATGATTGTTCACGGGACGCCCCTGTTCGGCGATCGGGCCGGACGAGAAGAGGAAGACCTCCCGACTTCGCAGCGCCCCGGAGTGCCCGTCGAGGAAATCTCGGGCCGCGCGCAACCACCGGTTGCGGTAGACAGCGCTACCCACGATCACGACGTCGTAACCGGCGACGCTCGATACTGCGCCCGGCGTGCGGACATCGACGTCGGCGCCGTGATGACGCAGGCCCGCAGCCAAGGCCGTTGCGAGTTCCGCAGTGGAGCCATGCTTGCTCGCCACCGCCACCAAAATCCTCATTCTCACCCTCCGGAGGCCCCGCGTTTCCCCATGATCACCCGGAAATCGGCATAAGACCAGAGCCCAAGTGCCCTTCTCGTGAACTTCTGTTGTAGTTCACATCCCGCACTCGCGACATATCGGGAACTCGATGGCACAGTTGCACTCCAGGGAGCACTCGGTGCACACCCACCGGACAGGAGGACCATGACACCGGCGAGATCGACCACATCGACGTCCGAAGAGACCGAACGCAAGTACACGGCGACACCCGACCAGGAGCTGCCCGATCTATCGGGAGTCGCGGGAGTCACGTCGATCGACGTCGACACGGTCGATCTGTCCGCCCAGTACTTCGACACTGCCGACCTGCAATTACTGCAGTCGAAGGTCACTCTTCGCCGTCGTGAAGGCGGCGAAGACGCCGGCTGGCACTCGAAGCTCCCCTCCGGCGGCGACACCCGGACCGAGCTGCTGCACCCGTTCACGACCGACGGCCCCACCGATGTGGTGCCTGATGCACTGCTCGGGCTGCTCCGCGGCGTCCGACGGAACCGCACGGTGCTCTCGCCGCACTTCTGAACACCCGACGCCGTCGCATCGGCTCCGCGGGACCGACGGTGCGTTGCTCGCCGAAGTGGTCGTCGACGACGTGACCGCGATCCGCAGCATCGACGACGCCGAACCGCAATGGCGGGAGATCGAGGTCGAACTCGGGCCGGGCGCCGACCCCTCGATCCTCGATTCCGTCGAGGAGCTCCTCGTAGCGGAGGGCATCACGCGCTCCCCGAGCCCATCGAAGGTGCACCGGGTACTCGGCGATCTCATCCCGGCACCCCGACACCTTCGCGGTACCGCGGGCTATCTGCGCGACTATCTCGCCCATGAACGACAGACACTGCTGATGTCCGACATCGCCGTGCGCCGCGACGCACCCGATGCCGTGCACACCATGCGCAAGGCTGCCCGCCGAATCCGCAGCGCCCTGCAGACCTACGCCGACGATTTTGCATCGACACCACACTCGTCGAGGAACTGCGCTGGCTCGGAAGATGTTTGAGCCCCTCTCGCGATCTCGAAGTTCAACACGAACGACTCGTCGATCGGGTCGCGGACATCGACGTCGAGCAGTATCGCGAGGCCACACGGGCACGCATCGACGAGTACTTCACGGCCAAGTCGACTGCTGCGCGCGCCGAAGCGATCACGACCCTCGATTCCGATCGGTATCTGGCGCTGATCGACAGCCTCGACACGCTGATCGGCGAACTGTCTGCCACGCCGGAGAAACGGGACAAACAGCACCGTCCCAAACCCGCGAAACTCGCCGAATCGATCGAGCACCTCGCCAAGAAGGTGTCGAAGCGTGTGGACCGGGTGGCCGACGCGCCCGGCGATGCCGAGCGCGACGAACGGATGCATCGCGCACGCAAGGGGTCGAAGCGGCTGCGCTACGCGATCGAGGTGATCGCGCCACTGCACCCGAAGCGCGCCGAGCACGCACTCGACAGGTTCGACGAGTTCCAGGATCTGCTGGGCGAGTTCCAGGACTCCGTGGTCGCCCGCGACCATCTACTCGATCTCGCGTCCGAGCAAGGGCACTCCGCCGAGTCCAGTTTCGGACTCGGTGTTCTGCACCAGCTCGAGGCCGAGATCGGCACACAACAGGCCGTACACCTCGAGTCGGCATGGAAGAAGGCATACAAGTCCGCCCGAACGTTGTGGCGCTGAATCGGGACCTTCGGCCCTGTCACGACGCGCCGACATTCCCGAGTATGCGCTGGATTCGTATGGCGTAACGTGACATCCGTAGCCGATCGATCGCCCGTCCCCGCAGGTCGCCGTACAAATGAAGGAGACATCGATGAGCACATCGAGTACCCGCAAGCCCGTCGTTGCAGGCGTCGACGGTTCCGAGACCGCAGCGGCAGCTGCACGGTGGGCAGGCGCCCTCGCCGCGCGCCTCGAGGCGCCCCTTCATCTCGTTCATTCTCTGCCCAGCGAAGGGATCTTCTACAGCGAAGCTGCTGTCCTGATCCAGTCCCAGATGGTCGAACAGCTCGAGAAGGACGGTAAGCAGGTCCTCTCCGACGTCGCCGAGCTCGTTCGCGCCGACAACCCCGGCCTCGAGGTGCAGAGCTTCATCGGTCCCGGGCCCGCCGCCACCTCCCTGCTCGAGGCCGCCGAAGACGCTCGCGTCATCGTCCTCGGCGCCACGGGCGCAGGCAAGGTCGAGAACTTCCTGCTCGGCTCGACAGTCGTACGCGTCTCCAACCACGCATCGTGCCCGGTCGTGGTGTGGCGAGGCGACACCACCAACCGCTCCCCAGCACCGAACCCATCGTCGTGGGCGTGGACGGCAGCGAACTCTCCGCTGCAGCAGTGGAATACGCGTTCGAGTACGCACAGACCCTCGGAGCACCGCTCACGGCCGTGCATTCGTGGATCGGCGACGCCGCACTCGGCGTCGGCGCCACCGCCGCGCTGGTCGACTGGGATTCCGTCGCGGAGTCGGAGACGGCCGTACTCGCCGAGTCCCTCGCGGGACTGCATGAGAAGTATCCGGACGTCGAGGTCAGCCGTGTCATCGATCGCGGGCCGGCCGCGAAGGTACTGCTGAACCACCTGCAGGACGCGCAGCTCGCCGTCGTCGGCAGCCACGGTCGGGGCCAGTTCGCCGCCGCCCTGCTGGGTTCCACCAGCCAGAACCTTCTGCACAACGCGCCCTGCCCCGTTCTGGTCGCACGCAGGCCCTGACCGAGCATCGAACCGAAGGCGATCAGGCCCACGCCCCACTGCGGGACGTGGGCCTGATACGCGAGTCGTTCAGAGTGCAACGCCGAATACTGCGCCGAGTCCGTACGTCACCGCCATGGCGAGTGCACCCCCGAGCACGACGCGTACCACCGCACGTCCCGGTCGCGCGCCTCCCAGCCAGGCACCCACCGAGCCGGTCGCGGCGAGCGCGAGCAACACCGCAACGAATGTCACTGGGATCCGGACAGATTCGGCCACGAACACGATCATCAGAAGAGGTGCCAACGCACCCGTTGTGAACGCAACCGCAGACGACAGAGCCGCAACCCATGGGTTCGCGAGCTCGGTCGGATCGATTCCCAGCTCGATCTCCGCGTGGGCGCGCAGGGCGTTGCGGGCGGTCAGTTCCTCCGCAGCCGAATGCGCAGTAGCTCTCGACAGCCCCTTGCTCTCGAGCAAGCCGGTCAGTTCTTCGAGTTCCGCTTCGGGCATCGCCTCGAGCTCACGGCGTTCGGTCCGCAACGCGGCTCGTTCGGTGTCGCGCTGCGCACTCACCGACACATACTCCCCCAACGCCATCGAGACCGCGCCCGCGGCCAGCCCTGCCACACCGGCAACGAGAATCGTCGACCGGTCTGTGGTGGCTGCGGCAATGCCGACGACGAGGCCCGCCGTGGAGACGATTCCGTCGTTCGCGCCGAGCACCCCGGCCCGCAACCAGTTCAGTTTGGTGGCGAGACCACTGGTGTGCGGCTCCGCGGCATGATCGGACACTGACTCCGGTATCGACATGATCTCCACAGTAGAACTCGCAGAGAGCTTCCGATAGCACGGTCAGGCTCACCTCACCACGGCGCGTGGCCGAGTTCCCTTTCCAGCCAGTCGGTACCGATTGGGGAACCCTCGGTCGTGTCGACGACCACAGCATCCGGCCAGTCGTTGCGTCGGCGCAGTTGTTCGTCGAGCACCGCGTGAGTCGCATCCGAGGCGTCGTCTCCGCGTGCGGTACGAGATTCGATGCGCTGCACCAGCACCTCCCGGTCGGCTGTGCATTCGACCTCGATCAGATCTGCAGTCGTCGAAGCCGCGACCTCCCGCGCAGCGCCACGATGCTCCTCCGCCAGCCACGTCGCGTCGAGCACTACCGATTCACCCCGTGCAAGCAACTCGGCGGCACGCCGGCACAGTTCCCGATATGTGACCTCGGTACTCTCCGCGGAGTACAGACCCGAGCCCACTCCGTCCCCGGTACGTTCGGTCGGGGCCATCCCGGCGAGTTCTTTGCGGATCACGTCACTTCGCAGGACGGTCGCCCCGAGATGGCGCCCGACAGCCCGCGACAACGTCGACTTCCCGGTTGCAGCAACACCACCGACGAGGACGAGCCGCACCCGTCCACGGTCGAGATTGCGCTCGACCTGCGCAAGGAAGCCGAGGGCGGCGGCGCGTGAGTCAGCGTCGCCCTGTTCGTGACGTAGCGCAGTCACCTTGGCGCGCACCAATGCTCGGTAGGCGATGTAATGGTGCACCAGCGACACGGGAGGGTGATCGTGCGCATGGACGGCGTACGCATCGAGCAATGTGCGTGCCGCATCGAGTACCCCCAGGCGTTCTAAATCCATTGCCAGAAAAGCAAGGTCGAGGACAGCATCTCCGTAGCGCAGTTCGTCGTCGAATTCGAGGCAGTCGATGATGCGGGTGCCGTCATCCATACAGAAGATGTCGTCGCAGAGCATGTCTCCGTGCCCGTCCACCGCCCGGCCGGCCGCGACGCGCTCGTCGAACAACGCCGTGCGTCCCTGCAGATAACGCTCGGACGCGCTGCGGATCCGGGCCAGAGCAGCTCCGGCCTCCCGACCGATCCGAAGTCGGTCGAGATGATCGAGGCTCAGCTGCCACAGTTGGGCTACGAATTCTGCAGTCGCGCACCGATCGATGTCGGGGTCGAGCGGCGACGCAGCGTGCAACGCCGAAACCTGCCGCGCCACATCTTCGACGGAGGCACCGATGTCTTCGCCCCGTTCGATCAACGCGGCCATACGCCGATCATCGGGAAGCCTCGTCATGACGACGAAGTGCTCACAGACCTCGCCGCCCGGATCGTGCATGTCGCGACGCCGAGGTACACGTCCGGGGCAAGACGCCGGTTGAGTTCCACCTCCCGGTGACAGATCCACTCCCGCGCAGCGCGCGTGCGATTGTCGAGAAAACCCAGATCGAGTGGCTTCTTCATCTTGTGCACTCGATCACCGACGAAGAACACCACCGAACTGTGGGTTTCCCGCATCGACGCGTACGAGGTCTCTGCTTGCCCGTTCACTGCGCACCTCTCGTGTCGTTCTGCAGTCTTCTCGTCCTACTGTGCCCGCATCTCGTGCGATTCGTGCACCGGAGTCACACAGTGACTTGCGCCGTTGCACCGGAGCGCCCCGCCCGAAAGCGGTAGTTTGCTGTCGAGTAGATATCGGACGGGGGAACAATGAGTATCGACGGGGAGTCCAGCGCCGGCGAGAAGAACAGCAACGCAGGGAAGAGCCGGGTTGTCGTCCTCTCCGCAGCGAGGACGAAAATCGAACGTGACCTCCTGGACCGTTGGTGCCGCTCGGATGACGTCCCCGCCGACTACCGCGCGTCCGGCAGCCTGACGTCCTGGACCTCGACTCACGTGTCCTCACGTCCGCACTCTCCGACCGAACCGACGATCCGCTCCTCCTGCCCGTCCGAGTCGTGTGGCTCCCCTCCGAACGCGACGGGGCTCGCCGCGCACGTTTCTCGGATGTGCTCGCACTGACCAACCCCCGCAACCCCAATGTCCTGATCCAGAAGTGGCTGGTCGGCAGATCCTCGGACCGGTATCGCATCGTCGTGGCAGCACCCGCGCATCTCGACGATCTTCGTGAGCAGCTCGCGGCCGAGGAACACGGCAGGATTCCGGATGCGGCGTCCCTCGCTCGATATGTGACGCGTCGCGCCGTGGTCGCGCTCGAGCGTGCCGAACGCGCGGTCATCGGCGATCGATACAAGGTGCCCAGGCTCGTCGCCGCGCAGATCATGGACCAACCGTCGTTCCGGCGACGTCTCGACACCATCGCAACCGAGGAACACCTTTCCCGCGACGAGGTCGACACGCGAGCCCGCGACGCGCTGGATGAGCTGGTGGCAGTGCAGTCGCGCCTGGTCACGGACCTCTTCACGCAGGCCATGCGGCCACTGCACACCTCGGCGTGGACGGTGCACGCCGACGACTCCGGCTTGGAAGCTCTGCGTGAGCTCAACCGCACGCATCCGCTGGTGTTCCTGCCGTCCCACCGGTCGTATGCCGATGCGTTCGTCCTGGGCGGCATCCTGGCCGACCACGATTTCCCCGGTAACCACCTGATGGGCGGTGCCAACCTCACGTTCTGGCCGATCGGCCCCATCGCACGTCGTACAGGCACCGTGTTCATCCGGCGGAGTTTCGGGAACGACACGGTGTACAAGGCGGCGTTGGAGGAGTACTTCGCGTTTCTGCTGAGCAAACGATTCAACCTCGAGTGGTATTTCGAGGGAGGCCGCACTCGCACCGGCAAGCTCCGCAGACCACGCTACGGCCTCCTCAACTACGTCGCGAACGCCATCCGGAGTGGTCGTGTCGACGACGCGATGCTGGTACCTGTGTCGATCACCTACGAGGGGCTCGCGGAGGTCGCGGCCGTGGCGGCCGAGCAGACCGGCGCAGCGAAGAAGCCGGAGGGTCTGAGGTGGCTGGCGAATTACGCCCGCAACCAGCAGCGCAGCGCCGGCAACGTCTACGTGCAGTTCGGTACACCGTTGTCGATGCGAGCGCAACTCGCGGCGGGCGGGGACCCCGACCTGTCCGACCCTGCAGTTCCGGAGGGCGCCGCAGCCCCCGACCCTATGGACCGGGAGAGTTTGCAGCGCAAGGCCATGCAGAAGGTGGCATTCGAGGTGGCGGGCGGCATCAACCGCACCACACCGGTCACCGTGAACAGCCTCGTCACCCTCGCCCTGCTCGGAGTCCGCGACCGGGCGCTCACCCTCGACGAGGTGCGCGCCGTCGTCGCACCGGTGCGCAGCTACCTCGATGCGCGCGATGCCCCGCAAGGCGAAGTACAGCTCCTCGACCGCGAGGGTGGACTCGCCCAGGTCCTCGCAGCGCTGACCGACGCCGGTGTCGTGACGACGTACTCCGGGGGCGACGAGGCGGTGTACTCGATCCAACCGGGTCAGCATCTCGTCGCCGCGTTCTACCGCAACAGCGGTATCCATTGGTTCGTCAACCGCTCGATCCTCGAACTTGCTGTGCTCTTCGTCCACGAACATCCCAGCGACAATCCGGTGCTTACGGCATGGTACGAAGCGAAGAAGCTGCGTGACCTGCTCAAGTTCGAGTTCTTCTTCCCCGACCGCGACACCTTCGAATCGGAGTTGCGGGCGGAAGTGGAGCTTCTCGTGCCCGAATGGGAGTGGGGAACGCCACTTCCCACCGAGGGGCGGGCGCTCAACGCGCTGGTCGAGACCGGGCTCTTCATGTCGCACCGCACGCTGCGCTCGTTCTTCGATGCGCAGCTCGTCGTCGCCGAGCGGCTGGCGCGCAGGGATCCTACGCTCGAGGTCGAGCGCGACGCATTCCTCGACGAGTGTGTCGCGGTGGGTCGGCAGATGCTGTTGCAAGGCCGGTTGCACGGTTCGGAGTCCGTATCCTCGGAACTGTTCGCAACAGCTTTGGAGCTGGCGCGCAACCGCGGGCTTCTCGACCGGGACGACGATTCGGTCGCGCAGAAGCGTCGCGAGTTCGCGTCGCAGCTGCTTGCCGTCGGTGAGCGGGTCGCATTGGCCGAGTCACTCGACGTGTCGAACAGGAAGGCGGAGCGGTGAACATCGAGCAGGCCCTGCACAGGGTGCGGACGGGGCCACAGGGCCCCGAGGTAGCTGCGTTCTTCGACTTCGACGGCACCATCGTGCACGGTTTCTCGGGGTTGCATTTCTTCCGCGACCGGCTCCTCGCAGGCAAGGTGACCGCGGCCGAACTCGCGTCGACCATGGTCAACGGTTTGCGTGGAACAGACAGCGAAGCCGATTTCGAACGCTTCGTCGCGGTCGCATTCAAGGCGTGGCGCGGCCACAGCGAGGAAGAGCTGTACGAGATCGGGCAACGCCTGTTCATGTCCACGATCGCCGGTCATCTGTACCCCGAGGCGTGGCAGCTCATCGGGGCACACCAGAATGCCGGCCACACCGTCGTGATCGCGTCGTCGGCGTCGCGCTACCAGATCCAGGCGGGCGCCGACGCGCTCGGTGTGGAGCATGTGCTGTTCACTCCGCTCGAGGTGGTCGACGGCGTCCTGACCGGAAGTCGATGGAAAGTCTTTGTGGCGCAGCGGGAAAGCCGATGCCACACGAGCATTCATCGACGAGCACGGGATCGACGGTCCACGTAGTTACACCTATTCCAACGGTGGTGAGGACGCCGAGTTCCTCGCCACGACCGGAAACCCGACCGCGACCAACCCCGACGGCACGCTCGACAGGATCGCACGCGAACGCAAGTGGCCCATCCTGCGGTTCCGACCGCGAGGTACGCCCGGGTGAAGGAAGCGGTGCGCACCGCCGCCGCCTACGGCGGAATCGTCGGTTCCGTCTGGACCGGGCTCGGGCTCGGGCTGGTCAACCGCAGCCGCAAGGTCGCGCTCGACTCGATCATGAACATCGGATCCGACGTGTCGCTCGCACTCGCGGGTATCGACGTGCGGGTGCGCGGGGAAGCCAACGCGTGGGAACACCGCCCGGCGGTGTTCATCTTCAACCATCAGAGTCAGCTCGACCCGGTGCTCCTCGCCAAGGTGCTGCGACACGACTTCACCGGCATCACGAAGAAGGAGATGGCGACCGACCCATTGTTCGGTCCACTGCTGCGATTCGCCGGCGCCACCTTCGTCGACCGCGGCAACACCGAACGCGCCGTGGAAGCGCTGGCACCGGTGGTGGACACTTTGCGGCAGGGCACCTCGGTCATCATCGCGCCGGAGGGCACTCGCTCCCCCACACCGCAGATCGGGCCGTTCAAGAAGGCGCTTTCCGCATCGCTATGCAGGCGCAGGTCCCGATCGTTCCCGTGGTGATCCGCAATGCCGGGGAGATGCTGTGGAAGCACTCGACCCTGCTCCGGTCGGGCACAGTCGACGTCGCGGTACTCGACCCGATCGATGTGAGCGAGTGGCGCGTCGCCGATCTCGATACGCACATCACCGCAGTCGAAGACCTGTATCGCAAGACCCTCACGGACTGGCCGATCGAATAGATGACGGACGAGAACATCCCCGACGAACAGCCGACGGACGGCACCGACACGAGCGGCACCACTGATTCGAGTGACACCGACACGACCGGCCCGGCGGGCAACGACGACTCAGGCAAGAGCAACGGCAACGGCAACGGTTCCGCTCTCACCCCGAAGCGGCGTCGCTACCTGAAGTGGATCGTCGGCGCCCTGCTCGTGGTGGTGCTCACCGTCGAGGTGATCCTCGTGTGGCCGGAGCTGACCGACGGTGTCAGTGGTCTCGGCCACCTGTACTGGTGGTGGGTGATCGCCGCGATCCTCGCCTCGGTTGCAGAGATGACGAGTTTCGCGAGCGTGCAACGCACGCTGCTGTCCGCCGCAGATGTGAAGGTGACTCTTCGCCAATCACTGGCTGTAGCACTCGCATCGAACTCGATGAGCGTGACGCTTCCAGGTGGCCCCGTCGTGGGAACCACCTTCACCTATCGGCAGATGCGCAAGTGGGGAGCGGCCCCCGTCATCGCAACATGGCAGCTCGTGATGGCCGGTCTGCTCCAGGCCGCGGGGCTCGCGCTCCTCGGGCTCGTTGGTGCTCTCATGATCGGCGCCACCACGAACCCGTTCTCGCTGATCTTCTCCATCGGTGGTCTCGCCGCGTTCCTGGTGCTCATCCAGTACGCGGCCAGCAACCCCGGTTCGCTCGAGTCCATCGGCCTGATCTCACTGCGCGGGTTCAACCGGCTCAGGAAGAAACCGGCGGATGCCGGTTCACGGGCGTGGCGCAAGATCGTCGATCAGATCGGGGCCGTGAAACTCGATCGCCCGCATGCCGCACGCGCCTTCGGCTGGTCGCTGTTCAACTGGGTGTGCGACGGAGCATGCCTCGCGTTCGCTGCCTACGCCGTCGGAGGCACACCCAGCCTCGCCGGTATCGCCGTCGCCTACGCCGCCGGAACCGCGACAAGCCGTGCGATTCCATTGCTGCCCGCGGGCCTCGGTGTGATGGACGCAGTGCTCGTCCCCGCGCTCACGGCGAGCGGAATGTCCGGCGCGGAGGCACTGTCCGCTGTGCTTGTGTATCGCCTGGTCAGCTTCGTGCTGATCGCCGTGATCGGATGGATCGTGTTTGCCCTGCGCTACCGCGGCGCACCGGACGACGAGGACGACGACCCGGGTCCGGGGCTCGACAAACTGTGGCAGGACTGACCCTGCCGGGTGTGCCCCGACACCACACCTGATCATGAATCCCGGATTTCTGCCGATTCCGACGCCGCGAGGACTAGCGTCTACGCAATCGAACGAGTGGAGGGACGAGGTTCGTGGCACAGCACGAAGCTGCACAAAAGCGCGAGGTCTGGTCGGGCCGGTCCGTGTTCATCATGGCCGCCATCGGCTCGGCTGTCGGCCTGGGCAATATCTGGCGATTCCCCTATATCGCGTACGAGAACGGCGGTGGGGCATTTCTCATCCCCTACCTGGTGGCCCTGCTCACCGCGGGTATTCCGCTACTGTTCGTCGACTATGCAATGGGCCACAAGTTCCGAGGATCGCCGCCGCTGGCGTTCCGGCGACTCAGCGTGGCAGTGAGTTCATCGGTTGGTGGCAGGTTCTGATCTGCTTCGTCATCGGGGTCTACTACGCGGTGATCGTCGCGTGGGCCGGGTGCTACACGTTCTTCTCGATCACAGAGGCGTGGGGCGACAACCCCGAGGGATTCTTCCTCGAGGACTTCCTCCACGTCGACGCCGAGTCGTCGTTCGGCCTGAGTTTCGTTCCGGGTGTCGTGTGGCCGCTGATCATTGTCTGGGTCGCCACACTGGTGGTGCTCGCACTGGGCGTGCAGCGTGGGATCGGCAATGCGAACCGCATTTTCGTCCCGTTGCTCGTGGTGCTGTTCGGCGCGCTGGTGATCCAGGCGTTGCTACTCGACGGTGCGGCTCTGGGCCTCGATGCGTTCTTCACTCCCAACTGGGAGGCTTTGACCGATACCGGCGTGTGGATCGCGGCCTACGCGCAGATCTTCTTCTCGCTGTCGGTCGCCTTCGGCATCATGCTCACCTACTCGTCGTATCTGAAGCGCAAGACCAACCTGACCGGGTCCGGTCTGGTCGTGGGCTTCTCGAACTCGAGCTTCGAGGTGCTCGCCGGCATCGGCGTGTTCTCGGCGCTCGGATTCATGGCGCAGGCCCAGGGCGTCGCGGTCGACGAGGTCGTGGCGAGCGGCATCGGTCTTGCATTCATCGCGTTCCCGACGATCGTGTCGCAGATGCCGGGCGGCCCATTTTCGGGGTGCTGTTCTTCGGCTCGCTCGTGTTCGCCGGGTTCACATCGATGATCAGCATCATCCAGGTGACGGTCTCGGCGTTCCAGGACAAGACAGGTCTCGGCAAGGTGCCCGCGGTCCTGACGATCGGCGGCGCTGCGGCGATCGTGTCGATCCTGCTGTTCCCCACCACGACCGGCCTGAACACCCTCGATGTGGTGGACCGGTTCGCGAACCAGTTCGGCATCGTGGGTGTCGCGTTCGTCGCCATCGTCGTGATCGCGTGGGTCCTGCGGCGCCTGCCCGAACTGCGCGACCACCTCAATTCGGTGTCGTCGTTCAAGGTCGGATCGGTCTGGCAGATCTTCGTCGGTGTCGTCACACCGGTGGTTCTGGGCTACATGCTGTTCAGCGAGATCCGCGACCGCATCGACGAAGGCTATGGGGGTCTCCCCGACGACCTCGTGATGACATTCGGGTGGGGTGTGCAGGCCGTGGTGATCGTGCTGGCGATCGCCATGTCGTTCATACCGTGGCGTCGAGGGATCGAAACCGAGTTCGAATTCGATGAGAACCGACCGGCCTCCGCATCGGCGCTCACCAAGACACAGCAGGGAGAGACCTCGTGAACACCTCAGCGATCGTGATGATGATCCTCGCCCTGGCCACACTCTGGGGTGGCCTGCTCGCGAGCATCCTTCACCTACGTAGCCATCCTGACGACGTGGAATGAGACTTCCTCCGTCGACAGTGTCGGTTGAGTAACACACGGGGTGGCGCTCTGGCCGGAGCGCCGCCCTTGTGCTTTCCTTGGATCCAACAGTCTCAACCTTTACTTGAGACTGAGTGTTTGAATCGATGTGTTGAGACCGACGTGTCGAGACCTGACGCACAGGAGCCCCCATGACCCGCAAGACCACGCGCCCCCGGATGCGCCACTTCACCGCCGCGGCCACCTTCGCCCTAGCGGCCG
>BBEG01000098.1 GCA_001312645.1 Rhodococcus sp. JCM 9791
AGAGTCTCGAGCGCGACATCACACAACGCCCGACCCGTGTTCGTCACCAACGCCTGACCGAGCCCCGACGCGCGCACCGAACCCAGCGCCTCCCGCGCACCCGGCCGCCACGGCAACCCTCGAGCGAACAACTCCGCCATGAACGCATTGAGCCAGTCCTCCGCGGCCGTCTGCTCGTCCGGCGTCGGATCGAGCCCCAGACCGTCGAACGCGCGCCACACCGACAGATCGAGCGGACCCCCGATCGTCGAGATCCGAGTCTCCTCCGACATCGGCCCACCGAGATTCAACGACAACTCGCGCATCCCGATATCCCACAACTGCTCCGATTCGAGCAGCGTGCCGTCCATGTCCCACAACACCGCCTGCAACGCACCCGCCGGGCGCGCCTCAGCGCGTACGTCGCTGATCAACTCAGACATTGAAGTACTTGGCCTCCGGGTGGTGCAACACGAATGCATCGGTCGACTGCTCAGGATGCAACTGCAACTCCTCCGACAACTCCACCCCGATGCGCTCGGGCTCGAGCAACTCGACGAGCTTGATCCGATCCTCGAGATCCGGACACGCACCGTACCCGAACGCGAAACGAGCACCCCGGTACGCGAGCTTGAAGTACTCGGCCACCTCGTCCGGATCCTCGTCCGCAGCTGTACCGCCACCGGAGAAGGCCAGCTCCTGCCGGATCCGCCGATGCCAGTACTCGGCCAAGGCCTCGGTCAACTGCACACCGATGCCGTGCACCTCCAGATAGTCGCGGTACGAGTTCGACGCAAACAACTCGTTCGCGAAATCCGCGATCGGCTGCCCCATCGTCACCAACTGGAACGGCCACACATCGACCTCACCCGACGCGATCGCATCCTTACGCGACCGCACGAAATCGGCGATGCACAAGAACCGCGACCGCTGCTGCCGCGGGAAAGTGAACCGGTACCGCTCCGGAGCATCCGGACGCGGCTCCGTCAGAATCACCACATCATCGCCCTCGGACACCGCCGGGAAATACCCATACACCACCGCAGCGTGCTGCAGGATGCCCTCGGTCGACAGTCGATCCAGCCAATACCGCAACCGCGGCCGGCCCTCGGACTCCACCAACTCCTCGTACGTCGGACCGTCACCGGCACGCTGCCCCCGCAGACCCCACTGCCCGAGGAACAACGCCCGCTCGTCCACCAACGACGAATATTCGGCCAACGCGACGCCCTTGACCACCCGCGTACCCCAGAACGGAGGCGTCGGCACCGGCAGATCCGCCCCCACATCACTGCGCTCGGGGATCACCGCCGGAGTCTCCTCCGCTTTCCGCTTCTCCGCGATCCGCTTGCTGCGCTCGTGCCGCTCCTTGCGTTCGGCCACCTTGCGCGCGGCTTCGAGCGCCTCCGGGCTGTTCGGATCCGGACCTTCACCACGCTTGATCGCCATCACACGGTCCATCAACGTCAGGCCCTCGAACGCATCGCGCGCGTACGACACCTCACCCGCGTACACCTCGGCGAGATCGTTCTCGACGTAACTCCGAGTGAGCGCCGCACCACCGAGAAGCACCGGGAACTGCTCCGAGACACCCCGCGAGTTCAGCTCCTCGAGGTTCTCCTTCATCACCACGGTCGACTTCACCAGCAGACCGGACATACCGATCACATCGGCGCGCTTGTCGACCGCTGCTTCGAGGATCGTCGAGATCGGCTGCTTGATACCGAGGTTGACCACCTCATACCCGTTGTTCGACAGGATGATGTCCACGAGGTTCTTACCGATGTCGTGCACATCGCCCTTGACGGTCGCCAGCACGATCCGGCCCTTGCCGTCGTCACCCGTCGACTCCATGTGCGGTTCGAGATGTGCACCGCCGCCTTCATCACCTCAGCGGACTGCAACACGAACGGCAACTGCATCTGCCCGGACCCGAACAGCTCACCGACGGTCTTCATTCCCGACAGCAAGGTCTCGTTGATGATCGCCAGTGGAGCACCGTCTTCATCGCCTCGTCGAGATCCGCTTCGAGACCGTTCCGCTCACCGTCCACGATCCGCCGCTCCAGCCGCTCGAACAGCGGCAACGCAGCGAGCTCCTGCGCGCGGGATTCGCGCGCCGACGCCGCTGACACGCCCTCGAACAACTCCATCAGCTTCTGCAACGGGTCGTAACCCTCGCGGCGCCGGTCGTACACCAGATCCAACGCGACCTGTCGCTGCTCGTCCGGGATCCGCGCCATCGGCAGGATCTTCGACGCGTGCACGATCGCGGTGTCGAGGCCGGCGTCTGTGCACTCGTTCAAGAACACCGAGTTGAGCACCTGCCGCGCCGCCGGGTTCAGACCGAACGACACATTCGACACACCGAGTGTGAAATGCACCCGCGGGTGCAGGCGGTGGAGCTCGCGGATCGCCTCGATCGTCTCGATCGCGTCGCGCCGCACCTCCTCCTGCCCGGTCGAAATGGGAAACGTCAATGCGTCCACGATGATGTCGTCGGGTGCGAGGCCCCAGTTCTGCGTCAGATCGGTGATCAGACGCTCGGCGATCCGCACCTTGTGCTCAGCGGTACGCGCCTGACCTTCCTCGTCGATCGTCAGTGCCACCACGGCGGCGCCGTGCTCGACGACCTGCTCCATGATCCGCTGGAACCGCGACCCCGGCCCCACACCGTCCTCGTAGTTCACCGAGTTCACGGCGCACCGACCACCGAGATGCTCGAGACCCGCCCGGATCACCTCCGGCTCGGTCGAGTCGATCATGATGGCAGTGTCGATGCGGTGGCGAACCGCGATGCGAGCTCGGCCATGTCGAGTGCGCCGTCACGACCCACGTAGTCGACATTGAGGTCGAGCATGTGCGCACCGTCGCGCACCTGGTCCTTGGCGGCGTCGACGCACTTCTCCCAGTCGCCGGCGAGCATCGCCTCACGGAACGCCTTCGACCCGTTGGTGTTGGTGCGCTCACCGATCATCAGGATCGACGCATCCTGCTCGAACGGCACCGCCGTGTACAGCGACGCCACACCCGGCTCGCGCACCGGGTTCCGCTTCGCCGGCTGCGCTGCACGTACCGCTTCGGCAACCTGACGGATGTGCTCCGGAGTCGTGCCGCAGCACCCACCGACCAGCGAGAGCCCGAACTCGGAGACGAACCCGGCCAGCGCCGCGGCCAGCTCGTCCGGTTGCAGTGGGTACTCGGCGCCGTTCTTGCCGAGCACCGGCAGACCGGCGTTCGGCATCACCGACACCGGGATGCGGGCGTGCTGCGACAGGTACCGCAGGTGCTCGCTCATCTCGGCGGGACCTGTCGCACAGTTCAGCCCGATCAGATCGATACCGAGCGGCTCCAACGCGGTGAGCGCGGCCCCGATCTCCGAACCGAGCAGCATCGTGCCGGTGGTCTCGACCGTGACGTGCGCGATGATCGGGATCCGCAGCCCTGCCTGCTCCATCGCGCGGCGACTACCGATGATCGCCGCCTTCGCCTGCAACAGGTCCTGGCAGGTCTCCACGAGGATCGCATCGGCACCACCGTCAAGCATGCCCAGCGCAGCTTCGCCGTAGGCGTCGCGCAGTACATCGAACGGGGCATGGCCGAGGGTGGGCAACTTGGTTCCCGGGCCCATCGACCCCAGGACCATCCGAGGTACACCGTCGGCGGACGGACCCATCTCGTCCGCCACCTCCCGAGCAAGGCGGGTACCGCGCTCGGAGAGGTCACGAATGCGGTCGGAAATGTCGTAATCGGCGAGGTTGGGCAGGTTGCAGCCGAAGGTGTTGGTCGACACGATGTCGGCTCCGGCTTCGAAGTACGCCCGGTGGATCCCCTTGATCACATCGGGACGAGTCTCGTTCAAGATCTCGTTGCACCCCTCGAGGCCACGGAAGTCGTCGAGTGACAGATCCGCAGCCTGCAACATGGTGCCCATCGCCCCGTCTCCGATGACAACACGCTGCTTCAGCGCATCGAACAAGGCAGAGTTCAGTGGGGTGGACATGGCAACCAGAGTAGTGGGCGCACAAACCACACCCCGCCGTAGGCTGGACGGGTGAGTGCAAGTGAGTATCCCGAGACCCCGGAGCAGGCAGTTCCCGAACTCCGCAACCCGGTGCTCGTCGCCGCGTTCGAAGGATGGAACGACGCCGGCGACGCCGCAACCGGGGCTGTCGAGCACCTCGAACTGATCTGGGACGCCGAACCCTTCGCCGAACTGGACTCCGAGGAGTACTACGACTACCAGGTCAACCGCCCCCAAGTCCGCCTTGTCGACGGCGTGACCCGACAGATCGAGTGGCCCGCGACCCGTCTGTCCGCGTGTTCCCCGCCGGGCAGCGACCGCGACGTCGTACTGATGCGCGGCATCGAACCCAACATGCGCTGGCGCGACTTCTGCGATGCCATCCTCGAACTCGTCGACGACCTGGGTATCCACACCGTCGTGGTGCTCGGCGCCCTGCTCGCCGACACACCGCACACTCGACCGGTACCGGTCACCGGCACCGCCTACAGCGCCGACGCGGCCAAGCGATTCAACCTCGAGAAATCGCGGTACGAAGGCCCGACAGGCATAAACGGGGTCCTGCAGGACGCCTGCGTGCGCGCCGGCATCCCCGCGGTGTCCTTCTGGGCGGCCGTCCCCCACTACGTGTCACACCCACCGAACCCCAAAGCTACGGTCGCGCTGCTACGCCGCCTCGAAGACGTACTCGATGTCGAGGTCCCGCTCGGTGAACTCCCCGCCCTGGCAGAGGAATGGGAAGAGACCGTCACCTCGATGACCGAGGACGATGAGGACATCACCGACTACGTCCGAGGTCTCGAGGAGCGCGGCGACGCCGAAACCGACATCTCCGAGGTGATCTCCAAGATCGACGGCGACGCCCTGGCCGCCGAATTCGAACGCTATCTGCGACGGAGAGGCCCCGGCGGGTTCGCTCAGTGAGCGGTCATCGAGAATCGCTCCAGCGCGCGGCACTGTACGTCGGGGGATTCCTCGGCCCGTTCGGTGGCGGCGTCGTGGTGTCGATGCTGCCCGAAATCGGGGAAGACACAGGAGTGTCTGCCGGGGTCGCCGCGACCACGGTCACCGCGTACCTGGGCGTGTTCGCCGTGTTCATGTTGTTCTCCGGAACCCTCGGCGCACGCTGGGGCCGGTTGCGGACTGTGCGTACCGCCTACGTCGTGTACGCGGTGGTCTCGGTCGCTGCGGCGCTCGCGCCGACGTTCTCGCTGCTGATCGGCGCTCGCATGCTGCAGGGCGCAGGAAACGCGTTCACCACTCCCCTGCTGCTCGCGGCGTTGGCGGCGATCACGCCACGTGAGTCTCTGGGTCGTGCACTCGGCCTGTTCGGCGCGATGCAGGCGGCCGGGCAGACCACAGCACCGCTTGTCGGCGGTCTCGCCGCGGAGGTGAACTGGAGATGGGCATTCGTCGTACTTGCCGCCGCGGCCGTTGTACTCGCCGTGATCGGTTTGCCGGGCCGGATGGACGAGGTCGAGGACGGTCCGGCCCGACTCCGCGACGCGCTGCGGCCGCGGGTGCTCAGGGTCGGGGTTGTCGCACTCCTCGGCTTCGGAGCACTCGGGGGCTTGGGATTCCTCCTCGCATTCCGCGTGGAGGACGATTTCGGCCTCTCTCCCACAGGTCGAGGTGCGCTGCTCACGGTGTTCGGGTTGGCGGGGATCCTCACGGCCCGCCGTGTAGGAACGCTCATCGACCGGATCGGCGCACACCGCGCAGTTCTGATCGGTGCAGTTGCCGGCGGTGTCCTCGTCGTCGCAGCTGGGACGCTGGGCAGCATCGCCGTCATCGCGGTGGTGTGGTTCGTGGCCGGAATTGCCTCCCAGTGCGTCCTGGTGGCGGCGAACGCTGCGGTTCTCGGCGACTCCGGCGGCAATCGCGGGGGTGCGGTGTCGGTGGTCCTGGCATTCCGCTTCGGTGGGGCGGCTCTCGCACCCGTTGCATTGACTCCCCTGTATTCCACCCATCCGACCGCGTCGTTCGTTGTACCGGCGGTGCTGCTCGCCGTGATGGCGCCGCTGATGATGCCGAAAGATCCGGTGCCGGACACGGATCTTTGAATGCCTCTTGCTGTCGTGGTGTTACGTGAGATCCGTGATTGTGGTGATGGTTTATTCTGCTTTTATCGCTATTCCGTATGGTTCAGAATAGTTCGAGGTAAGCGCCCGTGCGACTCTCGTAGACAGCGGATCGCTCGTTACACGTCGGGTCACCCCGACATCGGGACCTTCGAGGCGGTCCTCCGCTTCCCGACGGCTTCTACGCCTCCGGGAAGTGTGACTCCCCCGCCGGGGCCGAGAGCCACCAGGCCCCCACTACTCCCCTACCGGAAGTGCGCGAAGAGACTTCACCGTCGCATCGACAGCACGCGCAGCTTCCGCTCCCTTGGTGACGAAGTGGCGCGTGTAGTAACCGATGTGCTCGTCGTGCTCATGGAAGTGATGCGGGGTCAGCACAACCGAGAACACCGGAACATCCGTGTCGAGCTGCACGCGCATCAGACCGTCGATCACGGCCGTGGCCACGAAGTCGTGCCGATAGATGCCGCCGTCCACGACCAGGCCGGCGGCGACGATCGCGTCGTATCGGCCCGAGCGAGCGAGGCGCTGGACGTGCAGCGGGATCTCGAATGCCCCCGGAACCTCGAAGAAATCGAGCGTGTCCTTCGCATACCCTCGGCCGACGATCTCGTCGGTGAAGCCTTCCCTCGCCTGGTCGACGATAGTGCGATGCCATGTGGCCTGGATGAACGCGATACGACGCGCGGTGTCACTCATGTCGATGAAGTTAGCGCATCGACCTACCCCACTTTGCGGCTTGTACCGATGTGATGCGCACTACAGGACCACTATTTTCGTTTAACCAGGTATTCCGTCCCGCACAGACTGATAGTGTGACGGATGTGACGCAACAGGACACACCGGATACCGCCGCCGCCGGCCCCAAGCCGGAACGGCCGATCGACATCTATCGCCGAGCATCGATGTGCCTCGAAGCGTGCCTGCCCCTCGGATGGACGATGTCCAGCGACAGACCTCGCTCCCCCGAGGCCCCTCAACGATTGGTCGTCACCTCCCCCGAGGGTGAGTCGGTGTCGTTCGCGATCGTCGCGTCCCGCGGCGTCCTCAGCGGCGACATCGCGCGCATCGCCGCCGAACTCTCCGACTCCGACCGCGGTTTCGTGTGCGCCCACTACCTGTCCGATCCCGTGCGCCGCCAGCTCGACCAGCATGGCATCTCGTATGCGGACGCCACCGGCAACCTCACGCTGGTCGCGTCCCGGCCGGCTGTGTGGGTGCGCAATCGCGGAGCCGACGCGGATCCGTGGCGCGGCCCGGGTCGCCCTTCCGGTGTGCTGACCGGGGAACCTTCCGATCGGGTGGTCCGCGCCCTCGCCGATCACTCCGGCGAGATGACAGTGCCCGAACTGATCACGCTCTCCGGCGCATCAACGGGCGCCACCTACCGTGTGGTGGAGGTGCTCGTGGAGCGCGAGTTCATCCGTCGTATCCCCCGCGGGAGCATCACCGAGGTGCGGTGGGAACAGATGCTCCGTGCGTGGGCAGCCGATCGGAAGATGTGCGCGACCCGTCGCTTCGCGGCGCCGGACGGCCTCGAGATCGTGCGCAACCAACTCGCCGAGCGGATCGACATTTCCTACGCGCTCAGCGGTGTCGGTGCCACCGATTACGCAGAATCCGACGTCCTCGAGCTGTACGCCGACGACCCGGACGATTTCGCCGGGGCCTTGGGGCTGCGCCCCGTGGACCGTGGTGGCGACGTGGTGGTCGCGATTCCGTGGTCGCCGGTGGTGTTCGATCGGATGGATCGCTCCCGGTCTCTGCGAAGCGTGGCGCCGTCGCACGTCTATGCAGACCTGTTGTCGGGGCCGTTCCGAAACCAGGAGGCCGCCGAACACGTGCGCGCACAACTGACCGCCGACGAAGCGCGCTGGCGCCGCCCCATCCACTGAGCCCCATCCACTGACCCACCCGCCGAGTGCCTGTACGGTTCGAGGTGGCAGTTCACGCACAACAGGAGGTTCGGCCGAGATGGATTCCACGTCGGCGGTCGGGGACCTTCCCTCGGCGCTCGACTCGGCGGTTCTGGCAAGTCGATTGAGCGGACGCAGGCCGGCGGTCTTCCTCGACTACGACGCGTGCTCACCCCCATCGTCGACAGGCCCGAAGCGGCCGTCCTGTCCGACACCATGCGGAGCACTGTCCGTGCATTGGCCGACCGCTGCCCCGTATGCATCGTCACCGGCCGCGACCGCGCAGTCGTCCAGCGATTGATGGGCATCGACGACCTCACCGTCGCCGGAAGTCACGGCTTCGACATCTGGAAGCCCGGTCAGGGCGTGATCTCCCCCGATTCCCTCGGCGACTTCACCGAACTCGTCGCCGACACCACTGCCACGCTGCGCGAACGACTCGCCGACACCGACGGGGTCACTCTCGAACCGAAGAGGGCCTCGGTGGCTGTGCACTACCGAAACGCCGCACCGCAGGCACGTCGACACACACACGACGTCGTCCACGCGTTGCTCGACGAGCTGCCCGATCGACTCGAGATGATTCCCGGGAAGATGGTCTACGAACTGCGGCCGGCGGTCGACTGGAACAAGGGCAAGGCCGTCCTGCACCTGATCGACGTGCTCGGCCTCGACTCCGACGACATCGTCCCGATGTACCTCGCGACGACATCACCGACGAGGACGCGTTCGCCGCCATCCGCGACACCGGAATCGCGATTCTCGTGGGCAGCCCCGATGATCCCGAGATGAACAATCGCGTCACCGCAGCCGAATTCGGGCTCGCATCGGTGGACGACGTGGCACGCTTCCTCTCCGAGTTGAGTTCTTGACGAGCATGTAGCCGAACGGCTCGACCGCCAGGAGGTAATCCGTGCACGACCCCGAGTTCAGCCTCGCGTACGACGTTCGATCCCGAGGCAGAAGGCCTGCGGGAATCGATGACCTCGACCGGCAACGGATACTTCTGCACTCGCGGTACGGCCGAGTGGGAGGACACGAGCGAGATCCACTACCCCGGCACGTATGCGCACCGCTGCTACAACCGCGAGACGACGATCATGGGCGGAAGCCCCGTCCACAACGAAGATCTGGTCAACCTCCCGAACTGGCTCGTCCTCAAACTGCGCATCGACGGTGAGGATGCAATCCGGTTGTCGAACGTCGAGGTGCTGTCCTACCGGCACGTGTACGACATTCGCACCGCGACAGTCATCCGCGAAATGCGCTTTCGTGACCGGAACAGCCGCGAGACATCGCTGGTGAGCCGGCGATTCGTCAGCATGGCGCACTCGCACCAGGGCGCACTCGAGTGGGCGCTCACGCCCGAGAACTGGTCCGGCCGCATCGAGATCGTCTCGGCGATCGACGGTCGTGTGTCGAACCGTGCGGTCGCCCGTTACCGTGATCTCGAAGGTCGTCATCTCGATCCGGTGACACCCCGCACCTTCGCTCCCGACACCATCGCATTGAAGGTTCAGATCCGGCAGTCGGACATCTACATCGCGCAGGCCGCGCGCACCCGGGTCTTCTTCGGCAGCGATACCGAGCCCACCGATGTCGAGCGCGACCTGTATCAGATGGAAGACTACATCCAGCAGGTCCTGGCATTCGACGTCACCGAAGGCAGCACGGTCCGGTCGAGAAGATCGTGTCGATGTTCACCTCACGTGATGATGCGATCACCGAGCCGCTCGCGTCCGCCGGCCGACATGTGTTGCGTTACTCGGATTTCGCCGCGGCATATCTCGAGCACGCCGCGGCGTGGGAAGAGCTGTGGGACATCTGCGATATCCGCCTTCCCCGGGAGCCCCGGACGCAGTTGCTGCTGCGCCTGCACGTCGCGCATGTTCTCCAGGTGTGTTCGCGTCACACGTCGCGCCTGGATGCGGGGGTTCCGGCTCGCGGACTCAACGGCGAGGCTTATCGCGGACATGTCTTCTGGGACGAGTTGTACGTGTATCCCTTCCTGGATCTGAGGATTCCGGAGGTCACCAAGGGCTGATCATGTATCGGTACCGGCGGTTGGCCGAGGCTCAGGCCTCGGCGGCCGAAGCAGGGTACCGGGGTGCGATGTACCCGTGGCAGAGCGGATCGGACGGGACGGAGGAGACCCAGCTCGTCCATCTCAATCCGCTGTCGGGTCTGTGGGATCCGGATCTGAGCCGGCATCAGCGACACGTGAGTGCGGCGATCTTCTACAACGTGTGGCGGTATTACCAGGCGACCGACGACTTCGAGTTCCTCGCCGACCAGGGCGCGGAGATGATGCTCGAGATCACCCGATTCTGGGCGTCGATAGCCGAGTACAACCCCGAGCGGGACCGCTACGAGATCCACGGGGTGATGGGGCCCGACGAGTTCCACGAGCGCTACCCCGGTTCGGACGAGGCCGGGCTGCACAACAACGCGTACACGAACGTGATGGTGTCGTGGATCGCCGCGAAGGCGATCGAGGTACTCGAACTGATGTCGACGAGCAGGCAGACGGCGCTGAGGGCAGCGCTGCGCGTGACCAACGAGGAACTGCAGCGTTGGTCGGAGATGAGCCGGAAGATGTTCGTCCCGTTCCACGACGGGGTGATCAGCCAGTTCGAGGGCTACGAGAAGCTCGACGAGGTCGATTGGGATCACTATCGCGCGGCGTATCCGAACATTCAGCGGATGGATCGGATCCTCCGCGCCGAGGGGCACGATCCCAACCGATTCAAGGTGTCGAAACAGGCGGATGCGGTGATGCTGTTCTTCCTGTTCGACGACAACGAGTTGCGGCCGATCTTCGACCGTCTCGGTTACGAGTACGACCGAGATCTCGTGCGGCGCACGGTCGACTACTACGACGAGCGTACCTCGCACGGCTCCACGCTCAGTTTCGTCGCGTACGCGGGTGTGCTGTCGGGATTCGATCCCGACTCGTCGTGGGAGCGGTTCAAGGTGGCCCTCGAGAGCGATGTGAGCGATCTGCAGGGCGGCACCACCAAGGAGGGGATCCACATGGGTGTCATGGCCGGGACTCTCGATCTGGTGCAGCGCTACTACGTCGGGGCCCGGATCTACGACGGTGTGCTGATGTTCCGGCCGCGGCTGCTCCCCCACCTCGACGGGGTGTCGTTCTCCATGAGGTATCGGGGTACCCCGCTGCGAGTGCAGATCTCCGGTGAGACATTGTCGGTGCTCGCGGAGGTCGAGGGGTTCCGGGTGCCGGTGCGGGTGGGAGTGAACGGAGAGACAGTACAACTCGAGGCGGGGCAATCGCACGAGTTCCAGGTCCCGACCACTCCCCTACCTGCCTGAACGAGGGGGATCGCCATGACACGCGATGAGAGTTCGCCCGCAATGGGTTTCGCAGGTGTGATATTCGACGTCGACGGTGTTCTCGTCGATTCACCACACGAAGTGGCCTGGCGGGAGTCGCTGGCCGAGCTCATGACGGGCCGTGGCAGGAGGCAGCCGAGCGTTCCACATGGTCGCCGGACTCATTCACCTCGCGCGTCTACCGCGAGGTGCTGTCCGGGAAGCTCGGCACGAGGGAGCACTGGCCTGCCTCGAGTACTTCGGGGTACCCGACGCGCAGCAGCGTGAGAGCGAGTACGCGGAGCGTAAGCAGGCGATGCTGCTCCGGTTGATCGAAGAGGCCCGGTTCGACGCGTATGCCGACGGGGTGCGGTTGGTGATGGCGGTGCGAGCCGCAGGCATTCCCGTCGCGGCGGCGTCGTCCTCGAAGAATGCGCACCGCTTCCTACGGGCGATCCGGCTCGGAGAGTTCGGCGGTGGCGACACATCGTTGCTCGACGTGTTCGACGCAGACCTGTCGGGTCGCGATTTCACCAGGGGCAAGCCGGATCCGGAAATTTTTTCTCACCGCGGCCGCCGAACTCGGTGTGGCTCCGGAACGGTGCGTGGTGGTCGAGGACGCAGTCAGCGGCGTTCAGGCCGCTAAGGCCGGCGCGATGGTCACGCTCGGTGTGGCGCGTGCCCGCGACGAGCACGAGTTGCTGCAGGCGGGTGCAGATCTCGTCGTGACCTCGCTCGATGATGTGGACCGTGAGGCGTTCGCCGCCGGACGGTTGGAGCGGCGTGCACATTGACTCCGAGTCTGTTCACGAGTTGAGGCCGTGCCAGCGCCAGTCGGCGATCTCCGGGATGTCCTCGCCGTACTCCCGGATGTACTGCCGGTGCCTGATCAACGTGTTCTTCAGGTGTTCGCGGGCGTAGGCGGCGGCCGGGCGGATGCGTTCGACGCGGTCGATGACGTCCAGTGCCAGATCGAAGCGGTCGATCCCGTTGAGGACGCACATGTCGAACGGGGTTGTGGTGGTGCCCTCTTCGATGTATCCGCGCACGTGGATGTTGTCGTGGTTGCGGCGGCGGTAGGTGAGTCGGTGGATGAGCCACGGTACCCGTGGTAGGCGAACACGACGGGTGTGTCGGTGGTGAAGAGGGCGTCGAAATCGGCGTCGGGTAATCCGTGCGGGTGTTCTCGGTCGTCCTGGAGACGCATGAGGTCGACAACGTTCACCACCCGGATCAGCAGGTCGGGGAACCATTCGTGGAGGATCTCCACTGCGGCGAGGGTTTCCATGGTGGGAACGTCGCCTGCGCAGGCGAGTACCACGTCGGGTTCTGCGGCGCGGTCGGTGCCGGCCCAGTCCCAGATCCCGATGCCTTTGGTGCAGTGGACGATGGCGTCCTCGATGGACAGGTACTGCGGCTGTGGTTGTTTCCCGGCGACGATGACATTGATGTACTGACGGGTGCGTAGACAGTGGTCGGCGACCGAGAGCAGGGTGTTGGCGTCCGGTGGTAGGTAGACGCGGATCACGTCGGACTTCTTGTTGACGACGTGATCGATGAATCCGGGGTCCTGATGGGAGAACCCGTTGTGATCTTGCCGCCACACGTGCGAGGTGAGGAGGTAGTTGAGCGACGGGATCGGTCGACGCCACTCGATCCGGTTGGTGGTGCGCAGCCATTTGGCATGTTGGTTGACCATCGAGTCGACGATGTGTACGAACGCCTCGTAGCAGGAGAACAGGCCGTGTCGTCCGGTCAGCAGGTATCCCTCGAGCCAGCCTGGCAGGTGTGCTCGGACAGGATCTCCATGACCCGGCCGTCGGGTGCGAGGTGTTCGTCGGTCGGCAGGGTTTCGGCGTTCCAGGTGCGATCGGTGGCGTCGAGGACGTCGCCGAGGCGGTTGGAGTTGTGCTCGTCGGGTGCGAACATGCGGAAGGTTGTCGGGTTGCGCCGCACGACGTCGCGAAGGAACGTGCCCAGAATCCGTGTGGATTCGGCGAATTCGTGCCCGGGTCTGTCGACCGCGACCGCGTGGTCGCGGAAGGGGGAAGGGCGAGATCACGGAGGGTGGGGTTGGTGTGCGGATTGGCGCTCATGCGTCGAGGTCCGGTGGGGTGCAGGTCACGAACGGCCGGAACCGGTGCTCCACAGCCGTCGAACAGTTCTTCGGGCCGGTAACTGCGCATCCAGTGTTCGAGGATGCGTCGGTGCTCGTCGTTGTCGCGGACGTTCGCAAAGGGCACTTGATGTGCCCGCCAGGTCCCCTCCATGGGAAGTCCGTCGACCTCCACCGGTCCGGTCCAGCCTTTCGGGGAACGCAGCACGATCATCGGCCACACGGGTCGGTCACTGCGGCCGGATTGCCGTGCCTCTTGCTGGATCTCGGTGATCCGATCGAGACTGCGATCGAGCGCGTCGGCGAAGCGCCGGTGCATGTGGTCGGGTTCGTGACCGGAGACGATGATCGGTTCGTGTCCGTATCCACGAAGCAGTGATTCGAGTTCGTCGTCGCCGATGCGGTCGAGAAGTGTGGGATTGGCGATCTTGTATCCGTTGAGGTGCAGGATCGGAAGTACGGCCCCGTCGCGGCGCGGATCGACGAATTTGTTGGAATGCCAGCTCGCGGCGAGTGGTCCGGTTTCGGCTTCGCCGTCTCCGATGACCGCTGCGACCACGAGGTCGGGGTTGTCGAATGCAGCGCCGTACGCGTGGGACAGCGAGTACCGAGTTCGCCTCCTTCGTGGATGGATCCGGGGGTCTCCGGAGCAACGTGGCTGGGTACTCCGCCGGGGAAGGAGAATTGAGTGAACAGGCGGCGCATGCCCGATTCATCTTGGGAGACGTCGGGATAGATTTCGCTGTAGGTGCCCTCGAGCCACGCCGCGGCGACCGGTCCGGGCCCGCCGTGGCCGGGTCCCATGACGTAGATCATGTCGAGGTTTCGGGCGAGGATCGCGCGGTTGAGGTGCGCATAGATGAAGTTGAGGCCCGGCGTGGTGCCCCAGTGACCGAGTAGGCGCGGTTTGATGTGGTCGGGACGTAGTGGTTCCCTCAGGAGAGGTTTCCCATGAGGTAGATCTGCCGACCGACAGGTAGTTGGCGGCCCGCCACCAGGCATCGAGTTCGTGTAGGCCCTCGCCGGTCTGGGCGCTGGATTCAGCGGTGTCAGGGGTCTGCATCGGACTCCTCGTCGTCGGCAACCCGAACGTGACGTCGTGCTGCACGATCGGCTGTGCGCGTACCCTCTGGAAGAACGGTACCCACCTCGCAGGCGTCTCACGCGTCGATCTCGAATTCGAATTCGATGGTGGGCGACCGTGGTAGGTCGGCCGCGCGGGGCGGTGCGGCCGCAGACGAATCGCACGGATCGACCGGTTTCGGGAGTTGAGTGCCCATGGCGTGGGCCCGAACATCACAACAGGAGATGGCCGCCGCTACGCCCCTCCATAATGGAAAGGCCCATCAGTTCGCAGGTCGCGTCGTGTGGCCGATCGCGGCGGTTGTCGCGGTCGCGCATCTGGCGGCAGCTGTCGCGGGAAGTGACGGCTACTGGTTCGACGAGGTGTACATGCTCGCGATCGGCCGCGATCACCTGGACTGGGGATCTGCCGATCAGCCGCCGGTCGCGCCGTTGCCGGCGTGGGTGTCGGATGTCGTTGCGCCGGGTTCGATCCTGATTCTGAGACTTGTGCCCATCGTGGCGACGGTCGCGGCGGTGGTCGTGGCGGCACTGATCGCACGCGAACTCGGCGGAGATCTGCGAGCACAGGGCATTACGGCTGCGGCACAGGCAACGTCGATTTCGGCGGCGTTGTTCGGGCATTGGCTCACGCCGTACACCCTCGAGCCGGTGCAGTGGCTGCTTCTGTTGTGGTTGCTTGTGCAGTGGGTGCGAGTCCGCGACGACCGGTTGCTCCTGGCCCTCGGCGTCGTGGCGGGGATCGCCGCGGAGACGAAGTTCCAGGTCATGTTGTTGTGCGCGGCGCTGGTGCTTGCCGTGCTGGTGTGCGGGCCGCGTGAAGTGTTGCGTCGACCGATGTTCTGGGCCGGTGTGGGTATCGGGGCGGTACTCGCGGCGCCGACATTGATCTGGCAGGCCGCTCACGGGTGGCCGCAACTGTTGATGTCGGAGATCGTTGCCGAGGAAGCCGAGACGCTGTATGGCGGGCGGGTCTCGGTGACGGTCCAGATGCTGCTGTGGGCCGGGGTGGTGGGCACGGTGCTGGTTCTGGCCGGGTTGTGGTGGCTGCTCCGCGATCCGCAATTCCGGCGCTACCGGTTTCTCGCGGTGACCTTCCTGGCCTTGTTGATCGTCTTCACTGTCACTGCGGGGCGGCCGTACTATCTGGCCGGGTTCCATGGAGCGCTGATCGCGGTCTGTGCGGTGGGATTGCAGCGGCGACGTGAACGGGGTCTGCACCGGTGGACCTGGACGGTGTGGCCGGCGTTCGCGATCGGTGCGCTGGTTGCCGGGGTAATGCTGGTGGCATCGGTCGGATTCTCCAACGACGATGGAGGTGAACAGATCGCGCAGCGCACCTCCGAGGCCTATCAGGACTTGTCGCCGGACGAACGGGATCGCACGGCGGTGATCGGCGAGTCGTATATCGTGGCCGCCTACCTCGACGGATATTCGACGACAGTCGATCTGCCGCCGGCCTACAGCCCGAATCGTGCGTACGGATACTTCCCGCTACCCGACGAGTCACGGATCGATGTGCTGTTCGCCGGGACCGACCCGTCGACGCTCGCTCCCTTCTTCACCGAGGTCACGCAGCTACGCGGACCGGTGAGCGACGAGATCGACACCGCCGTGTGGTTGTTGTCGGGCCGCACCGTGCCGTGGCACGAGATCTGGCCGCAGGTACAGACTTTGCGGGTGGCTGATCTCCGGGTTCGGTGGCGCCGCCTCAAAGTCCGAGGCGGGTGACGGCGTTCGCGACGAGGCCCGCGTGCTGGCGGCTGTAGAGCGCGACCATGCGTTCGTC
>BBEG01000099.1 GCA_001312645.1 Rhodococcus sp. JCM 9791
CCCGACCTTGGCGGCCGAACTCGCCGGACGGTACGGCGGCGGCGCCGTCGGCTGGATGCTCGCCGCCTTCGGTGTCCTGAGCTTGCTGTGCGCCCTCGCGCTACCGGAAACCCGCCATCGCGATATGGAACGGTCCGAGCGCGACTCCTCCGACGAGGTGCCCCGCCCGGTGTCGGAAACCGCCTGATCCACCTACCTCGCCTGTCGTCACAACCGACTCCGAAAGGACGAAATGTCAACCGGAACAATCGATGCCTGGATGCAGCACCCCACCCAGCGGTGGCTCGACATGCCGTTTCTCGACTCATTGCGGCGCTGGTCGAAAAGCGCCATCCCTGAGATCGAGCCCCCAGTGTCGTGGACCCTCGACCGCATGGACGAAGCCGGTGTCACGATGGGCATGCTCGCGGCGTGGCACAGCCCGGCAGGACCGTTGATCAGCAACGATGAGGTCGGCGACCTCACCAAGCGCATCCGGACCGATTCGCCATGGTCGCCTCGGTCGATCTGCGCCGACCGATGGATGCGGTCCGGGAACTCCGGCGATGCGTCGAGGAATTCGGTGCCGTCGCATTGCGGGTCCTGCCGTGGCTGTGGGATCTGCCGCCGGATGATCGTCGCTACTACCCGCTCTATGCGGCGTGCTGCGATCTCGATATTGCCTTCTGCACCCAGATCGGGCATACGGGGCCCCTGTGTCCTTCGGAGCCGGGTCGCCCCATCCCGTACCTCGACCACGTTGCTCTCGAGTTTCCAGAGCTTCGAATCATTGCCGGGCACATCGGCGTTCCATGGACGGGTGAAGCTATCTCCCTGGCCACGAAATACCCGAACGTCTACATCGATACCTCGGCCTACAAGACCTCACGCTATCCGACGGAGATCGTCGAATACCTCCGCGGCCACGGCCGACACAAAGTGCTCTTCGGATCCAATCACCCAGCGTGGCCGGCACCCGACTGCCTAGCGGGGTTGGACCGTCTCGAACTCGACGAACCCATCAGATCAGCGTTCTTGCGTGAGAACGCCATTCGTGCCTTCACGCTCCCGTCCTGACAGAAAACCAGATCGAGGAACAGATGTTCACCAACACTTCACCCGGACCTTCGGGATCGAACACCCTATTGTGTGCGGCGGCATGACCGCCGTCGGCACTGCAGACCTGATCAGCGCTGTCGCCAACGCCGGCGCCCTGGGGTTTATCACTGCGCTGACGCAGCCCACCCCCGAAGCGTTGGTCAAGGAGATTGCTCGGTGCCGTGATCTGACCGACAAGCCTTTCGGCGTCAACCTGACCATCCTGCCCACCCTCAACCCCGTGCCATACGACGATTACCGCGACGCGATCATCGACTGTGGTATCACCATCGTCGAAACAGCGGGTGGTAATCCACAACCACATTTGCCCTCGTTCGAGGCAGCCGGCGTGAAGGTCATCCACAAAGCGGTCTCTGTCCGTCACGCCCTCAAAGCAGAACAAGTCGGAGTCGACGCCGTCAGTATCGACGGATTCGAATGCGCCGGGCACCCTGGCGACGATGACGTTCCGGGGCTGGTCCTCATCGCGGCTGCGGCCAAGGCACTGTCGATTCCCGTCATCGCCAGCGGCGGTATCGCCACCGGATCAGGCTGGTCGCCGCCTTGGCGTTGGGGGCATCCGCGGTCAACATGGGCACCCGCTTCATGGCGACCACTGAGGCTCCGATTCACGCCAACGTCAAACAGCGGATCGTCGACAACAGCGAGCGCGACACCGTCCTCGTCTTCCGTGAGTTCCGCAACACCGCCCGCGTGGCACGAAACTCGATATCCGAGGAGATTGCGGAGATCTCACGCCGCCCAGGCGCGACCTTCGACGACGTCGCACATCTGGCCAGCGGGGTCCGCGGCCGTGAACGGGTCTACGGCAACGGCGACGTCGAGGGTGGATTGTGGTGGGCCGGCCAGGCCCAAGGTCTGATCGACAACATCGCCGACTGCCAGGATGTCGTCGACACGATCATTGCCGAGGCACGTCGCATCATCACTGACACACTGCCCGACCAGCTCACTCGCTGAACATCTGGAAGTAGACTGCTCGTCCGTGCGGCGGCCACTGCGCGGACGAGCATTTCTATGAGCGCGCGGCTCGGCGGCGAGAGCACTTTCGTGCCCGCTGCTCTGGGCAAATCGCTGGCCTGGCCAACTCTCCCGGCAACTGGAAGTCGCACTATCGGTCCGGTTCGCGGTGATCGGCCGCGTCCGCTCGATGCGCGCAACGAACTAAAGGTCGGTCCGGCGCCTCCACGCCGGAAAAGCCGAGTAACTCCGTCGGGTAACCCGAGGTCTTGGATCGGAGATCTCCGCAACGGCCGCAAATCAATTCGACGACTTCCATGGGCGGAACTGCACTGACACAGAACGCGTGTTGTGGAGCATGGTCCGTATCATTCGATGTTGCCTGAGACTCCCAGGCCTGTGCACACGCGGCGCAGGCCAGGGGCACTGCGGCGAGCATCCTGCCACAGTGAGCAGCTGCGTCGACTCATGTTGATTCCGTCGACTTTTGCCATCGATCGCCTTTCCGCGCATCAACTTGCGCGTGGATCGAGAGGACCGAATCAGAGGTGGGTGCATAGCGCATCGGGTTCGATGCACGCTTACGTGTGGGCGGTATCGACGTCCCCTGTGATTCGATGTGCGGATTCTATGAGAGACGTCTTCATCGGCTCATCCACCGAGCGGGAGACATCAACGCGTTGCTGCCGATTCGGTGCGGGAGTTGAATACGAGTTCCCAGAGGTGCCCGTCGGGATCGCTGAAATATCCGGTGTAAGCGCCGTCGAGTGTGGCGGCGGGTCGGGCAACCGATCCACCTGCGGCTGCAGCGCGACCGAGGGTGTAGTCCAGTTCGTCCCTGGCACCGATCGCGCACGAGATGACCACTGCACCGGGGGCCGAAGGGGGTCGTGTGAGTCCCGCGCGTTCGATGTATCGCGCGTACTCGCGGCGCTCGATCAGGAACAACGACAGGTTCGGCAGTTCGAAGGCGACGATGCCGTCCTCGACGCCGGTGGTCGACAATTCCAGTCCGTCTCGGTAGAAGCGGAGTGATCGTTCGGGATCCTCGACGGGGAGACACACGACCACTGCCACAGGTTGCACGGGCGTGATGTTATCGGAGCGACCCAGCCAGATCGTGGAAACGAGAAAACCGCAGTTCGATTGTGCATGCGCCCTTCTGCTCACCGTGCGTCGAACCATTGTCGGATGGGCCTCCGGTCGCGATGCTTGCCTGGTTGTCATCGAGCTGAGCTGTCATCGAACAGGAAGGGAATTCGTCGTGCGTAGCTGTCCGTGTTGTCGCTGAAACGTTGTCGCCGAAATCGCAACCGCATTCTCGAAACCGGCGCCCGCACATGCGGGCCGACACAAGGACACTTCGACACGATGTCTCACTCCACGCTGCGCCGACGCCTCACGACCGCCGTTGCCGCAGCCGCAGCACTTCTCACACTCACCTCCGTCACTGCCGCGTGCTCCTCGGGCTCGGATTCGACCGTGACCGCCGACGGCAAGACCGTCCTGCGGTACGAAGGCTCGCAGGCACAGGTCGGCTTCCCCGAGCTGGCCGAATCGCTCGGCTACTACGAAGACGTCGAGCTCGAATGGATCGGCGACAACGGCAACGGACCTCAGTCGCTGCAGAACACGGCGACCAACCAGATCGAGTTCGGGGCGGCGTTCAACGGTGCCGTCATCAAAGCGCAGACCGGAGGTGCCCCACTGACCGGAGTGCTGGCCTCCTACGGCTCGGACAAGGCGAGCTTCACCGGGTACTACGTGCTCGAAGACAGCCCGATCCGTACCGCGCGCGACCTGATCGGCAAGAAGGTCGGCATGAACACTCTCGGCGCACACCATGAGTTCCTGACGCGCGAATGGCTCGCACAGGAGGGGCTGACACCCGAGGAGATCGCACAGGTCCAGCTCACCGTGGTGCCCCCCGTCAACACCGAGCAGGCTTTGCGCGAAGGCCAGATCGACGTCGGGACGCTCGGGAGCATCTTCCGCGAGACCGCCCTCGAGCGCGGCGGAATCCGGCCGCTGTTCACCGACGAGTCGCTCTTCGGGTCCTTCAGTTACGGCACCTACGTGTTCCGCGACGACTTCATTGCGAAGAACCACGACGCCGTCGAGGACTTCGTGCAAGGCACCGCCCGCGCGATCCGCTGGACACAGACCACTCCTCGCGACGAAGTGGTCGCCAAGTTCGAAGAAATCATCACGCCCGCGGTCGGAACGAGAACACCGAACTCGTGGGGTATTGGAAGAGCCCCGGAATCGCAGGCCCCGGTGGTGTGGTCACCGAGCAGGAAATCCAGACCTGGCTGGACTGGCTCACCCGCAACGGTGAGCTCGAGGAGGGCACGTTCACGACCTCCGACGTCTACACCAACGAATTCAATCCCTACGCCAACGGCACCTACGACCCGAACAGCGGCCCGAACGGTGAACCCGTCGAGGAGGCAGTGCAGTGACGACCCCGCAGACGACCCCGAAGCTCCGACTGGAGCACGTGACAAAACAGTTCGACATCCGCGGCACCAACGACCGATTCACCGCGATCGACGACATCAGCATCGATCTCGCCGAGGGCGAATTCCTCGTCCTCGTCGGCCCCAGCGGTTGCGGCAAGTCGACGTTGCTCGACCTTCTCGGCGGGCTCAGCGAACCGACGTCGGGGCGGATCCTTCTGGACGGACGCGAGATCTCGGGTCCGGGATTGGACCGGGGCATCGTCTTCCAGCAGTACGCGCTGCTGCCGTGGCGCACCGCCCGCTCGAACATCGAATTCGGTCTCGAAGCCAAGGGCCTCCCGAAGAAGACGCGACGTGAACTCGCCGAGCACTACCTCGAACTCGTCGGCCTGCACGGCTTCGGCGACCGCTATCCGCACGAACTCTCCGGCGGCATGAAGCAGCGTGTCGCCATCGCGCGCAGCCTCGCTTTCGACCCCGAAGTGCTGCTCATGGACGAACCGTTCGCCGCGCTCGACGCGCAGACCCGCGAATCCTTGCAGGACGAGCTCCTGAGGATCTGGCGGGAAACCGGAAAGACGATCCTGTTCATCACCCACGGGATAGACGAAGCCGTCTATCTCGGGCAGCGCGTCGCGGTGCTGACGTCGCGACCCGGACGGATCAAGACGATCGTCGACATCGAGATCGACCGCACTGTCGACGACGTCAGGTCCGGCGACGCATTCCGTCGTCACCGCCATGACATCTGGAGTGAACTGCACTCCGAGGTGGAGCGCGGGCAGGCAATAGACGCGGCGGCAGTAGTACCGACCATCACAACGGAGAAGGTGAAGCATGTCCAGCACTAGTGCCACACTGACCAGGCCGGTCGAATCACCCGCGCCCGCCGTTGAGCTGAAGGTGGACACGCCGAACGTCGCCTCCACCCCGAACGCGCTCGGTCACGTCCGTGCAGTGTCCTGGAGAATTTTCAAGCCGGCCGTCGCCATCGTTGCATTCTTTGCGCTGTGGGAGATCGCGCCCCGCGTGGGTTTGGTGGACGAGGTTTTCCTTCCTCCGCTCACCACCGTGCTGGAGGCGTTCCGGGAGTTGGTCGTCAACGGTCAGCTCGCAGAGCATCTGGGGGCGAGCTTGTCTCGGGCGGTCACCGGATTCGTGATCGCGCTCGTGGTGGCGGTTCCGCTGGGTGTCGCGATCGGCTGGTACAAGCCGGTCGCGGAGTCGCTCAATCCGATTCTCGAGATCTTCCGCAACACAGCAGCACTCGCGTTGTTGCCGGTGTTCATCCTGATCCTCGGGATCGGTGAGACCTCGAAGATCGCATTGGTGATCTATGCCAGCACTTTTCCGATCCTGCTCAACACGATCTCCGGTGTCCGTACGGTGGATCCGCTGCTGGTCAAATCCGCACGGTCGCTCGGTCTTCCTTCGTACCGGCTGTTCCAGAAGGTGATCCTTCCGGCGGCGGTGCCGACAATCTTCACGGGTATCCGCATGGCGGCGGCCTCGTCGATCCTCGTGCTCATCGCCGCTGAGATGGTCGGTGCCAAGGCCGGTCTGGGATACTTGATCACTGCGTCGCAGCTCAACTTCCAGATTCCGAACATGTATGCCGGGATCATTGCGATCTCCATCGTCGGTCTCGTCTTCAACGGCATCCTGGTCACAATCGAGCGCCGACTCTCGCGCTGGCGTGTCTCGCAGTAGTGATCGTGCCATCGTCCGTTCCGTTCTCGTCATCGGTTAGGTAGTCATGACCCAGTCTCCGAAGCAACTCAACCTCAACGCATTCCTGATGGGAGTCGGACACCACGAAGCGGCGTGGCGGCACCCGCGCACCGAGGCCCACCGGGTCCTCGATGTGACGCACTTCCAGGAACTCGCGCAGATCGCCGAACGCGGCAAGCTCGACTCGGTGTTCTTCGCCGACGGTCTCGCGATCGGGCCCCGTGTCGAACACAACATCCAGGCGATCTTCGAGCCCATCACCCTGCTGACCGCGATGGCTGTGGTGACCGAGCACGTCGCTCATCGCAACTGCCTCCACCGGATACAACGAGCCGTACAACCTGGCTCGGAAATTCGCGTCGCTCGATCACATCAGTGGCGGTCGTGCCGGCTGGAACATCGTCACTTCGGGTGGAGAGGACGAAGCCCGCAACTTCGGCTACGACGAGACCCCCGACCATGCCGGACGATACGACCGCGCATCGGAGTTCGTCGACGTCGCGGTGTCGCTGTGGGACAGCTGGGAGGATGATGCGATCGAACTCGATTCCGCGACCGGACGTTTCGCCGATCCGTCGAAGGTCCACACGGTCGATCACGAGGGTGAACGATTCCGGGTCCGGGGTCCGCTCAACTCGCCGCGTTCGGCGCAGGGTCGTCCGGTGCTGGTGCAGGCGGGGTCGTCGGAGAGCGGGAAGAACTTCGCCGCCGCGTACGCGGAGGCGGTGTTCACCGCGCAGCGCACCCTGGCGGAGGGACAGGCGTTCTACCGCGATCTGAAGGCCCGCGTGATCAAGGCGGGCCGCGACCCGCAGTCGCTGAAGATCCTTCCTGGCATCGTCCCGTTCATCGGCGAGACGGAAGACGAGGCGAAGGCACTCGAGCAGGAATTCACCGACCTCATCTCGCCCGCGTACTCCCTGCGCCAACTCTCCCGGATGGTCGGCGTCGACCTCACGGAACACTCGCTCGACGCTCCGCTGCCGCCGCTGCCTCCGATCGACGAGATCCAGGGCAACAAGAGCCGCTACCAGCTGGTCAAGGATCTCGCGGAGAACGAGGGGCTCACCGTGCGGCAGCTGATCGCCAAGCTCGGTGGTGGCCGCGGACACCGCACCTTCGCGGGGACACCCGAGCAGATCGCCGACGAGATCCAGCTCTGGTTCGAGAACGATGCGGCAGACGGGTTCAATGTGATGCCCCCGTACCTGCCCGGCGGACTCGAGGATTTCACCGCGCTGGTCGTGCCGATCCTGCAGGAACGAGGCCTGTTCCGCACCGACTACACCGCGACGACACTGCGCGGACACTACGGCTCGATCGCCCGGAAAGTCGGTACGCTGATCGTCGGCACGCAGTAACTGCCTGACCGGCTGCGCCGCACCGATCATCGTCGGAGAGGATTTTCATGCGCTTCGGATACTTCGTTCCACAGGGCTGGCGACTCGACCTCGTCGGTATCGATCCCGCCGACCAATGGCAGGTCATGCGCGACCTCGCGCAGCGAGCCGACAATGGTCCGTGGGAGTCGATCTGGGTGTACGACCACTTCCACACCGTGCCGGCACCGTCGGAGGAGGCGACCCATGAGGCGTGGTCGCTCGTATCGGCGTTCGCGGCGGTGACAGAACGCGTACGCATCGGACAGATGTGCACGGCCATGGCCTACCGCAACCCGGCGTACCTCGCGAAGGTCGCGGCCACTGCCGACATCATCTCCGGTGGTCGTATCGAGATGGGTATCGGAGGCGGTTGGTACGAGCACGAGTGGCGCGCCTACGGCTACGGGTTCCCGTCCGCGGGGGAGCGGCTCGGGCGTCTCGACGAAGGCATACAGATCTTCAAGCAGGCGTGGACCGACGGCATCGCGACCCTCGACGGCAAGTACTACCAGGTCGATGGAGCAATCTGTCGCCCACTTCCGTTGCAGAAGAGTGGTATCCCGCTATGGATCGCAGGAGGCGGCGAGAAGGTGACGTTGAAGATCGCCGCGAAGTACGCGCAGTACACCAACTTCGACGGCACACCCGACGGGTTCGCACACAAGTCGGAGATCCTGCGTAAACACTGCGTGGACGTGGGCACCGACTTCGGCGCGATCGTGCGTTCGGCGAACTACAACGTCGCGATCGGCCGGACGGAGAGGGAAGTCCAGGACCGGCTCGAACGACTTCGGAGCCGCCTCGAACCGATCGTCGGCGCGGAGAAAGCCGACGGCGCGCTCAACGCATTCCGGGGAATGCCCGCGGTGGGCACCCCCGAGCAGATCGTCGAGAACCTCACGGCCCTGAAGAAGCAGGGGCTCGAGTACGCGATCTTCTACGTGCCCGAAGCTGCGTACGACACATCGGGTCTCGAACTGCTCGAGAAGGAAGTACTTCCGCATCTCGCGTGATACTGCTTCGTGGCGATCGGTTCAGATCGGCCAGGCTCCGGTAGGCGTGCGAGGGTCGTCGGGCAACAGTCCGGCGACCCACACGTCGCGAGGGGTGCCCCGCTGAATCAGCCCGTGTCGCGCGACACCCTCGAACCGGAATCCGGAACGTCGAGCAACCGACGCGACGGCCTATTGCCGACGAATGCGCGCCACTCGATCCGCCACGCGCCCATGCCCTCCGGGCTGAACGCGAAGTCGCACGCGAGCCGCACTGCGGCGGCCGCCAGCCCCCGCTGTCGTGCGTCAGGTGCCACCCAATATCCGATCTCGGGTCCGGCATCGCCACGGTCGACGAAACCGACCATGCCGCACAGGCGTCCGCCATCAGTCGTTCGGATCGCCCAATCCGGATATCCGCGCGCCCATTTCGCAGGGACGATGTCGCCGACGAATCGGACGGCATCGGACCGCGCGTACGGAGCGGGCATGGTCGTCCACTCAGTGATCGCGGGATCCTGACAGGCCTCGGTGATGGTGTCGACGTCTTCCGGGACAGGCGTCGACAGCGTCACGCCACCGTCGGTGAGGACTCGGGTTTCCATGTCGGCTCCCACTACCGTCAGCGCAGTTCCGGCGGTAGATCCTTGCTCTCGAGCTCCATGCGACGCTCGTTCGTGGCGTTGACGTCGTCGGCGAGCTTCAGCTTGTTCGCGAGCAGGCGCCATTCGGCATGGTCGATCGCGCCCGCCGCGTCCGCGAGAACATTCGTGTCGCGGGTACCCCATGCGATGGGCATCGGGCTCGCCATCTGCCACACATCCGTCTTGTTGTTCGTCGTGCGGTCGGACAGCACCGCGACGGACGGCACCTGCTCGCCGACGCGTGCGCGGTGTCCGGGGATCGCCTGGACGTCGCGGGTGACCAGCGCGTAGTGGTGGGCGCCGGCCTCCGGTTTCGCGATGTCGATGAGGCGAGCAGAGTCATTCCGCGGGCGCGCGTGGTCGCGACGACCGCCGGGACCAGCGGGCTGTCGTGGTAGAGCTCCTCGATGGTGCCGATCTTGCGCGGCGCCCAGAGTGCCACCCACAGCGACGTGAGTGCTGCGACGACCAGCACCGCACCCACCACGTATGACCATGGCCTGGCGAGCAGGAACAGCCACACGGCTCCCGCGGCGCACAGTACCGCGACGATCACACCGGAGCGCTGCAGGCTGCGGACTTCGGAGAGCGTCTGGTTCACGCTCTTGGCATGGGGCAGGTCGACGGGGAACTCGAATCGGCGCACCCACCAGCTTATGGGACGCGGGTAGACCCCGACTCGAGCACAATGCGCACAACGGGACTATCGCACTCAAACGTGACTGCCTTGCGTGACGCACCCCACACTTACTCCAGTTGATGTCACAACCGGATGGTTGCTCGGGTTCCCGAGACCCGCACCCCGCCCCGATCGCGCAGGCGCTCACGGGCGGCGTGTGCCCACCGCATCCGGATCGCAAGAAAGTGGTGCTGTCGATGCTGGTAGGCCTCGGCTTCCTCATGGTCGCCGTCTTCATGTATCTCGTTCTGTCGAAACGAGCGACTCCCGTCGTCGGTCTGATCCTTGTTCCCGTCGCGTTCGGCTGATCGCCGGGGCCGGAACCGATATCGGCGACATGATCGTGGGAGGAGTCGAATCCCTCGCCCCGACCGCGGCCCTGTTGTTCTTCGCGATCATCTTCTTCGGCATCATGATCGACGTCGGACTGTTCGATCCGCTCGTGCGGCTCATCCTCAGTCTGGTGCGGGATGATCCAGCGCGGCTCGTCGTGGGCACCGCCGTACTCGCGATGGTGGTGTCGCTCGATGGCGATGGCTCCACGACGTTCATCATCACCGTGTCCGCAATGCTTCCCCTGTACATGAAACTGAAGGTGAGCCCCGTCGTACTCACTGTGGTTGCGGGTCTGGCGAATGCCACGATGAACATCATTCCGTGGGGAGGACCGACCGTGCGTGCCGCGAGTGCGCTGGGACTGTCGCCGTCGGATGTGTTCGTGCCCATGATCCCGTCGCTCGTGGTGGGTCTGATCGTCGTGCTGGGCTTCGCGTTCCACCTCGGACTCATGGAGCGGCGTCGGATCGGCACACTCGTCCTCACCTCCGACCGGATCCCGACGCGAGTCGGATCGGGAGGTTCCGGTGGTTCCGGTGGTTCCGGTGGTTCCGGTGGTTCCGGTGGCAGTGACGATGCCACCGGAGGCGCAGACGGATTCGTGGACGGTCTCGACCCGAAGCGACCTATCCTTCGCCCGCGGCTGCTGCCGTTCAACGCGGCCCTCACCGTGGCCCTGCTCGTAGTGCTCGGCCTGGACATCCTGCCCATTCCTGTGCTGTTCATGATCGCCGCGGGCATCGCGTTGGCCGTGAACTTCCCCCGGATCGCCGATCAGTCCGCAGCGATCGTGCGGCATTCGTCGAGCATCGTGTCGGTGGTCGCCATGGTGTTCGCCGCGGCCGTCCTTACCGGCGTGTTCCAGGGCACCGGCATGGTCGAGGAGATGGCGTTGTGGCTGACCGGCGTGATCCCGGATTCGCTCGGCCCGTTCCTCGCCGTCATCACCGGTGTACTGAGCATTCCGATGACCTTCTTCATGACCAACGACGCGTTCTACTTCGGTGTGCTGCCGGTTCTCGCTGAAACCGCGGCCCAGTACGGGATCGAGCCCGTCGAGATGGCACGTGCGTCGATCACCGGCCAGCCCGTGCACATGCAGAGCCCGCTGGTCCCGGCGATCCTGCTCCTCGTCACCCTCGCAGGAGTGCAGCTCGCCGACCACCACAAGAAGGTGCTGTGGCGCGCGGTGCTGGTGTCGCTCGCGATGCTGGTGACCGGAGTGCTCATCGGGCAGATTCCGTTCGGCTGAGCCGCGCCACGGTCCACACTGGGCATGTGCTGAAGGATCCGAGGACACTGTGAAACTTCGCACGCAGGTGCTGCTGCTCCAATCCGCGGTCGTGGCGGTCACACTCGGCATCGGATTCGCGGTGTTCGCCACGACCACGGAGAACCGGGTCACCGACGAACACGGACAGCGGGCGCTTGCGATCGCGAGGACCGTCGCCGCCGAGGAAGCCGTGCGCAGCGAGGTGGCGAGGCTTGCGGCGGCCGACGACGGGGTCGTCGGCCCCGACAACCCGGAACTCGCCGGAGGGGACCTGCAGAAAGATGCCGAATCCGTACGGGCCGCGACCGGGGCACTGTTCGTGGTGATCACCGACGAGATGGGACTTCGGCTCGCGCATCCGGACCCGGGACTGCTCGGCCTGCGAGTGAGTACGGATCCGGCCGAGGCGCTGGCCGGACGTGAGGTGGTGGTCAGCGAGTCCGGAACTCTCGGGCAGTCCGTCCGGGCGAAGGTGCCGGTGATGGACCCCGCCTCGGACCGTGTCGTCGGGGAGGTGAGCGTGGGGATCTCCACCGACCGTGTCCGATCCGATCTGCGCAGCGATCTCGGCTATGCCGCGCTCGTCGCACTCGGAGCCTTGGCATTCGGGACCGTCGGATCGATTCTGCTCGCCAACAGATGGAAGACGCTCACACTCGGTCTCGAACCCGATCAGCTGGCCGAGCTCGTCCGCGAGCAGGAAGTGGTGCTGCGTGGCATCTCCGACGGAGTGGTGGCCACGGACACGAGTGGCACTGTCACCGTGGTCAACGCCGAAGCGCGCCGGTTGCTGAATCTGCACGGAGGAGCCGGAGATCCCGTCGACGCGATCGGGATCAGTCCGCGCTTGTTGGACATCCTGTACGAGGCGCAGAGCGCGCCGATCGCTGCGACCGCCGGGGACAGGGTCGTAGTCGCCGTGGCGAGGCGGGTGGTGCGTGACCGGAAGGATCTCGGCACCGTGATGTCGGTGCGCGACCGCACCGACATCGAGAACCTCACGCGTGAACTGGGTGCAGTGCAGTCCCTCACCACGGCCCTGCGCGCCCAACGGCACGAGTTCGCCAATCGGCTGCACCTTCTGAACGGGCTCCTTCAGCAGGGTCGTTCCGAGCAGGCCGCCGACTTCATCGACCAGGTCATCGGGTCAGGCCCACTGGGACAGCAACTCGAGGGCGTCGACGCCGTGGCCGACCCCTATCTGCACACGTTCCTCACCGCGAAGGCGGCCCACGCTCGTGAGAGCGGCGTCCGCCTGGTCCTGGGGGAGAACACGTGGGTGCACGGTGCGCTGAACCTCCCCGTCGACGTCACGACCATCCTCGGGAACCTGCTCGACAATGCGATCGAGGCGGCCAAGGAGAGCGGTCGTCGTCCGGCAGAAGTGGAAGTGGAACTCGTCGAGGACGGCCAGGATCTGCACATCACGGTCGCCGACACCGGAAACGGTGTTGCCGAAGAGATTTCCGACGTGTTCGTGGAGGGAGTCACCACCCATACCGACAGCGGAGTGCCGGGCGGACGGGGTATGGGACTGGCCCTGGCTCGGCAGATCGCGCGTGATCACGGCGGAGATGTGCTCCTCGTCGATCGCGGTGGACACCGCACCCCGGACAACCCGACAGGAGGCGCGGTGTTCCTCGCTACCCTCGTCGGAGTTCTCGACGAAGGAGACACGCGGTGGGCGGACCAGATCTGACGGTGCTCGTCGTCGACGACGATTTCAGGGTCGCGGAACTGCACGCACAGGTGGTGTCGAGCGTCATCGGCTTCGCTGTCGCGGACGTGGTGGGTAGCGTCGCTGCCGCGCGGGACGTGGTCCGTGAGACTCCGGTCGATCTGGCACTCGTCGACGTGTATCTACCGGACGGGTCGGGGATCGATCTGATCCGTGAACTGGACTGTGACAGTTTCGTCCTGGGTGCGGCCGGTGAGGGCGGCACGGTGCGGCGCGCCATGGCCGCCGGGACACTGGTTTATCTCGTCAAACCGTTCGCCAACACCGAATTGGCGCGCAGGCTCGCCGCATACGCACAGTACCGACGCATCGTAGAGTCCCCGGAGCTCACCCAGACCGAGATCGACACGGCGCTGGCAGCATTGCGACCCGTGTTGCCGACCTCCGGCGCCACCGCGCCTGCCGCACGGTCGGTCACCAAAGAGCTTGTGATGACCGCACTTCGGGAGTCGGAGCAACCGATGTCGGCGGGTGAGGTCGCGATGGCGACCGGGGTGTCGCGCGCGACTGCGCAGCGCTACCTGGCAGCCCTCGTTGCGAAAGGGCAACTGCGGATGCAGCTGAGATACGGAAACACCGGTCGTCCCGAACAGGAATATCGACTCGTACGGACCAGCGGAACCTGACGCTGTGGAGTCAGCCGATCTGCGGCCCCAGCAGGTCGTCGCGTCGGTGATCCGATACGCATAGCCCTGCTCGGCCAGGAAGCGCTGACGGTGCGCGGCGTACTCGGCGTCGAGGGTGTCGCGGGAGACCACCGAGTAGAAGTGCGCCTGACCACCGTCCTGCTTCGGGCGCAGCAACCGTCCGAGCCGCTGGGCCTCTTCCTGTCGCGACCCGAACGTGCCCGACACCTGCACCGCGACCGACGCTCCGGCAGGTCGATCGAGAAGTTCGCGACCTTCGACACGACGAGGACCTCGAGCTCACCGTTGCGGAAGCGGTCGAACAACACCTCGCGTTCCTTGCTGCGCGTCGAACCCTTGATGACCGGGGCATCGAGGGCCTCACCGAGCTCGTCGAGCTGGTCGAGGTAGGCACCGATGACGAGAGTGGGGGCGTTGGGGTGACGCGCGAGGATCGATTTGACCACTGCGTTCTTGGTGCGTGCCGTCGAACACAACTTGTAGCGTTCCTCCGGCTCGGCCACCGCGTACGCCATCCGCTCGGCGTCGGTGAGCGTCACACGCACCTCCACACAGTCGGCCGGGGCGATCCAACCCTGCGCCTCGATGTCCTTCCACGGCGCGTCGTACCGCTTGGGGCCGATGAGTGAGAACACGTCGCCTTCGCGTCCGTCCTCGCGCACCAGCGTGGCAGTGAGGCCGAGACGACGCCGGGACTGCAGGTCGGCGGTCATCCGGAAGACGGGGGCCGGAAGCAGATGCACCTCGTCGTAGATCATGAGTCCCCAGTCGCGGGAGTCGAACAGCTCGAGGTGGCGGTACTCGCCCTTCGTCTTACGGGTGACCACCTGATAGGTGGCGATGGTGACCGGGCGGATCTCCTTCTTCTCCCCGGAGTACTCGCCGATCTCCTCTTCGGTGAGGGAGGTGCGGGCGATCAGCTCGCGCTTCCACTGCCGCCCGGCGACGGTGTTCGTGACGAGGATCAAAGTGGTGGCACCTGCCTTCGCCATCGCGGCCGCGCCCACCATCGTCTTACCGGCACCGCAAGGAAGCACGACGACACCCGAACCGCCGTCCCAGAAGGAGCTCGCAGCCATCTCCTGGTAGTCGCGCAGATGCCACGGATGCGTCTCGAAGTCGAGGGCGATGCTGTGTGCCTCGCCGTCGACGTATCCGGCGAGGTCTTCGGCAGGCCAGCCGACCTTGAGCAGCATCTGCTTGAGGCGACCGCGTTCGCTGGGATGCACGAGCACGGTGTCATCGTCGATGCGTGCGCCGAGCATGGGCGCGATCTTCTTGTTGCGCATCACCTCGGCGAGCACCGCATTGTCGAAGCTGACGAGCGTGAGTCCGTGAGCGGGATTCTTCACCAGTTGCAGGCGGCCGTACCGGCCCATGGTGTCGACGATGTCGACGAGCAGCGGCTGCGGCACGGCGAAGCGGGAATAGGTGACCAGCGCGTCGACGACCTGCTCGGCGTCGTGGCCGGCTGCGCGTGCGTTCCACAGCGCCAACGGAGTGACCCGGTAGGTGTGGACGTGCTCGGGCGCACGTTCGAGTTCCGCGAAGGGAGCGATGGCCTGCCGGGCTGCATTCGCCTGCTCGTGGTCGACCTCGAGCAGCAGGGTCTTGTCGGACTGGACGATGAGCGGTCCGTCGGCCACGAAGCCTCCTGGTGAGAGAAAGTAGAACTCTTCCATTGTCCAGATGCGGAGGGCGGCGCGCCACCTGCGCGCCGCCCATGCGTCCGGACATCACCAGTTCCGACCACGGCAGTGTCGATTCACCGCTCGGTCAGCTCGTCAGCGATCGGCGCACCTCCATCACGCACACGAGTGCCTCAGAAATTCCGGAGCGATATCCGACTTCTTTTTCCGAGGAGACCGTTACGGAATCCAATTCCCCTTCGAGCCTTTCCTGAATTCTGTCCAGGGCATGCAGCGTCCTTTTCACTTCGATACCGTCTTCTTATCTCATGCCGGTGTTCTTATGACTCCGGCTCGCTCGTCGAGAACGAACACTCGTGCACGGGCCAGGGCGGCCCGATATCCGTTGCCTTGCGCATCGGTACCGACAGGGTGGATCGGCAGGTCGCGGATCTTTTCATACAGCGCCTCTAGCACTGCAATTTCGGTGTTCATGGCGTTCGCCGGTCTCAACTCCGCTTCCGCTTGCGGATGAATTCTCCGGCCTCTGCAGCCTTCTGTCGTTTTTCTGCCCGGCGCTCCTTCACGGATTGCGCGGGTTTCTTGAGTGTTTTTCCCTTGTCGGCCATTGTCGCTCCTCGTTTCGAAGTGGCAATTACTCAACAGCACCACACCATACGTCAAATTCCAGAAAAATCCAGTTTGCGAAAAAAGGGGACTTAA
>BBEG01000100.1 GCA_001312645.1 Rhodococcus sp. JCM 9791
GTCCGGCGAGCTTCTGCCCGGTCGCGGTGACAGCGGCCGCGCCGACACCCACCGCCACCGCACCCGGGATCCGGGCGGTGAACTCACTGATGCGACGAGCGCGAACCACCAGTGCAGGAGCAGGTTGTGGAGCCCGTGCACGGCGTCGCGCAGAGCGTGCAGGTCGAACAGTGCCCCGACAGAACGATTCGCCGCGGAGATCGTGGCAGCCTCGTCCCACCAGAAAGACGGCACCCACGAGAATGCTGCACCGATGAACATGGCCGCTCCCCCGATGAACAGCGGGAGCGGCCATGTCCTCATGAGTTACTCGTCGATACCGTAGAGACGAGCCCAATTCTCGCGGCTGGTCAGCTTGGGCATGGCGTCGTGCCACACCTTCTTCATCTGTGGGGCTTCCTTGCGGAGTCGCCAGCACACCTTCGCGGCGTGCTTCGCGAGGTCGACGGCGGTGTCCTTGTCGCGGCGACGCACCCGCACCGCGTTCTGCGACGCGTCGGTGACCACGGCCGTGTCGAACAACGACACGTGCCACCAGTTCGCGAAGTGCGCCGGAACCGTGACCTGCCTGCGATCGACCTTGCCCCGGAACTGCTGCACCGCCCGCTTGACGAGAACGAGACCCTCACGCTTCTTGTCGGGCTCGAACTCCCACACCTTCATCTGAGTGTGCGGATCCGATTCCTTGCCCACCTGCGACGCGGGTAGCGGCTTCGTCTCGGGGTAGCGGTCGCGCAGCTCGCGCAGTTCCTTCAGCACCGTCTGACCGCCGTCGTAGAGGAAGTCCGGTCCGGCGAGGAAATCCTCGGCGGCCTTGATGAACGTGGCGGCCAGCCCGTACTGCATCGAGACGATCAGCTCGCTGATCTTGCGGAACAGGTACTTCGAGATGTCGTTGCCGTCGAACCGCCCGTACAGCGCGGACACGACGAGGCCGTTGCGGATGCTGAAGTACCGCGCCCAGTCGTCGTAGTCCTTGAGGTGGAAGTCCGCGTGCCACACACCCGCGTTGGGCAGCGTGACCGTCGGGTGCCCGGCGAAGCGGGCGCGAATCCCGTACTCGATGTCGTCCCACTGGAAGAACAGCGGGATCGGCAGGCCGCACTCGGCGATGATCTCGGCGGGCAGCAGGCACGTCCACCAGCCGTTCCAGCCTGCGTCGAAGCGGGCGTCCTGCTTCTTCTTGACGAGGTCGATGCCCATCTTCGCGCCAGGGGTGAGCTCACCCGCGGTGATCTCGTCGAGCACCTCACGCTCGGCACTGACATGCAACATCTGCGGGTTGCTCAGCGACAGCATCTGCGCGCCGACGATCGTGGGCTGCACCGTCATGTTCGCGAACGCATTGAGCCGCAGCACGGATTCCGGCTCGCACAGAATGTCGTCGTCCATGACGATCACGTTGGCGTGCGCCGAGTTCGGCGAGCCGGTGATCTCGTACATGCCGCGGGAGAATCCGCCCGCGCCACCGAGGTTCGGCTGCGTGAGGTAGACGAGTTTCTTACCGAGCTTCTCCTCGACCTCCGCGAACGCGGGACGTGAACGCACCTGGTCAGTGCCCTGGTCCACAATGCACACCGCGTCGATGTCGGACATCGCGTCGTCGTCGGAGGCGAGGGTGCCGACCGTGATGGTGCAGTCGTCGGCGCGGTTGAACGTGCAGATGACGACTGCAGCCGGTCGCAGGCGCTCGGGAGCGGCGACAGTCCAGCGGGCATCGGAGATGAGCAGTGAGCCGTTGCCGGACTCCACGGAGAACCACATTGCGCCACCATCGACGAACCGCTCGATGGGAAGTTCGAGATCGAGGTCGCCCGAACCCGACACCTTCGAGGTTGTGACGATGCGCTCGCGGCCGCGGGCGTCGGATGCCCACACCGTGAAGCTCGCGCTACCCGAAGAGGCGTAGGTGAGCTGCAGGTTCACCGTCTTCACATCGGTCCAGCGCTGCCAGAAAGTCGCGGCGAACCGGCCGAAATAGGTGTTGGTCTGAGCGGTCGCGCCCTCGGCGAGCTGCAGCCCGTGCCGGTCGGCGGCGGCGTCACCCTTGGTGATCACGTACATCTTCTCGGGGACGCGCGACGAGAGCGACCCGAACAGTCCGCGCTGAACGATCAGCCGATCGCGACGTACCGGCTCGATGAGGGCGTCCTCCAGCGCGTCGACATTGCTTCCGATAGTTGTCGCGTCGCCGGCAGATGCCTGCTCCATCGAGTAACTCCCCGATCTCGTCGATCCCGTTGGTCCGGATGCGACATTATCAGCGGGAACAGCGCCGCCCGCCGATCACGCGACAGTTGCGACCGATTGGTGAGGATCACGAGAAATACACCTTTTGCCTATTGCAGGACCTTTACTCACGCCTCGAGGGTGCATTCTGTTCGTCGGTAGGCAGCTTCGGTCGTCTCCTTGTGGGGACGCCACCACGCCTCGTTCGCCCGGTACCACTCGATGGTCGCCTGCAGACCGGAGCGGAAATCCCGGTAGACCGGCTCCCAACCGAGTTCGGTCTTCAGACGGGTCGCGTCGATCGCGTAGCGCAGGTCGTGTCCCGGCCGATCGGACACGAAATCGAAATCCGCTTCGTCCCGATCGCACAGCTCGAGAACGGTCTCGATGACCGTGCGATTGTCCGTTTCACCATCGGCCCTATGAGATAGGTCTCACCGATCCCACCCTTGTCGATGATCGTCCACACCGCGCGGTTGTGGTCGTCGACGTGGATCCAGTCGCGCACATTGGTGCCGGTGCCGTACAGCTTCGGCCGCACCCCGGTGAGCACGTTCGTGATCTGGCGGGGAATGAACTTCTCCACGTGCTGGTACGGACCGTAGTTGTTCGAGCAGTTCGAGATCGTGGCGCGGACTCCGAACGAGCGCACCCAGGCGCGGACGAGCAGGTCGGAGCCCGCTTTTGTCGACGAGTACGGGCTCGACGGGTTGTAGGCCGTGGCCTCGGTGAACTTCGCCGGGTCGTCGAGCGCGAGGTCGCCGTACACCTCGTCGGTGGAGATGTGGTGGTATCGCACGTCGTACTTACGGACCGCCTCGAGCAGCGCGAACGTGCCGACGAGGTTGGTCTGCACGAACGGCAACGGATCGGCCAGGGAGTTGTCGTTGTGGGACTCGGCCGCGAAGTGCACCACCAGATCGGTGTCGGCGACGAGCCGGTCGACGAGGTCGGTGTCGGTGACGTCGCCGTGAACGAAGGTGATCGACTCTTTCACCGGTGCGAGCGAGTCGAGGTTGCCCGCGTAGGTGAGCTTGTCGAGGACGGTGACCTCGACGTCGGGGCGTTCGGCGACGGTCTGGTGGACGAAGTTCGCGCCGATGAATCCGGCGCCGCCGGTGACGAGCAGCTTCATTGCGCCAACCCTACCCATGGGACACTGACCGGCATGCGCGGAATCATCATGGCAGGCGGCGCCGGTTCGCGGCTGCACCCCATCACACTGGGGATCAGCAAACAGCTCACTCCCGTCTACGACAAGCCGATGATCTACTACCCGCTCTCGACGCTCATGCTCGCAGGCATCCGCGACATCCTGCTGATCACCACCCCTCACGACGCGGCCCAGTTCCGGCATCTACTAGGCAACGGATCACAGTTCGGGATCGAGATCACCTACGCAGTCCAGGATCGGCCCGACGGATTGGCGCAGGCCTTCGTCCTGGGAGCCGACCACATCGGCACCGACTCGGTGGCTCTGATATTGGGCGACAACATCTTCTACGGACCCGACTCGGCACACAGCTCACGAGGTTCGCCGACGTCGACGGCGGTGCCGTGTTCGCCTACCGGGTATCCGATCCGTCGGCGTACGGGGTGATCGAATTCGATTCCGACGGTCGCGCATTGTCGTTGGAGGAGAAACCGTCGGATCCGAAATCACGCTATGCGGTGCCCGGACTGTACTTCTACGACAACGACGTCGTCGACATCGCACGGTCGCTGGAGCCTTCTGCGCGTGGCGAATTCGAGATCACCGACGTCAACCGCGCCTATCTCGAGGCGGGGAAACTTCAGGTCGAGGTCTTGCCTCGTGGTACCGCATGGCTCGACACGGCACATTCGATTCTCTGCTCGATGCGTCGAACTATGTGCGCACCATCGAACAACGTCAGGGTTTGAAGATCGGGGTGCCGGAGGAAGTTGCGTGGCGTCGCGGCTACATCACCGACGACGAACTCCGGGTGCTGGCCGAACCGCTGATGAAGTCGGGCTACGGCAGGTATCTGCTGGACCTGCTGGCACAGGGAAGGGATTTCTGAGCGAATGCAGTATCGCGAACTGAAGGTTGCGGGCGCGTGGGAGATCACGCCGAAGCAGTTCGGAGACGACCGCGGGGTGTTCCTCGAATGGTTCAAGCAGTCCACCTTCGCCGAGGCAACCGGTCGGGAACTCGATCTCGCGCAGGCCAATTGCTCGGTGTCGGCGGCAGGGGTCCTGCGTGGGATCCATTACGCGGATGTCCCACCGGGGCAGGCGAAGTACGTGACGTGCGTGTCGGGTTCGGTGCTCGACGTCGTCGTCGATCTGCGTGTCGGTTCGCCGACGTTCGGCCAGTGGGATTCAGTGCTGCTCGACACTGTCGATCGTCGTGGGATCTTCCTGTCCGAGGGTTTGGGACACGGGTTCCTGGCGTTGGAAGACCATTCGACGGTGATGTACCTCTGCTCGACGGGCTACAACCCGGAGCGAGAACACGAAGTGTATCCGCTGGATCCGGAAATCGGGATCGAGTGGCCGACGGTCGGGCGCGACGGGCGGCCACTCGAATACGAACTGTCGGCCAAAGACCGTGTCGCGCCGACGCTCGCCGACGCGCGTGCGGCCGGGCAGCTGCCCCACGCCTGATCGACTTTGGTGGATCATTGTCCGTATTCCGGGCAATATCTCACCAACATTGCGTGTGAGTGGAACCGCTTCGAGCGATGCTGCGTCGAACGAAATATGAGCCGTAAAGCGATCCACGCGATCATGTCTCGCCAGGACGGGATCATCACACGCACGCAAGCCCTCGAATGTGGCATGAGCTCGTCGACTGTGACCCGGCAGGTCCGGTCCGGCGAGTGGTCCACCCTCGCACCTGGCATATACCTGCGCGCCGACCGCGAACACACCGAAAGCGTGAGCCTTCGCGCGGCGGTGTACTGCGCAGGACGGGATGCCGTTGCTTGGGGACCGAGTGCCGCGTGGTGGCACGGACTCCTCGATCGTCCACCCGGCCACCACTACGTCACGGTGACTCATCGTCGAGCGCTTCCGCGAAGACATGACGTTCGCCTTCGACGCCGTGACCTGCACTGGAAAGACACCGTTGTGGTCCGCAGCCTGCCCACCACTGCCCTACCGCTGACCGTTCTCGAGGCTGCGGTCGAGTTACCGAACGGATCCGTGCTCATGGACCGTGCGCTGCAGCGCCACACGTCACTCGAGGTCCTCCACCGGGTGCATCGTAGAAACTCGGGACGGCACGGGGCACGTGCGGCGGCGCGACTGCTGTGCTCTGCCGGCGATGGTGGGCACTCGGAAGCCGAACGGATCCTGCATCGTCTTCTACGTACTGCCGGCCTGATCGGGTGGCGTGCCCACGCGAGGAGCTGCGGTTACGAAATCGACGTGGTGTTCGACGCCGAGCGCGTCGCCATCGAGATCGACGGCTGGGCCTGGCACCGCGACGCGCAGCGGCACCGGCGCGACGCGGAACGACAGAACGTCCTGGTGAACGCCGGCTGGCACGTCCTGCGATTCACGTGGCACACGCTGACCCAGGATCCCGAAGGTGTACTTCGTCAGATTCGGACGGCGATGTCGCGACACCGGTGAATCCTTGGTAGGAAACGGTTCGCTGAGCGGACAAGGATCCACCAAAGATTCAGCGGATGCGGAAGATGACGAGTCTCTGCACCACGAAGTTGATCACCGTCGCAACACCCTGGGCGACCACGAAGGCGAACGGGGTCACCCACCAGTCGTCGCCCAGCGACTCGTTGAGCAGCCGGTTGATACCCACCTGAGCGGCGAATGTCACCGCATACAAGATCACGACCGCGACGAATCGCACTCGGCTCGGCGGTGCCTGGAAAGTCCAGCGTCGGTTGATGAGGTACGCGGTCGTGGTTCCCGCGATGAAGGACAGCGCCTTCGCGAGATCGCGGGTGACGCCGAGCGCCATGAGCAGCACATACAGGCCGTAGTCGACGATTGCGAGAGTCCGCCTGTGAGCACGAACCGCACCAGCTGCGTCTTGAGATCGAGCGCGTCGTCGGCGGTCGAGTCGGTCAGCGGCAGCTCGGGAGCGAGCGGAGCGTGGTGTTCCGGCAGCGGCTGAACGTGGTCGTGGGGTTCGGGCACGGAGTCGAGGGTAACGCCCGCCGCGCCACAACCCGTACCGCCACGACATGGAGATTTTCACCGAAACGCGACGAGTGACCTACGGCATCTTGCCGGGTAGTGAGCGAACGCGGGTAGCCTCTACCCCGATGTCTACGACAGCTGAAGAGCAGGCGAGCGAGCCTCTCCCCACCCAGACACGCACCCTGACCGGATGGGGGCGCACCGCGCCGACCACCGCAGAGGTGCTCTCCACACCCGACGTCGAGCTCATAGCGAAGGCCGTCGCGCAGGTCGCAGAGCAGAACGAGTCGAAGCCGGCACATCTGCGTCGCGGTGTCATCGCGCGCGGTCTCGGCCGCTCGTACGGCGACCCCGCACAGAACGCAGGTGGCTCGTCGTCGACATGACGGCGCTGAACAAGATCCACAGCATCGACCGCGAATCGCGTCGTGTCGTGGTGGACGGCGGCGTCGACCTCGACCAGCTGATGCGCGCCGCGCTGCCGTTCGGCCTGTGGGTGCCGGTGCTTCCGGGCACACGCCAGGTCACGATCGGCGGTGCCATCGGATCCGACATCCACGGCAAGAACACCACAGCGCCGGCAGCTTCGGCAACCACGTGCGCTCGATCGATCTGCTCACCGCAGACGGTCAGATCCGCACGTGCACGCCCAGCGGGCGCAACGCCAAACTGTTCTGGGCGACCGTCGGCGGTATGGGTCTGACGGGCATCATCCTGCGCGCGACCATCGAGATGACAGCCACGGAGACGGCGTACTTCATCGCCGACGGTGTCGTCACTTCCACCCTTGACGAGACAATCGCGGCACACAGCGACGGCTCCGAGGACAAGTACGACTACTCGAGCGCGTGGTTCGACGCGGTCGCGCCGCTGCCGAAGCTCGGTCGTGCTGCGATCTCCCGGGGTTCACTCGCGACGGTCGATCAGCTTCCGAAGAAGCTGCAGAAGAACCCCCTGAAGTTCGACGCACCTCAGTTGTTGACGTTGCCGGACATCTTCCCGAACGGCCTGGCGAACAAGTACACGTTCTCCACCATCGGTGAACTCTGGTACCGCAAAGCGGGCAACTACCAGGCAAGGTCCAGAATCTGACGCAGTTCTACCACCCGCTCGACATGTTCGGTGAGTGGAACCGCGGCTACGGCCCAGGTGGGTTCCTCCAGTACCAGTTCGTGGTCCCGCCCGAAGCCGTCGACGAGTTCAAGAAGATCATCATCGACATCCAAGCATCGGGGCACTACTCGTTCCTCAACGTGTTCAAGTTGTTCGGTGACGGCAACAAGGCGCCGCTGAGCTTCCCCATGAAGGGTGGAACATCTGCGTCGACTTCCCGATCAAAGCAGGCTGAACGAGTTCGTCCGTGAACTCGACAAGCGCGTCCTCGAATTCGGTGGTCGCCTCTACACCGCGAAGGATTCGCGGACCGACGCGGAGACCTTCCACTCGATGTACCCGCGGATCGACGAGTGGCTCAAGGTGCGCCGCACGGTCGATCCCACCAACGTCTTCGCCTCCGATATGTCCAGAAGGTTGGAACTCCACTGATGATCAACGCCGTCGGCAATCCCCAGACCCTGCTGCTTCTCGGTGGCACCTCCGAGATCGGCCTGACGATCGTCGAGGAGTACCTGCGCAAGCACCCGCCCGCGTCATCCTCGCGACACTGCCCGGCGACCCGCTGCGCGATGCATCCGTCGCTCAGATGAATGCTGCAGGTGCGACGAAGGTCGACGTCATCGACTTCGACGCGCTCGACACCGAAAGCCACCCCGCCGTCATCGACAAGGCGTGGGCGGATGGCGACGTGGACGTCGCGATCGTCGCCTTCGGCCTCGACGGCGACTCCGAGGAGCTGTGGCAGAACCAGGTCAAGGCCGTCCGCGTCGCGAACGTGAACTACACGGCGTCGGTGTCCGTCGGTGTCCTCATCGGCGAGAAGATGAAGGCGCAGGCTTCGGCCGGATAATCGTGATGTCGTCGGTGGCCGGTGAGCGCGTCAAGCGAGCCAACTTCATGTACGGCTCGTCGAAGGCCGGCCTCGACGGCTTCTACCTGGGCCTCGGAGAGGCGCTGCGCCCGTTCGGACCGCGCGTGACCGTGGTCCGGCCCGGCCAGGTTCGCACCAAGTTCAGCGCGCACGTCGACGAAGCGCCGCTGACCGTGAACAAGGAAGATGTCGCCGCGCTCGCGGTTGCCGCGTCCGACAAGGGCAAGGAAATCGTGTGGGCGCCGGGCCCGTTCCGGTTCGTGATGATCGTGCTGCGGCACATTCCGCGCGCCATCTTCCGCAAGCTGCCGATCTGACGGCACCGGCTACACCGCCGGAGCCCACAGCTTCACTAGGCTCGGGTCCCGTGACAGTCGCCGCGAGTTCCACCGCCATCCCCGTCGCTCCGTTTCGGAAGGTCGCGACGACCGTCGGTCGCATGGTTGCGGCCGTGGTCGTCGCGATCGTCGTTTCAGGGGTGGGACTGTTCGCGTTCGCGCGAGTGCAGTGGCCGGCGTTCAATTCGTCGAACGTCACGCAGGCCGTCACGACGGTCCTGCAGTTCGTCGCACTGGCTGCGCTCGGGTGCTCGATCTACCTGTTACGTCGCGGCAAGTGGGTGACGGGAGCACGCGTGCTGTCGTGGGCGGCGCTGTCGGGCCTGGTCACGGCGACACTCGGCATGCCGCTGGCCGCGACGAAGCTGTATCTGCACGGAATCTCCGTCGACCAGGAGTTCCGCACCCAGTTCCTCACGCGACTGACCGACAGCGCGGCTCTGCGCGACATGAACTACGCCGACATGCCGCCGTTCTATCCGGCAGGTTGGTTCTGGATCGGTGGCCGTGTCGCGAACCTGCTGGGGATGGATGGGTGGGAGGCCTTCAAGCCTATGCCATCGCCTCACTGGCGGTCGCGGCGGTCGTGGCGCTGGTGCTGTGGTCGGAACTTGTCCGGTCGGATCTCGCGGTGCTGGTGGCTACAGCGTCGACGGTGATCGTGCTCGCCTACGGCTCGCCGGAGCCGTACGGCGCGGTGATCGCTCTGCTGATCGCGCCGGCCCTGGTCCTGGCCTGGGGCGCCCTCGACCCCGTGCGTGCTTCTGGTGGCGATGACTACCAGAAACGCGCACGGCAGGGGTGGGGCGCGGTGGTGGGCACCGGCCTGTTCCTAGGAGTCGCCGCGACGTTCTACACGCTCTACCTCGGCCTGGCCGCGTTCGCGGTGACGGTGATGGCGGTGGCCGCGGCACTACTCGCGAAGCGACCGAAGGATCGTGGCGCAGTACGGTGCCAGTGCTCGTGCGGTTCGTTGCCATCGCAGTGATCGCAGGGCTCGTCGCATTGATCGTGTGGGCACCGTTCCTGCTCGATGTGCTCGGGGGCGGCTCGTCCGCCGGTTCCGGCTCCGCGACCCACTATCTGCCCGACACGGGCGCGAGTCTGCCGCTGCCGATGTTCCACATGTCGCTGATCGGGTTGTTGTGCCTGCTGGGCAGTGTGTGGCTGATCGGGCGGGCGACGACGTCGCGGCGCGCACAGGCACTCGGGCTCGGCGTCGTCGCGGTGTATCTGTGGTTCCTGGGGTCGATGGCGTTCACGGCTCTGGGCAACACGCTGCTCGCGTTCCGGCTCGAAGTGATCCTGCTGGCGCTGCTGGGCACGGCGGGTGCGTTCGCGTTCGTGGAATTCTCACGGTGGATCAGCCTCGCCTCCAGTGACAACCCGAACGTGCGGCGCGTGCTCGTCGCGGTGGGTGCACTCGGTGCGCTCGCATTCACCCAGAACGTTCCGCAGGTTCTCGCGAGCGAGATCACCGTCGCCTACACCGACACCGACGGCAACGGTGAGCGTGCCGACCAACGGCCGCCGGGCGCCGCGTCGTACTACTCGGAGATCGACGAGACATTGCGCTCGCAACTCGGTGGTGAGCGCGACGACCACGTGGTCCTCACCGCCGACACTGCATTCCTCGCGTACTACCCCTACTTCGGTTTCCAGGCGTTGACGTCGCACTACGCGAATCCGCTCGCGGACTTCGGGGGTCGCGCAGCAGCGATCGAGGAGTGGTCGGAGCTCGAGTCCACCGACGACCTGCTCGCCGCATGGGATTCGCTGCCGTGGCGAGCCCCCGACGCCGTCGTCTTCCGACAGGGCGCCGAGGGCTACACACTTCGCTTGGCCGAGGATGTCTACCCGAACGACCCGAACGTTCGCCGATACACGGTCACCTTCCCCGAGAACCTGTTCGACGACCCTCGTTTCACGATCACCGAGGTGGGGCCGTTCGCCGTGGTCACGCGCGCCGAAGGGGCATGATGTTCCGAACCCCGTTGTCGCGCAGCCACAATCCACCCCACACGAAGATTCCGGTGTAGATCGGGAACAGCGTGGTGCTGACGATCGGTTGCTCGGTGAGCAGGTTGGTCGCGACCGCTCCGCCGAGGTATCCGGTGAGCAGCACTGCGCCGAGGATCGCGGTCGTCGGCACGACGTAGAGCACCAGGCAGATGAGCAGGACGATCCCGAACACTCTGTTCAGGCTCGGATCGAAGCCGAGGTCGGCCATGGCTTCCTGCACCTGCGACGTGTTCATGATGTGAATGACGGAGTCGAAGAGCAGGAACAGGACGACGAGGCCGCTAACGATCAGGCCGGCGATGTGGGCGCCCCGACCGGGCGTGTCGGTGTGGGCGTGAGTGTCGCGATCGGCGGCGGAATGGGTGGTCATGACGATCTCCTGGATTCGATGCGGTGATGGCACCGATACCGACCCGGCGTCGCGCGGAAACTCATCACCGCTGCGGTAATCTCGCAGCGGGTCGTACGGGGGTGCGACAGGATCGGGGGGATTCGATGAGTGAGATTCTGTACGTGCCGACTCGACGCCGCGACGGGTCGGGGCAGGTTCGGTTGGAGATGCGCACCCTGCCCGACGGCCGGCTGGCAATGCCCGCCTACACGTCACTGCAGGAACTGGTCCGTTGCTGCGGACCGCGGCAAGCATGGATGGGCGTCGACAGCGCCGGACTGCAGGAAATCCACCGCACCACCGGATATCACGTGGACCTGCTCGACGCCAGACAACCACCGCCGCCACCACCCGATGCTGCCGAAAACGAGTACCTGCGGTCTCCAAACCTGCTGCACGATCCCATCGGACGAGCAGGAACCGGTGAGCATCGAAATCGGCGACCTCAACGCAGTCGCGAGGCGTCTGACAACCGGAGCGATCGGAATCAACGACCTCGGATCCGAAGCCGCCGAAATACCCGACGCCGGTGCATCCACCGTGCTGCTCGTAGACACTCTCGGATCGATCGCATCCGCGTTGGACGTGGCGGTCCGGTCGCGGGCCAATTCAGCGGACCTCACCCAGGACAGTCTGCGCGCCTACCAGGAAACCGATGATCGCAACGCGCAGGAAATCGCGAAGGCCGGTGAACAATGAGCCTCGACACCCATGTATTCGGCGACCCCGCCTCGTGCTACGTGTGCGCGGATTCGCTCGCCTCCCTCGCAGCCGGTGTGAACGATCAGCTGAAGTCGGCACGCGATGGCCGCACAGAGTCCGAGTACGAGTTCAAAAGCACGGCAGGTGACAAGTTCCGGTCAACGCTCGACCGCATCATCACCGGAACCACCGAGGCCGCAGACCGGATCGCCGTGATTGCCGCGGCCCTGCGCGTACTTGCCGATGAGTTCGTCACCGCACGAGCACGAATGTCGCAGGCCGAGGAGACAGCGTCGGAAGCCAGTATTCCCGTGGAGTTCGGTACCGGGATCGGCGATACGGTCGAGGTCGATCAGTCCTCGTATGATGTTGCACCCCAAATTCTTCGAGCAAAGCAGGTTGTGGCCTACGAAACTGCGGCTGGACTCGTCGCGGAAGGTCGCGGAATCGAGGTCGCTGCGCACAGCACGTTCGCGGAAGCGCTGCGCGGGCCGACGACAATCCTGAAGAATGCGGAAGCCAGTGGGGTTGGCTGGCCGCGTTCACAGTCACCGGATATGTCGGCACCGCATTCGCCGAGTTGTCGAAATGGGGCCCGATCGCCGATACCCGAGGCGCGAATCTGGCCCGGCTACACGAACTCGCCGCGGAAGCAGCCCGGCTGGGCGACCCGTACCCGGAAGCCACCGCAGCCAGAGCTGTTCGGACCTTCCAAGGTGGGGCCGACGACGCGGCGCGATTCGCCGCGGAGAACTCCCGGCTGCTCGCGGGGCTCGGTGACAACAAGTTCGTCCAGTTTCTCGGCCGTACCGCAGACGACTACCTCCCGAAAGGATCGGCGCTATCACATATCGGATCGAAGGTCCCTGTCGTCGGAGCAGCTACAACCGGTCTTCAGACTGTCAGTGATGTCATGAATGCCGAAACCACCGGCGACGCGGTGAAAGCAGTTGCAAAAGATGTTGGCGGATTTGTTGCGGGAACCGTAGCAACCGAATTGATCCTCGCAAGTGCTGCTGGCGCTGTTCTGAGGCCAGGAATGCACACACCCGACCTGCTCCAAGCCCCGACCCGATCACCGGCGAACCCCGCCCGCCCCACGCACCACGCATCCATCGGGGAACCAGGCACACACCTTCCGACCGGCACCCACGGAACCCCCCGGAAGCGCCGGGCCATCTGGGTCCCACCCTCGAATGGATCCAACCAACCGCCCGCGACCCGTACATCTCCGCACTCATGATGGTCGGGATCGCAGTCGCGTACATGACCCTCACCAACGGAGACCTCCGCTGGACCCACTGGTGGGCCGCCTGGCTGCTCATTGCCGCGGCTGCCTGGGTCATGTTTCGCGCCACTGGAAACCACTGGACCGCCGCGGGAGCCATCTGGGTGCAGTGGCGTGGCAGCTGGGTCGACACTTACCACCTCACCCGCATCCGCTTCTCCGCCGACGGCACCAACCGCGTCCTCCGACTGAAAGACGCACACGGCAACGAAATCCACTCGTTCAAGATCAGCCAGATCCAGGGCAACCCCGACCTGTGGGACCTCGTCTACAACGGCATCCTCCACTCCGTCGCATCAGGCAACTGCGACATCGACGCCAAAACCCGCCGCATCCTGAAAATCCCCTACGAACTCGGACCACGCCGGTCAACGACAAACGCAGTAAGGGACGACGGCGCGGACGGTGAACACCCGCGACTACCCCCCGATCCTCGCCTCTGCCACCGGCGAACCCAGACCTGCGAACCCGCCGGAATGACGCAGCCACCGCTGCGCACTCCAGAACAACAGGGATGCCGTGGCCGATTCGGTATAGTCCCTGACATGGGCAAATTCAGGGATGCGATGGAAGGGATCATCAGGCGCGGGCGGCGGAATGCAGAGCCCGCACCCAAGCAGCTCGATCGATGGGCCAATGAAGGTGGGGCACTCCCGCCAGAACCGCCAAAGGATTCCGACACTCACTGATGTGCCACCCATCCGTCGAGACATCAGGCCCTGGTGGTTCGACCTGCCGAACCTATGGGAGCCGGGAAGCGAGCAACTCCGCAAGGTGAGTGCCTCGCGATCGGTGAGGTCGCTGAGCTGGGTGCGGCACGAGTAGCCGTCGGCGAGCACCACCGTGTCGGCGTCGGCGGATTCGACGGCGGGAATCAGCTGGTTGTTCGCGACCGCGACCGACACGTCGTAGTGGCCACGCTCTACTCCGAAATTTCCGGCGAGACCGCAACAGCCGCCGAGCCGGGTGACCTCCGCGCCGGCACGTTTCAGCAGCGCCGCATCGGCATCCCACCCCATGATCGCGTGGTGGTGACAGTGCGGCTGGGCGACCACGGTGGTGCCGGCCAGCGACGGCGGTTCCCAGTCGCCGAGTAATTCGGCGAGTGTGCGTGTGGAATCGGCCACGACACGCGCCGGCTCGGATCCGAGCAGTTCGACGGTGTCGGAACGCAATACCGCCGTGCACGACGGTTCGATTCCCACGATCGGGGTTCCGGCACGGAATAGTTCGGTGACGGTGCGGCCCAGGATCTTTCGTGCTTCGTCGAGCTGCCCCGTGGTGATCCAGGTCAGCGCGCAGCACTGTTGCTTCTCGGTCACGCGAACGCGATATCCGGCGGCTTCGAGCACTTCCACCGCCGCCATACCGGCCTCGGGCGTGAAGTAGTCGGTGAAGGTGTCGACGAAGAGCAGCACGGGTTCGCCTGTGCGGGCACGCTGTCCGGCGGTGTCGGCGAGCCATCGACGGAAGGTGCGGGGCGCGAAGGCGGGCACGTTCCGGCGCCTGTCCATTCCTCCGAGCCGCAGGCCCACCGACGCCACGCCGGGCACCTTCGTGATCGCGTTGGCTACCTTCGGGATTCGTGAGGCGAGCGCAGCCCACTGCGGTAGCCGACCCAGAGTGTAGTGACTGATCGGGCGACGCTTGCCGCGGTACGTCTGGTGCAGTACCTCCGACTTCCATGTCGCCATGTCGACACCGGTGGGGCAATCCGAAGCACAGCCCTTGCACGACAGGCACAGATCGAGGGTCTCGTGCACCTCCGGCGACGACCACCCGTCGGTGACGAGCGACCCGTTCAGCATTTCCTGCAGGGCCCTGGCCCGGCCGCGCGTCGAATCCTTCTCCTCGCGGGTGGCGAGATACGACGGGCACATCACCCCACCGACGGCGGTGGTGTCGGCGCGACACTTCCCGACGCCGGTGCACCGGTGCACAGCCTGGGTGAAGTTGCCGCCGTCCTCCCGGTACCGGAACGCGAGACCGGTGCGGACGGCGGGCGCGGCGGTCACGCGCAGGTCGGCGTCGACGGGACGCGGATCGACGAGTACACCCGGGTTGAGCAGATCCTCTGGGTCGAACACCGACTTGACGGCCCCGAACAACCGTAGTGCGTCGCCGAGTACATCAGGGGCAGCAGTTCGCTGCGGGCTCGCCCGTCGCCATGCTCCCCCGACATCGACCCGCCGTAGGACGCCACCAACCTTCCTGCAGCAAAAAGGAATTCCCGGAACAGTCCGGGCATCTCGAGCGGAACATCGAGCCGGATGTGAATGCAGCCGTCGGCGAAGTGTCCGTACGGGTAGCCGGTGATGCCGTAGCTGTCGGTGAGCTGCTCGAAATCGCGCAGGTAGTCGCCGGTGCGCTCCGGCGGGACCGCAGCGTCCTCCCATCCTGCGTGCGCGGGCAGGCCCCGGGGGCTACGCGCCGACAAGCCGGAGCCGTCCTCCCGGATCCGCCACAGCGCCGCGGCACGTGCCTGATCGTCGACGTGCAGAGCGTCGATCGCGCCGGAGACGTCGACCATCGACACTGCACGGTCGTGCACCTCGCCGTAGTCGTCGCCGACGAGTTCGACGAACAGCCACGCCGCACCGCGCGGCAACGGCGGAACCGCCCCCGGCCCGCGCCGGGTACGGACGATGTCGACGATGCGCGAATCGAGGCCTTCACACGCCGTGGGGCGGAAACGGAGCAGTGTGTGGGCTGCGTTGCCTGCGTCGACGATGTCGGGGTAGCCGAGGACCACCATGGTGCGCACCGGCGAATCGGCCACGAGCTGCACGGTCGCCTCGGTGAGCACGCCGAGTGTTCCCTCGCTGCCGACGAACAGTTTGCGCACGTCGAAGCGATTTTCGGGAAGGAGGTGTTCGAGGCCGTAGCCGGAGACCTGCCGCCCGAACCGGCCGAATTCGGTACGGATCGTCGCGAGGTTCGCATCGACGAGACCGCGGAGCGGCTCGAGCATCGGGTCGTTCCCGGGGAGCGAGAGCGGATGCCCGGTGCCGGTGAGGGCCTCGATGCCGACCACGTTGTCGGAGGTGCGGCCGTAGCCGAGGGCACGCGCACCGCACGCGTTGTTGCCGATCATCCCGCCGATCG
>BBEG01000101.1 GCA_001312645.1 Rhodococcus sp. JCM 9791
CTGGGGGTGCTGGTGCGGCTGCTCCTGTTGCAGGACACGTGCCCCGTCGGCGAGGTCGCCGCGGCCTTTGCCCCTCTGGGTCTCGACGACGCGATCGCCGCGGGCCTGCTCGAACGAGACGCAGACCGTGTGCGGTCCAAGCTGGATCTGCGGCCGATGGACGCCGGCGGGGGCAACCTCTGGGTGCTGTCGGACCTCGACGGTGCGCTTCGCCCGGCTCCCACCCGTCCTGATCATGTGCTGGGGGTCGGGCAGGCATCCCTGTCGCTGCTCCAGGCCACCCCCACCGATCGGGTGGGCTCCGTGCTCGATCTGGGCACAGGATGCGGTGTCCAGGCGATCCACGCGGCAGAGTACGCCGACAGGGTGACCGCAACCGACATCACTCCGCGGTGCCTCACTCTGGCCGCGGCTTCGGCCGCGCTGAACGACCTGGACCTCGAACTGCTCGAGGCTCGTGGTTCGAGCCCGTGGCGGGACGTCGCTTCGACCGGATCGTCGCGAATCCGCCGTTCGTGGTGAGCAGTGGCCAGGTGGAGCACAGCTACCGTGATTCGGGGCTCGATCTCGACGGCGCAAGCAAACTGATGATCTCGCAGGCCGTCGACCATCTGAACCCGGGAGGGACCGCGTCCATTCTCGCGTCATGGGTTCATGTCGAGGGCCAGGACTGGCGGGCACGCGTCGCGTCGTGGTTGCCCGCGCACGGCGTGGACGCATGGATCGTGCAGCGTGATGTCGCCGACCCCGCTCTTTACATCGGGACGTGGCTCCGGGACGGCGACGCCGATCAGCGCGACCCGGCAGTCGCGGTGCGCGCCGAGAAGTGGTTCGACCACTTCGAACTCAACGGTGTCGAGGGCGTCGGTTTCGGGTTCGTCTATCTGCGCCGTACGGATGAGCCGTCGGACGTGCTGGCCGAGGACCTGCGCCATGCCTTCACCGATGCGCTCGGCCCGAGTCGATCGACTATTTCTCACGCCTTCAGTGGCTCCGTGATCACGACGTCCTCGAATCGCGGTTCCGAGTACGCGCCGACACCGCACTCGAGCGTGTCTTCCTGCCGGGCGACGAGGCTGGACCCAGGTCGTCACCCGGGTGCATCGTGGGGACGGGCCCGCGTGGCAGCACGAGGTGGACGATCTTGCGGCGAACCTGCTCGGCGGTCTGCGCGCGACGGCCTCCCGTTGGGTGATCTGGTCTCCCTGCTCGCCGCAGCGCACGGAGAGGACGAGGACGCACTGACGGCCATGGCAGTGCCCCTGATGCAGGGCTCGTCCGTCACGGTCTCGTCGAACCGGTAGAGATCCAAGGGGCCGGGCACAGTTCCCACAGCGACCCCCTCAGCTGATCTCTCAGCAACTTCTCAGACGAGCCTCCAGGTTTGCGCAGGTCGCAGCGCTGGGGATCGGGAACCGGCGGGAACTTTCCCGGGTGACTCGAGCGTTGAACCCTGTGAGACACCACCGATGAGGAGGCACGTCATGGCACGCCCCGCAACAACCGCTCGAGTCAATTCCGACCTCGACAATCAAAGTCCCGCCGCCGATCTTGTGCGCGTTTATCTGAACGGCATCGGAAAGACGGCGCTGCTGACCGCAGCGGACGAGGTCGAACTGGCAAAGCGGATCGAGGCCGGCCTCTACGCCAAACATGTGCTCGAGACCAAGAAGCGTCTCTCACCTGCGAAGAAGCGCGACCTTGCGATCGTCGTACGTGAGGGCCAGGCAGCTCGTAGCCACCTGCTCGAAGCGAATCTGCGGCTCGTGGTGTCGCTCGCCAAGCGTTACACCGGACGCGGAATGCCCCTGCTCGACCTGATCCAGGAAGGCAACCTCGGCCTCATCCGGGCAATGGAGAAGTTCGACTATGCGAAGGGCTTCAAGTTCTCCACCTACGCCACGTGGTGGATCCGTCAGGCCATCACCCGCGGCATGGCCGATCAGAGCCGTACCATCCGGCTCCCCGTCCACCTCGTCGAGCAGGTCAACAAGCTCGCCAGGATCAAGCGGGAACTGCACCAGCAACTCGGCCGCGAGGCCACCGACGACGAACTGGCGGAAGAGTCCGGCATCCCGGTCACGAAGATCGCTGATCTGCTCGACCACAGCCGCGACCCGGTGAGCTTGGACATGCCGGTCGGCAGCGACGAGGAAGCCCCTCTGGGCGACTTCATCGAGGACGCCGAGGCGACCTCCGCCGAGACCGCGGTGATCGCCGGGCTCCTGCACAGTGATGTCCGTAGCGTTCTCGGGACCCTCGACGAGCGGGAGCAGCAGGTCATCCGCCTCCGGTACGGGCTCGACGACGGCCAACCGCGCACGCTCGACCAGATCGGCAAGCTGTTCGGTCTGTCGCGCGAACGCGTACGGCAGATCGAACGCGAAGTGATGGGCAAACTCCGCGAAGGCGAGCGTGCAGATCGCCTCCGCGCATATGCAAGCTGACCGGGCGCGTCAGCTCCAGCGATCCCCGAGAACCGGGCTGGGTTCTCGGGGATCGTGCTGTTGAAGGCCTGCTCTGAACGGTCACCGCAACCGGCGCGGCCCCAGGTCGAGGGGGTGCTGCGCTTCCGGGCCGATCCTCAGGTGCGCATCGGTGAGTTCGGCACCGATCGGAGACGCCAGTACCGGTTCACACACGAGTTCACGAACCTCGGGCAGATCGTCGGCGAGCGCCGAGATGCGCTGCACGATATCGACGAGCGCGGCGCGATTGGCCGGTGCAGCATTGCGGTAGCCGGTCAACAGCGGCGCGGCCTTCGGCGCGTCGATCAGTTCGACGGCCTCGTCCTCCGTCAGTGGCAATACCTGGTAGGCGCGGTCACCGAGCAGATCGGAGATGACGCCCGCGACACCGAAGGAGATCAACGAACCGAACGACGGGTCGTCCTGCACCCGAATCGCACATCCGATCCCCTTGGTCGCCATCTTCTGCACGTGAAGCAGCGGCTCCCCCGACACCGCGGCGAGGTCACGGTAGGCGATTCGGACCGAATCGTCGTCGACGAGGTCGAGTCGGACACCGGTCAGATCGGGCCGGTGACGCCACTGCGCCCCGGTCGCCTTGACCGCTACGGGGAAGCCGATCTCGTGGGCGGCGGCGACCGCTTCGCTCTCGGTGGTCACCGACCGGAACGTGGCGATGTGCACGCCGTAGCACGAGAGCAGCAGTGCCGTCTCCGTGTCGGACAGATAGCGACCGTTCGGCGTGGTGTCGAGCCAGCCGTCGACGAGGGCGTGGGCACGCTCCGGGTCGATCCCCGCCGGACGGACCACCTGCGACTGCGGGCGTGACCGCCACTTGGCATACCTCCACGCGCGGGCCAGCGCCGTCGCCGCACGCTCCGGACCGGGATACGACGGCACCGACCCCCGCACCGGGTTGCCTGCCTCATCGCGTACCGCAAGAACATCGGGGATGCCCTCGGTCGCGAGGAACGTGGTGACCACCGGCTTCTCGGCATCCGCCACCGCATCGCGCAGTGCCTGCGCGTACGGCTCGACCGTCACCGCAACAGGGGGAACGAACACCGCGATGACCGCATCGATCTCGGGTGCTCCGATCGCCTGGGCGACGGCCGCGGCGAACTCTTCCGGGGTGGCCTGCGCACCGAGATCCACTGCGTCGGCGGGCTTGAGTCCCTGCCCTCTCGCCGCATCCACGGCGAGTACCCCGAGCGCCGTGGAGTTACCCACCACCGCGACCCGTGGGCCGGCGGGCAGCGGCTGATAGCTGAACAACAACGCCGAATCGAACAGTTGCGCAATCGATTCGACCTGGACGACGCCGGCCTGTTCGAACAGGTGGCGCACGATCGCGTCGTCCATCTCACCTGTGCGGGCCTCGAGAACCGGGGGTACCGCGTGCCGGCCCGACTTCACCGCCACGATCGGCTTGCTCCGTGCGACGCGGCGTGCGATGCGCGAGAACTTGCGCGGGTTGCCGAAACTCTCGAGGTAGAGGAGCACGACCTCGGTCGCGGGGTCGGTGTCCCAGTACTGCAGCAGGTCGTTTCCCGACAGATCGGCGCGGTTGCCGGCGGACACGAACGAGGACAGACCCACGCCGGTCTTCGCAGCTTCGTCGAGAATCGCGATGCCCAACGCACCCGACTGGCAGAAGAACCCGACGTTGCTGCTGCAGGCAGGATGGGGGCGAGCGTCGCATTGAGCCTGAACGCCGGATCGTTGTTGGCAACTCCGAGGGCGTTGGGCCCGATCAGCCGCATCCCGTGCGCACGCGCGGCGTGCGCCAGGCGCCGCTCTGCGTCGCGCCCTTCGGTCCTGTCTCACCGAATCCGGACGACACGACCAGAAGCGCTTTGACGCCTTTCGCGAGGCAGTCGTCGAGGACCGCGTCGATCGATTCGGCAGGGACGGCGGCGATCGCGAGGTCGATCTCGTCGGGGATGTCGCGCACCGTCGGTAGCGCGCACACCCCGTACCGACCGGTGTTCGGCGTTCACCGGATAGACCGGGCCGGTGAATCCGCTACGCAGCATGTTCACCAGGACGGCGTTGCCGACCTTCCGGCTGTCGGTGGACGCACCGATCACTGCGACGCTTTCCGGGCTCAGGATGTTGCGGACGCTGCGAGCCTCCGCGGCGCGCTCGCGCGCGTTACGCACCGACACCAACGCCTCGGTTGGGTCGATGTCGAACTCCAACCGCACCACACCGCCCTCGAAACTGCGGCTGACCTGGTACCCGGCCTCACGGAACACCGAGATCATGTGACGGTTCTCTGCGAGGACCTCGGCAACGAAGCGACGGAGTCCGTTCTCCGCGGCAGCTCCCGCGAGATGCTCGAGCAGGATGGGTCCCAGCCCGCGCCCTGATGCGAGTCCGACACGGTGAATGCGACTTCTGCGGACAGACCGTCGCCTTCCGACGACAGTCCTTCGTAACGGCCGACCGCGATGATCTCGTCGCCGAGCATCGCAACGAACGCCACCCGCTTGCGGTGATCGACGACTGTGAAATTGAACAGGTCGCGCTTCGAGATAGTCGGATACGGTCCGAAGTAGCGGAGGTACCGCGTCCGTTCCGACAACTTTCCGTGGAATTCGACGATCTTGTCGGCGTCCTCCGGAACGATCGGCCTCAGATGGACGACACCACCGTCGGAGGCAAGCACATCAGCAACCCAGTGCCGTGGATAGTCACGCGCGATCGCGAGTGCCGCTCACGATCGGGATCGGCACCCGCATCAGGTGCGCGAGTGGATTCGCTGCCCACAGGTGCCTGCGTGCTCTCCGAGTCAGTCACGGGGATCCTCCGGGTCCAGCCCGAGGAGCGGGAAGCATGCTCGGCGCGTAGCGATGATCGCGGAATCGATTCGGGTCAGCGCGCGATCGAGAGACGCGACGCCGGTTTCAGGTGTGCCACCGGGACCGTCCCACGGAAGATATGACAAGTCTGCTCCTTCACCCATTTCGGTGGGAAGGTCGACTCCTGGGGCCATGGCCCCGACACGCTCGCGCCAGTCGTCGGGAACCTTTGCAGTGAGGTCGATCTCACGGTCGAGCGCCGCGGCGATCAGGTGTGTCCACGAGCGCGGCACAACCCGGACCAGGCCGTATCCGCCCCCGCCCAACGCAAGCCATCGCCCTTCGCAGTAACGGTCCGCGAGATCACGCATGACGAGGTAGGACGCACGTTGCCCATCGACGGTGAGCGACAGATCGGCCAACGGATCTTCGCGGTGACTGTCGGCACCGCACTGGCTGATGAGGATCTGTGGACGGAAAGCGGCGATCGCGCCGGGTACGACGGCGTGGAATGCCCGCAACCACAACGAATCGACCGTGCCGGGAAGGACGGGCAGATTGATGGCGGTACCTTCTGCCGCGCCCGCCCCGACCTCACTCGACCAGCCGGTGTTCGGCCACAGAGTCGCCGGGTGCTGATGAATCGACACCGTCAGCACACGCGGGTCGTCCAGGAATGCGTGCTGGACCCCGTCGCCGTGATGGGCGTCGACGTCGACGTAGGCGATGCGGTCGTAGCCTTGGTCGAGCAACCACGAGATGGCGATCGCGGCGTCGTTGTAGACACAGAATCCGGCGGCCCAGTCGGCCATCGCATGATGCATGCCACCGCCGATGCTCACCGCCCTGTGCGTTCGGCCGGACGCGATCTCGCGAGCAGCGGCCAGCGTACCGCCCGCCAGGGTGGCGCTCGCCTCGTGCATTTTCGGGAAGATCGGATTGTCTTCGGTGCCCAGACCGTGCGGTGTATCGGCCGGAGGCTCTGCCCCGGCAGGCGCCGCACCCGCCTTCTTCACGGCGTCTACATACCCGGAGGTGTGGATGCGGAGGAGGTCTGCGTCGTCGGCGGGGTCCGGACGCACCGTTTCGACGCCCTCGAGCAGCCCGAGGCTACGCGAGAGCGCCATCGTCAGATCGAGCCGGGTCGGGTTCATCGGGTGGCTCGGACCCCATCGATAGTCCAGGTAATCGGGGCTCCAGACCACCACACGGTCGCCGCCCAGATGTGTCGAACCGCCTGCCGCGGTGGAGCTCGTGGTCATGAACACAGACGCTACTTGCCTGCCCCGGGTCGCGCGAGCATCGGACCTCACCCACCACCCGAACGCCACGGTTAGAATCGGGCGCAGACGAAGGGGTGTGAGAGTGAAGGACCTGGTCGATACAACGGAGATGTATCTCCGGACGATCTACGACTTGGAGGAGGAAGGTGTGGTGCCCCTGCGGGCACGCATTGCCGAACGCCTCGAACAGAGCGGTCCGACGGTCAGCCAAACCGTCGCCCGCATGGAACGCGACGGGTTGCTGCGCGTCGCAGGTGACCGCCATCTGCAACTGACGGAGAAGGGCAGGGATCTCGCCGTCTCCGTCATGCGTAAGCACCGTCTCGCAGAGCGGTTGCTTGTCGACGTGATTGGGCTCGACTGGGAGAATGTGCACGCCGAGGCGTGCCGCTGGGAACATGTGATGAGCGAGGAGGTGGAGCGCCGTCTCGTCGAGGTACTCAACAATCCGACCACCTCGCCGTACGGCAACCCCATCCCCGGACTCGCCGAACTGGGTCTCGACAGGGCCGCAGTCTCGGACGAGAAGCTGGTGCGCTTGACCGAGATCCCGAGCGGGCAACCTACCGCCGTCGTGGTGCGCAGGCTTGCCGAGTACGTCCAGTCGGACCCCGATGTGATCGCTCGGCTGCGTGAGGCGGGCGTCGTGCCCGACGCACGCGTTACAGTCGAGACGCGTCCGGGTTCGGTGATGATCACCGTGACCGGTCACAGCACTTTCGAGCTTTCCGACGAGATGGCCCATGCCGTGCAGGTGAAGCAGGTCTGACGCCGGGCCTCTTCCACCGGCCCCGGGTGGGCCGGTGGAAGAGGAGACCCAGCGTGAAACTTCTGGTGACCGGCGGCGCCGGCTATGTGGGCAGCGTGTGCAGCACGGTGCTGCTCGAGAACGGCCACGACGTGGTCGTCGTCGACGATCTGTCCACGGGTAACGCCGACGCCGTTCCGCCCGGTGCCGAGTTCATCCACGGCGACATCGCAGATGTGGCCGCAGAGGTTCTGGGAGTCGGAGGATCATCACCTCGGTTCGACGGCGTGCTCCACTTCGGCGCGCAGTCGCTCGTCGGAGAATCGGTGGAGTCACCCGAGAAATACTGGCAGGCAACGTCGTCACTACGCTCGCACTGCTCGACGCGATGCGGTTGTCGGGCACGCCGCGGCTGGTCTTCTCGTCCACCGCAGCGACCTACGGTGAGCCCGAGGAGGTACCGATCACCGAGGATGCACCCACCAGGCCGACCAATCCATACGGAGCCTCCAAACTCGCGATCGATCATGCGATCTCGTCGTATGCTCACGCCCACGGGCTCGCCGCGACCAGCCTGCGCTACTTCAACGTGGCCGGTGCTTACGGGGGCGCCGGCGAGAATCGTGTCGTCGAAACACATCTGATCCCACTCATCCTGCAGGTCGCACTGGGGCAACGCGAGCGTATCTCGGTATTCGGGACCGATTGGCCGACCAAGGACGGCACCGCGATCCGCGACTACATCCACGTCAAGGACCTAGCCGACGCGCACTTGCTGGCGCTGGCGAATGCAACTGCGGGATCGCACCCCATCTACAACCTCGGCAGCGGCGAGGGCTTCACCGTGCGCGAGGTCATCTCGTCATGCGAGCGAATCACCGGGCTTTCCATCGCTGCTGTCGATGCCCCGCGACGCGCAGGTGATCCTGCGGTGTTGATCGCGTCGAGCGCGCGCGCGATCGATGAACTCGGCTGGAAGCCCGAACACACCGACCTCGACGAGATCGTCGCGGACGCCTGGGAATTCATGCGGAATCTCGGTGATCGCGCACACGCCGCCCGCCGCTGATCATTCCGTCGGACCGGGCGGGGGCAGCACCACGCCCAGCCGGGCGGCGATCTCGTAGCCGGTGTCCGCCAACCCTCGAACGGCTTCGGGACGCAGCCCGGCCTGCAATGCCTGGTCCAACAGATCCGAGAGGCGGTGGCGTGGGTTCGATTCCAGCGCGACTCCGAGCGCAACGCCCACGAACGGGCCGTCGCCTCGCACGTAGGCGCTGAACGCGACGAGTGCGGCAGCGTCGGCTCGTTCCGGGTCGGGCAATGCGCGGGCAAGCTCGACCCACATGCGTTCGGCAGCGCGCGCCTGCGCTCCTGTCGCCAACGCGAGTACCGAGTCACGTACCGTCGGATTCGCGAGGAGCACAGCCACTTCGGCGCATTCCTGAGCTCGGAGCTCGACGCCGTCACCGAATTCTGCGAGGCGTCCGAGCAGTGCTTCGAGCTCCATGCGGTCTGCACGGTCGGAGCCGCCGGCCCGCGCCGCATGCTCGTACGCCAGGTCGCGGGCGTCGATGACGTCGTCGATGTACTGCCCCACCCGCCGGCGATGCTCAGGCGGCGAGGGGGCGAGCAGCGCTCGAGTTCGTCCCGCGACCGTCTGATCGGACTACCACCGAACACTCGTGTGGCGGCAACGACCGAACTCTCGGGATCGGGAATCGTCCCGTTCACGTCCCCCTCAGGTGTGAACCACACTCGTCCACGAGCAATTTCGGGGGTGGCGTGGACGCCGGCGACTTCGATACCGGACAGTGCGAGTTCGTCGGCGAATTCCTCGAGCAGGCGCACTGCGGCGCCGGCGGCGGGGCAGTGCGGATGGTCGAGCCTGTCGTCGACGAGCACCACCAGCACGGCGCGTGCCCCTTCGCGGACGCAGACCGTGCAGAACCGCTCGAATGCGGCGCTCATCGGTGCAGGAATCGGTTCGTCGGCACGTGGCAGTAGAAGGTCGTGCCGCATGACGGCACCGATCGCGTCGCCCCGCACGACCTCGGCCGCTGAGCGCTGCGTGGGTGAAAGGCTCAATACGAGGAACGAGCGGGTCGGGTGGAAGCCGAGCAAGGCAGGAACTGCCGCGAGGAGTTCACCGATGTCCGACAGGTGCAGGGGCTGTGAGGATGATGTCGATGCGGTCATGCCAGCACGATCCACGATCGCGACCAGCGAAATCCGGCCTCGGACGCGGAATCCGAAAATCTGTGGATGGATGCGGCAGCTGTGGACAACCACGCCGAAGACCTCGAGCCGGGCAACCGGATCTGCATTCGGTGTCGGCACTAACTGTTAGCGTCGCCCTCCGAAGGTGCGCCGACGACGTGGTGGGGTTCGGCTCGAGTATTCGCCGAACCAGTGGGGACCCGGACCACACCGCTGCCGAGGTACCGGTCACCCCCGAACGCGTACACCACGGCGTTGTGGAACGCGATGTCGAGGGCATCGCGGTCGACCTCGCGGTCGTCGAAGGTCATGTAGGTCACCAGAATTCTGGCGTCTCCGAGTTGAGCACCGAAGGTCTCCATCGACTGGGTCAGCTCGTGGCCCGGCTGCCCGGAGGTCACAGTGCGGGTGTACGCCAAGGTCCGTACCCCACCCATCGGTGGAAGCGGCTCCGGCGCGGCGACGGTGTCGACAGTGGAGGTCACTCCGCGATGAGTGGCATGGACCTCGCCGCACTCTCCGAGGTGATTCCTCAGTTCGGGGAGTTCGGGGGCCGGGACTACCACTTCGACGCTGATGGTGGCACCGCCGTCCTCGGAGGTCCCGACGGCCATCGCGGTCCCTTCGGGGCCGTAGTTCTGCGGGAGTGGGAGGCATCCGGGCGGTTCGACCCTTGCTCCGACCGGGATCCCGGCCAGATCGGGGGCGGCCTGTGCCACTGCCGACGGGGGCAGCGTCACGGCCTGGTACGAAGCGGGGAACTCCTCGGGCGGCAACAGAAGCGCAGCGGGCAACGGGCGGTCCAGGGCGGGATCGGATACCCCGGTCACGGAGACGGACCTCGACATGGATTCGGGCCTTGCGGTGCCGGGCACCGTGGTCGAGCAACCCGATGCAGTGATGATCAGCGCCGCGCACATGACCACACGACACGCATGTCGATCGTGCTGCCGACGCACTGCGTTCACAGCCACCCGATCCTCCGCTGTTCTCGTTCACCGGGGCGGAATACCCCGTCGAGCGCTGTTTTCGGTTCAATTAGACTCGAACACCACCATGCCACGCCGGTGCGCCACCGGGCAGAAGGCTACGACGACGTGATCGGAGTGGTTCGGATATGGACGAGCAGTCCAGGATGTATGAGCTGGAGTTTCCCGCTCCTCGGCTGACATCGGCCGACGGGCAAGGCCCAGTGCTGGTGCACGGGCTTGAAGGGTTTTCCGATGCCGGGCATGCTGTGCATCTGGCCACCACACATCTGCGAGAGCAGCTCGAGACCGAGGTCGTGGCCTCCTTCGCAGTCGATGAACTGGTCGACTACCGTTCCCGCCGGCCGATGATGACGTTCGAATCGGATCACTTCTCCGAGTACGCCGCGCCCGAACTCAACCTGTACGCGCTCATCGACAACGCGGGTACCCCGTTCCTGTTGCTCGCCGGCATCGAGCCGGACCTGAAATGGGAGCGCTTCATCACGGCGGTCCGCCTGTTGGCGGAGCAGTTCGGAGTTCGGCGCACGATCGGCCTGAACTCGATCCCCATGGCGATTCCGCACACCCGTCCGCTGGGCGTGACCGCACACTCGACGAACAAGGACCTGATCGCTGATCATCACCGCTGGTCCGGTCAGCTGCAGGTTCCGGCGGGCGCGTCGTCGTTGCTCGAGTTCCGGATGGCGCAGCACGGCCACGAGGCCGTCGGGTTCTCGGTGCACGTGCCGCACTACCTCGCGCAGACCGATTACCCGGCCGCGGCAGAGTCGCTGCTGATCAATGTTGCCGAAGTCGGGAATCTCGACCTTCCACTCGGAGCGTTGGGCGAGGCTGCCGCGCGTGTTCGCGAGCAGGTCGACGAGCACATCGAGGGTAATGAGGAGGTGCTGTCCGTCGTGCATGCGCTCGAACGGCAGTACGACAGCTACGTGGCCGCGCAGGAGCAGCAGTCCACTCCCCTACCGACCGATGAGAGTTTGCCCAGTGGGGACGAGCTCGGAGCCGAGTTCGAACGCTTCCTCGCCGAGTACGAGCGCAAGGACGGGGAGACGGACACCGACACCGAGTCCTGACACCTCCTGAGAATCAGCAGAGTGTGACGCGGCCGATCCGGGTATTGCTCCATATCGCGCTGCGGCATTACATACCGGTCACGATCGTTATTGCTGACGTCACATACAGAAAGTATGCTCGCCCGGCATGCAAAGGTGAGCAGGCAACGATCACCTATCACCTACCGAGCCCCGATCGGAGACCGGACGGCTGCAGCCCGTGGACGGCAGGAGAGACTGATGGCTACATCGCGAGCGCGCACGTTGCGTCCGGTTCCCGATACGGAACCACGGATGGTCTTCCGGACCATCCACGGATACCGACGCGCCTTCCGCCTCGCCGGGAGCGGACCGGTGCTGGTGTTGATCCACGGAATCGGCGACAACTCGTCCACCTGGCTCGACGTCCTCCCACATCTTGCGAAGAAGTACACCGTCATCGCTCCCGACCTGCTCGGTCACGGCCGTTCGGACAAGCCTCGCGCCGACTACTCCGTCGCCGCATACGCAAATGGAGTTCGCGACCTGCTGTCGGTTCTCGGCGTCGAGCGGGCCACGATCATCGGGCACTCCCTCGGGGGCGGGGTTGCGATGCAGTTCGGTTACCAGTTCCCGGAGATGGTCGAGCGTCTCGTACTCGTATCGTCCGGTGGTGTCACCAAGGACGTACATCCGGCCTTGCGGCTGGTGTCCCTGCCTGGAGTGAGCGATCTGCTCAAACTGCTCAGGCTTCCCGGAGCCGTGCCTGCGGTGAAGCTCGTGGGCACCCTGCTCGGCCACATCCATGGTTCGCCGCTCCAACCTGGGACGTTGCTCCACGATACGAGCGATCTCGTCCGGATCCTTTCCGGCCTGCCCGATCCGACCGCATACGAGGCCTATCTGCGCACCCTCCGGGCAGTCGTCGACTGGCGTGGTCAAGTGGTGACGATGCTCGATCGTTGCTATCTCACAGAGGATGTCCCGGTGCAGTTGATCTGGGGCGATCAGGACGGTGTGATCCCGATCGGACACGCATACCTCGCACATTCGGCCATGCCAGGTTCGCGACTCGAGGTGTTCCACGGTTCAGGACACTTCCCGTTCCGGGACGACCCGATCCGCTTCCTGCGGGTGATCGAGGATTTCCTCGACTCCACCACACCGCTGAAGTTCGACGAGGCGCAGTGGCGTCAGCTGCTGCTCACGGGTGTGAGCGAATCCCGGATCACCGGCGGCCCGGCAACACGCACCGCCGTCCTGGGCGCAATGGGATCGGACGAACGCAGCGCGACGTAGGGCCGGTGGGCGTTCCGACTAGCCTGGAGCGGTGCTGCTTCCGGATCTGATACCCGACACTGTCGACGACGACTCCCTCTTCGACGCGTTCACCTCCTGGACGACGGACCGGGGCATCACGCTCTACCCGGCGCAGGAGGAGGCGTTGATGGAGCTCGTCTCCGGCGCCAACGTGATCCTCGCGACCCCCACCGGCTCCGGGAAGTCCATGGTCGCGCTCGGTGCTCATTTCCAGGCGCTGGCCACGGGAAAGCGCACCTTCTACACAGCACCGATCAAGGCGCTCGTGAGCGAGAAGTTCTTCGCACTGTGCGATGTGTTCGGCGCGACCAGGTCGGAATGATGACCGGCGACGCCTCCGTCAATGCGGGAGCACCGATCATCTGCGCGACCGCCGAGATCGTCGCGAACCTCGCGTTGCGCGAGGGCGCGAACTCCGACATCGGCCAGGTCGTGATGGACGAGTTCCATTTCTATTCCGAACCCGAACGCGGGTGGGCGTGGCAGGTACCGATCGTCGAACTCCCGAACGCACAGTTCCTGCTCATGTCGGCGACACTCGGCGACGTCACTTTCCTGAAGCGCGATCTCACTCGGCGTACCGGGCGACCCACTGTGGAGGTCTCGGGCTCCGAACGACCCGTTCCGCTGACGTTCTCGTACTCTCAGGTTCCGATCGGCGAGGCCATCGAAGAGCTCGTCACCACCCATCAGGCCCCGGTGTACGTCGTGCACTTCACACAGGCCGCAGCGCTCGAGCGGGCGCAGGCCCTCACCAGCGTCAACATGAGCTCCAAGGAGGAGAAGGCGGCCATCGCCGATGCCTTGGGCGGATTCCGGTTCACCACCGGATTCGGGAAGACACTCTCGCGGTTGGTCCGACACGGAATCGGAGTCCACCACGCAGGCATGTTGCCCAAGTACCGACGCCTGATCGAGAAGCTCGCGCAGGACGGCCTCCTCAAGGTCATCTGCGGCACCGACACCCTCGGTGTCGGCATCAACGTGCCGATCCGCACGGTACTGCTCACGGGGCTGACCAAGTACGACGGCACCCGCACGCGGCAGCTCAAGGCACGTGAGTTCCACCAGATCTCGGGGCGGGCCGGGCGCGCCGGCTACGACACCATGGGAAGTGTCGTCGTGCAAGCACCCGAACACGAGATCGAGAACATCCGCGCACTCGCCAAGGCCGGTGAGGATCCCAAGAAGCGACGCAAGGTCCAACGTAAGAAGGCGCCCGAAGTTCGTCTCCTGGGGGCAGGGCACCTTCGACAAGCTCATCACCGCGTCCCCGGAACCACTGCAGTCCCGGTTCGCAGTGAGCAACTCGATGCTTCTCAACGTCATTGCGCGGCCCGGCAACTGCTTCGACGCGATGCGTCACCTGCTCGAGGACAACCACGAACAGCGGCCGGCGCAGCGCAAGCACATTCTCAAGGCGATTTCGCTGTATCGCGGCCTGTTGCAGGCGGGGGTCGTGCAACAGCTCGACGCACCCGACGAGGACGGACGCATGGCGCGCCTGACCGTCGATCTGCAGCGCGACTTCGCACTGAACCAGCCACTGTCCCCGTTCGCCCTGGCCGCGATCGAGCTGCTCGACATGGAATCGACGACGTACGCGCTCGACGTGGTGTCGGTGATCGAATCGACCCTCGACAATCCTCGTCAGATCCTCATGGCGCAGCAGCACGCAGCGCGTGGTGAGGCTGTCGCGAGATGAAGGCCGACGGCATCGAGTACGACGAGCGGATGGAACTGCTCGAAGAAGTCAGCTGGCCCAAGCCTCTCGTGGAGCTTCTCGAGCCGGCGTTCGAGACCTACCGCGGTGGCCACCCGTGGGTCTCCGAGTTCCCACTGTCACCGAAGTCCGTCGTGCGCGACATGATCGAGCGCGCAATGACGTTCGCCGAGTTGGTCAGCCACTACGGACTGGCGCGATCGGAAGGGCTGGTGCTGCGGTATCTCGCCGATGCCTACCGGGCGTTGCGTCAGACGGTTCCCGATGCCGCGCGCACCGAGGAGCTCGAGGACATCACAGAGTGGCTCGGCGAGCTGATCCGGCAGGTCGATTCGTCGCTGCTCGACGAGTGGGAGTCGCTCACCAACCCGGGTGCCGAATCCGACGATCAGCAGATCGCGTTCGCGCCGACACACCACGGCCGCTCTCGGCGAACACTCGTGCGTTCCGGGTGATGGTGCGCAACGCGATGTTCAAACGCGTCGAGCTCGCGTCGCGGCAACGGTGGAACGATCTCGCCGAGCTCGGTGACGGGCTCGACGCGGAGGACTGGTCGGATCTGCTCGAGCTCTACTTCGACGAGTACGACGAGATCGGCACGGGGCCCGATGCGCGTGGCCCGTTGTTGTTCTCGGCCGAGATGGGTTCCGCCGTGTGGCGGGTACGTCAGACCCTGGCCGATCCAGAGGGCGATCACGGCTGGGCGTTGATCGGGGAGGTCAACCTCGCCGAGTCGGATGCTGCCGGTGAGGTCGTCTTCGACGAGTTCGAGATCGTCGAGGGCTGAGCGATGACACGGGGCCGGTACCCTGGTTCCGGTGAACGATGAGTCCGCTCCGGTGTTTCGCCTGTCCTACGTCCCTGGCGTGACCCCTGCCAAGTGGGTTCGGGTGTGGAAGGAACGAATTCCGGACATATCGATCGAGCTCGTTCCGGTGGAGTCGACATCGGGAGCCGAGTGCCTGCGGGACGGCACGGCCGATATTGCGCTGCTGAGGTTGCCGCTCGAGCGTGACGGACTGTCGGTGATCACCCTCTACACCGAGACCTCGGTTGTGGTCGTGCCGAAAGAACACGCGATCGCCGTCGTCGACGAGGTATCGGTGTCGGACCTCGCGGACGAGACCGTGCTGCATCCCCTCGATGACGTGCTCGATTGGGTGAGTATGCCCGGCGAGGAGGCATTCGAGAGGCCCGCGACCACTGAGGACGCGATCTCGCATGTCGTGTCCGAGGTGGGGGTACTGGTGACGCCGCAGTCGCTCGCTCGTCTGCATCATCGCAAGGATCTGACCTATCGGCCGGTCGTCGACGCTCCGCAGTCGCAGGTCGGCCTCGTGTGGCTCACCGACCGCACCACCGAACGTGTGGACGAGTTCGTCGGCATCGTCCGGGGGCGGACCGCGAACAGTTCCCGTGGCCGGCAGGATCACCCAGAAACGGAAGCCGCACCGAAGAGCACCGGCAAACGTCGGGGCGAGCGCCAGGGTTCGCAACCGAAGAAGGTCGTCGGCGACAAGAAGCCGAAGTCGCGCCGCGGAGCCACCGGTCGAGGCAAGAGCGCCGGACGCTCCCGCCGCGGACGCGGC
>BBEG01000102.1 GCA_001312645.1 Rhodococcus sp. JCM 9791
CGCCACCTCCCCTGCCAGCCGGAGATTGCGCGGCCCGCTCGCCGCCAGATGGATCGCACCGAGGCGGGGTCGCGGATCCGCGACCGTGTTCCGGCAAAGTCCACGTTCCGGCCGGCAAGAAGATCCCGCACCACCGCGATCCCCGCTCGCACCTCGCGCCGGTGGATTGTCGCAGTCCCACCGGCCCCACAGCGCTGTCTCCCACTCCCACTCCGAGAACGAATCGTCCCGGTGCGATTTCCGTCACCGTGCGCGCCGACGACGCGACCACACTCGGGTGTCGCGTCGCGAAGTTCGTGACGGCGGTGCCGAGTGTGATCCGTGTGGTGGCCTCGGCAGCTGCTGCGGCAACAGCGAATACGTCGCGCCACAGCAACTGCGAGTCCGGAAACCATACTTCGTCGAAGCCGGCGCATTCGGCGTCGTGGGCGAGATCTGCGATCTGCCCCACCGGCGCGCACGGCGGGATCCGGAGTCCGATTCTCACAACAGGAACTTCAGCGCGAGTTCGTTGAACCGGCCGGAGTGCTCGTGCTGGGGCCAGTGACCGCATTCGGGGAAGATCTCGAGCGCAGATCCGGGGATCGACTCCTTCATCCGCTGCGCTTCCGGGACGTCGCCGAAGGGGTTCTCCGCACCCCACACGATCAGGGTCGGAGCGGTGATGCGGGCCATCTGCTCCGGGTTGAGCAGGTCTTCGACCCGGTTTTCCATCTTCTGCAGGCAGAGGAGGTGATCGATGCCGGCGACGAACTCCGGGCGGTGGTAGATCGTGTGGCGCACGTCGACCAGTTCGTCGGACACGTTGACCGGATCGTGCATGAGCAGTTCGAGGCGCTGGCGGGTGAGCGCGCGGTCGTCGCTCGACACGGCCGCCTTCGTGCTGGTCCGGATTCGGTTCATGACCTCCGGATTGGCGACGGTCCCGCCGGGTGCAACGAGAACCAGCCGAGAGACGCGGTCGGGGTGATCGGCCGCGAGCCGTCCCGCCACCCAGCCTCCGAGTGACTCCCCGATGAAGTGGGCCCGTTCGATGCCTCGACTGTCGAGGTAGTCGAGCACATGCTGTACGTAACGCGGAATCCTCAGGTCTCCACCGGGGTTCTCGGTGTAGCCGTGACCGAGCATGTCGAGCGCGTGTACCTCGAAGTGCGACGCGAAGGTCGGCACGTTGCGGACGAATGCTTCGAGATGGCCGCTGGTGCCGTGCAGCATCACTACGGCTTCGCCTTCTCCTGCGCGCAGCACTCGGGTGCGGGCGCCGTTCACCGGCGCGTAGGACATCTCGAATGGGGTTCCGCTCAGGTCGGTCCAGATGGTCATGCGGGTGTCTCCTCGTTCGTGGGGGTGGTCAGGCTGACGCCCATTCCGGTCAACCAGTTCGGGACGGCGCCGTAGGCCAGGGTCCGGGCCTTCGTCGGGCCGGAGGTGGCCAGCGCCGCGGACATTGCGATCCAGGCACGCAATTCGTGTGCTCCGTTGCCTCCTTCCTGTTCGATCTGTTCGTCGCTCTTCGCCAATAACGATGTGAGGTCGCCTTTTTCGAGCAGATCTAGAAACCATTCGTCGAACGTTTCGCTGATGTTCGATTCCGCCGCGCGGATGATCTGCCGACGGCGGACCTCGTACTCGGTCCAGGAGGTGCGTCCGTTGAGCCATGCCTGCACCAGGAACCGGTCGTCGTCGGTCAAGGCGGAAAACCATTTCGGCCAAGGCAGATGGTGCGAGAGGCCTCCCGAGGCGATCACCGCGACGCGTTTGGATTCGCCGTCTTCGGCGATGGCCTTGCCGATCGCTGCTCCCAGGTCGCGGCAGCGTCGCATCGAGGGGAGCGGTGGCGCGAACATGTTGATGACCACCGGCACGATCGGTATGTCGAGTGACGGTGCGAGATGCTGCAGGGAATGGGTGATCCCGTGGTCGACGGTCAGGCGCAGCGAGAATGCCGGGTCGAATCCGTCGTCCACGAGTCCGTCGACGATGCGACGTGCCAATGCGGTATCGACGGGAAGCGGACCGCCGGGTGTGCCTGCCTCGCCGGCACCGATGACCTCCGCCACACCGATCGTGAAGGCGGGCATCAGGTCCAGGAACATGCCGCGGAAGTGATTGGAGCCGATCACCACGATGGCGTCGGGGCGTGCCTCGGCGATCTCGTCGCGCGCCTGCGCCAGGCCTTCGACGAACCTGTTCGCTGCCGGAAGGTCGGCCACCTCGGACCAATGCGTGTTCATCAGGGTGCTGTGCGAGGCACCCACACCGAGAACGAGATTGCTCACGTGATGCTCCGTTCTCGGGTGCACAGCGTGATTGCGGTGTGCACGATTGTCTGTGTCAGTCGCACCGCGTCACGGATGTCGACGACGTTCATCCCGGACGGGAAATCGAGTCCCAGCGGCGCGTCGGGCCCGATCCGATCCATACCGATGCGCGCGGTCGGGAGGCCACGCCCGCGCAGGATGTTGGCGTCGGTGGCGCCACTGTTGGCGATGATCGCCTCGTGCGGGCGTCCGGTTGCTTCTTCCCACGCGGCCACCGCCGCTGCGACGACCGGAGCATCCTGCGGGGTTTCCGTTCCGGGAATGGAAAGGATCATGTCCCAGTCCAATTCGATGTCGGGGTGGGCAGTGGTGATCGCAGCGATCGCCTGGGCGAATTCACGTCGCACCTCCGCGGGGGTGGATCGGGGCTGGTACGCAGGTCGATCGTGAACCTGGTCATCGCGGGGGCAACCGCCGCCATCCGCGGCCAGCCACCCTCGACGGACGCGACGATGCCCTGGGGTGCGACGAGACCGTCGGTGTGTCGAGCAGCGTATTCGGGAAACCAGCGCTCCAGCTCTGTGATCACCGTGGCTGCGGCCGCGATCGAGTTGCGGTAGGGCATCCGGTGCCTGCTACCGACGTAGGTGTAGGTGCCGCGCACCCGAACTTCGAACCAGCACAACCCGACTTCTTCCCACGCGACCGCCCAGCCGGGTTTGGCGATGAGTGCGTGGTCGGCCCAGACTCCTTGCTCGAGCATGAAGGAGCACCCCACTCCCTGACCGGTGTTGCGGCGGGTCAGGTCGCGAACAAGCCGACCGTTGGTGGGCATTCCGCCGGCGCCCAGGCCGACGAGCAGATCACCACGCAACGGGATTCCGGCTTTGGCGATCGCTTCCGCTGCCGCGACGACTGCTGCGGCGTGCCCTTTCGGGTTGCTTGCGCCGAGACCGAGCACATGATCGCCGTGGACCTCTGCACGAGCACGCATGTCTGCCCGCAGTTCCGGCCCGATCCATGGCACGTCTTCGTCGGGATCGCCGACGGTCAGTGTGTCGATGGGTGCGTAGAGCAGGAGATCTTCGCCGCTTCCGTCACCGCGCAACCGTCCGATCGCGTTGGCCTGACGGTCGTCGATCTCCTGGTATCGGGCGTCGATGCCGGCGTCGTCGAGGGTCGTGGTCAGCCATCGGGCGAGTTCGGCTTCTTCGCCGGTGGGGCTGGGGATGTCCACCATCCCGACGACGAGTTCGATGATCCGTCCGGGCTCGATCAATCTACACGCATCGTCGAACCAGGCGCTTTGCTCCTGTGTCGAGGTGGAGGACATGCTCTGGCTGGTCATCGCGCTCCCGGGGCGACCGTGCGCACGGTCGTGCCACGACCGAGCCGGGCCGCAGTCGGGTGCGCCGCGCTGCGATGAGTGCAGCTCCGGTCGTCAGTGCCGTGAGGGAAATCAGAGTGAGCGTGCGGGACACGGGAATCAGCTCCTGTCGGTGAAGAAGGCTTCGGCGAGCGCGGCGACGATGTCGGGGCGCTCGGACTGGGGATGGTGCGAGGTACGGCCGATGACGACGAGATCGCCTCGGGGCAGTGCGTCCGCGAGCGCGGCCGCGTAGTCGGGAGCAGCGAATGGGTCGTGGCGTCCCCACATCACGAGGGTCGGAGCCGTCACTGTGTGCAGGTGTGAGCCGAGGTCTTCGGCGGACACGGTCGCACTGGCGGTGGCGGGCCCGGTCGCCGTGACGGCGGCACGATGTCGCATCCGTATCAACGAATCGGGAACCGCATCCCTTTCGTACCACTCCAATTCGCTCATCATGGTTCTCATCTTGGAGAGCTCCGGGCCGGAGCCTCCGTAGTACGCGGTGCGTGCCCGGGCACCGAGGCCGGGGTCGCGGGTCAGACTGTTACGGCCGGCCGGTGCCGCCGTGGGTTGGCTCCCGATCGCCACGATCCTGCGGAACACATTCGGCCTCTCTGCCGCAAGCCGGAGAGCCACTGTTCCGCCCCATGATTGAGCGAGTACGTCGAGGTTCCTGATTCCGATACCGGCGAGCAGCGAGTCGAGGGCGGGTACGGCCGCCTCCAGCGAGATACGTCCGGGTCGGTGCCGGGCGCGGATGCACCGTAACCGGGGAGATCGACCCACAGCCAATGACGTTTCGGATGTCTCGCCATCACCGCTGCGAAATCCGATGCCGAATGACAGCCGGGTCCGCCGCCGTGCAGGACCAGGGTGACGGGGCCGCCTGCGGTACCTGCCCAACCGTGGGCCAATTCGGTGGTCACCATGATGCCCGGTCAGTGACCGATGCGTCGTTCCGTCGGTTGCACCACCGGCGCAACCTTTTCGACGTGCCGGCGCCACGCGGTGATCGACAGATCCGGACGGTAGAGGCGCTCCGGCGGGGCATCCGTAACGTTGACCATCCACGCGTCCTGGCGGGTGAACTGACCGTGGAACAACCACCGGAACGCGGCGAGGTATTTCGCCTTGAAGGCGAGTCCGGTGAGGCCCTTCTCGAAACGCACCATCAGCTGCACGTAGCGAACGTGATCCGCATCGACCGGGACGTACCATTCGTAGTGGATGAACTTCGGGTATGCCACCCGCAGGAGTCCGGGCATCCGCACCGACACGAATCCGGGGATGTCCATCGCGGCGATCACCGGATTCGCGTCACCGTTCTTGCCGGGGTGATCGGGTAGCGGGACACGCTTCCACCAGCGCTTGTTGGTGAAGGTACCGACACCGGGAAACTCCGCCTCCCAGTGCAGCTCGTCCTGTACGCGAACGAGCCATCCGTCCTTCTCGACGATGCGCGTCTTGTTCCACGTCGGCATCACCTTGAACAGACGCCACAGCGCTGTGTTGTGGAGGTACTTCGCGTGCCCTTCGTCGAAACCGTTCTCGGTGGCGAAGCGCCAGTTTCCCTTTCGAACCTCGGTGCGACCACCCAGGACGAACGAATTCTCGGTGAGCTCGGCGGGAATGTCTCGTTCGACGGGCGGCGCCGGGTTTTCCGGGGTCACTTCTCCGATGTAGACCCACAGCATGCCCAGCCGCTCTTCGACGGGATATGTCGCGACCGACAGCTTGCCGCAGATGGGGCTGTCCGGTCCGTCGGTGATGACAGCCTTGAGCTTTCCGTCGTCCGTGCCGAAGGTCCAGCCGTGGTAGGCGCAACTGATCGTGCCGGGAAACTCCCGTCGACCGTGCGAGAGCGGCACGCCGCGGTGCGGGCATCGATCGTGCAGCCCGCGGACCACGTCGCCGTCACGGACGAGGACGATGCGTTCGCCGGCCAAGGTGATGGGCACGGGATCGTCGCCGACTGATGCGCCAGATGGTGGGATACCAGTAGTTGCGAAAGCCGTGCGCGGCCGAATTGTAGGTGGGCCACGAGGTCCAATCGGCTCCCTCCTGCACCGGAGGTCCCGGCTCCACGGGTGTTGTGCCGGTGGGCGTCGCAGTGCGTGACCGTGCCGGTCGCCGGGGCGCGGCGTCGGGGGTCGGAGTGGTCGGTGCGCTCACAATTCCTCCAAGGATCGGTTCAACGCAAAGGGCTGTGCGCTGGTGAAAGTGCTGTGGGGATCGCGTTACAGGTCGAGAACGAGTTCTGCGCTCCGAGATCGCGACACACACGGATAGACGATGTCGGTGCGGTCGGGGTCTGCCAGTGCGTCGCGATGTAGTGGCAGACCCGCGAGTACGCGGGTCTCGCAACTACCGCACACCCCGTCTCGACACGCGTTGGGCAGGTCGATGCCGGCGGCGCCCAGGACGTCGAGGGCCGACGATTCGGCCGGTACGGTGAATCGTTGACCGGAACTGGCGAGCACCAATTCGAAGGCGCGCAGGTCGTCTTCGTCGTCTCGTGGGCGAGCCGAGAAGCGTTCGACGTGGAGTGCTCCGGCCGGCCATGTCTCGCAGTGATTCTCGACAGCGGATATCAGTGCCTCTGGACCGCAACAGTATACGACTGTGTTGTCGGAGGGGGTCGCCAGTTCGGAATCCAGGTCCAGGTGGCCGCACTCGTCGAACGGTCGCACGTCCACGCGGCGTCCGTATTCGGCCAGCTCCGCGAGATACGCCATCGATCGGCGCGATCGACCACCGTAGAGCAGCCGCCAGTCCTTGTTCTGCGCATGCAGTTCGCGAATCATGGGCAGGAGCGGCGTGATTCCGACACCGCCCGCGATCATCAGGTAACGGTCGGCGCCGGCCAGCGGAAAGTTGTTGCGGGGGCCGCCGATTTCGACGAGTTCGCCAGGTCGCAACTGCGCGTGCACGTAGCTCGAGCCCCCGGAGGACTCCGGTTCCCGCAGCACCGCGATCCGGTAGCTGTGGCGATCGCTCGGGTCGCCGACCAGCGAGTATTGCCGAATATGTTCGGGTAATCCGAGGTCGATGTGTGCGCCGGGCTTCCAACCCGGCAAGGCGCGCTTTTCCGGATCTGCAAGCTCGACACTGAGCACACAATCCGATTCCCGACGAAGCGCGATGACCTCGAGTTCCAAAACGCCGGTGTCACCGTCGTTCATGTCCACCTCCAAAGGTTCGTACTTAGTACGGTACTAAGAACTCGGTCACTCGACAAGTATTGACTTCCCAGCAGCGAACTGCTGTGATGCACGGCCGCTCATCCGCGTGGACAATGTCCGATACGCTGTACCACGCAATCAGACGAGGAGAGCCATGCCCCGGCCACAGAACCGGTCGCCGCGCCGCGACACGCCGCTCACTACCGAGCGGATCATCGAAGCCGCCCTCCGCTTGTCCGATACCGATGCAGACCTCGACCGCCTGACGGTGCGACGTCTCGCCACCGAACTGGGCGTGGGCACCATGACGCTCTACAGCTATTTCCGCAGCAAGGAAGACATTCTCGACGGCATGGCCGACCACGTGCTCGGCCGGATGAAACTGCCCGACGAACCCGACGCCGGCCCCGCCGACGCCCTCCGCACCGTCGGCTACGCCTTCCTGACGATGATGCGTGAGCATCCGAGCGTCGTCCGACTGTTCTCCAGTCGCGTCACAGACAGCCCCACAGCACTTCGCGGCGCAATGGAGGCGGTGCTGCAACGACTGATCGACTCGGGAATCCCCGGGCCCGCCGCCGTCCGCTGCTACGGATTCTTGATCACCTACGCGATCGGTTTCGCCGCGTACCAGGCACCGCGCCAGTGGGGCCGGCTCAGCGGCGAGGACGGAACCGAAGCGCGCCGGCAGCGCAGTCACTTCTACGCAGGGCTGCGGATCGACGAATTCCCGCAGGTCGTCGCGTACGCAGACGAAGTCGCGGAGCTTCCGTACGATTCACAATTCGACGCCGGGCTGAACGCATATATCGAAGCAACGGTGCAGTCACTCGCCGACCACGCCTGACCGCTCGAGATCTGCTCCTGCACACCACGGCTCACTCGAGCGCGCGTACCGCAGGAAATGTCCGATTTCTGTGAACATCGTGTCACTCCGGGTTATCCGGCGGTTAAATTTACCGCACCTCTTGACACCGCACGCAGCACCGTACAGAGTACCAATCAACGTACGGCCCGAGTCGATACCGTGCGCGACACCGCCAGCCCACACGAATGACGCGCATCTCGACTCATTCAGAGATGTATCAGGCTTATCCGCAACGGATTTCGGATCCGCCCAGGAGGCTTTGATGGGACCGAGCCTTCTGATCCCCACAACACGCTCGGCCGCGTATACGGCCCGTCACCCGAAGGACACCCATGTCCCACTCGCCCCAGCCCACCGTCGACCCATCCACCGCCGTACGACGAAGGAAAGCCGTCTTCGCGAGTTGGATCGGTACGACGATCGAGTACTACGACTTCTCAGGCTACGGCCTGGCTGCGTCGTTGATCTTCCCGATCCTCTTCTTCCCGACTTCCAACCCGGCGGTGGCCACCCTGCTGTCGCTGTCGACATTCGCGGTCGGCTATATCGCCCGACCCGTCGGTGCTGCCGTGTTCGGACACTATGGCGACCGCATCGGTCGCAAGAACGCGCTCGTCGTCACGCTCGTCCTGATGGGTGCATCGACCTTCGCCATCGGCCTTCTGCCCACCTATTCACAGATCGGCTTCATCGCCCCGGCCCTACTGGTCTTTGCTCGACTACTCCAGGGCTTCTCCGTCGGCGGCGAATACGGTGGTGCCGTCCTCATGACCGTCGAGCATTCCGGTGAACGCAAGGGCTTGTTCGGATCATTGGTGAATACTGGCGCCACTGCCGGACTCATCCTTGCGAACATCGTCTTCCTCGTCGTCTTCCAACTCCCCGACGACCACCTCTACACGTGGGGCTGGCGAATTCCGTTCCTGCTCAGCGGTATCCTCGTCGTCATCGGCTTGGTGGCTCGCGTCGCACTCGAGGAAACTCCGGATTTCGAGAAGGCCAAGCAGCACAGCGAAATTCAGGAACGACCCCTCGTCGACGTCTTCCGCAACCACGCCTCGACCGTGCTACTGCTCGCACTCGGCATCATCGCGGCGGGCACTGCATTCACGATGACGACGGTCTACTCCCTGAGCTATGGCACCGCCGTCCTCGGACTCAGCAGCAGCACCATGCTCGGAGTGCTCCTTCCTGCCACCGTGGCCATCCTGATAGGCCTGCCACTGTTCGGATCACTCGCTGATCGGATCGGCGTGCGGAAGGTCTTCCTCGGTGGCGCAGCCGCTCTGATCGTCGTGCCCTTCCTCTGGTTCCCTCTCATGGAAACGCGCCAGTACGTTCCGATGCTTGCAGGATTCGTCCTCGTCTTCTTGGGTTACTCCGCAAACTATGCAGTGGTACCCGCCTATTTCTCTCAGGTCTTCCCGCCCTCGGTCCGATTCACCGGCATGTCCATCGGGCTCACGATCGGCCTCATCGCGGGCAACGCGATAGCACCGTCCGTCTCCTCGCTGCTTCAGGAGATGACCGGGGGCTGGGTCGGTATCGCCATCTACATGGCGATCGCTGCGATGATCTCGTTCGTTGCGGCACTGTTCCTCAAACTTCCCCAGACCGCCGGCAGCATCGACGACCCCGTGGCCGCACCCGTGGCCGTGGAAACGAAGTGACAGATGACCACCACAATTCGGCCTCGTCACGGGTTCGCCGACACCCGGTACGGACAGGTGCACTACGTCGAACACGGACACGGTCGCCCGGTACTGCTTCTCCATCAGACCCCGCGATCGTGGGACGAGTACCGTGACGTGATTCCCGTCCTCGGAAAATCGTTCCACGTAATCGCCATGGACACCCTGGGTTTCGGATCATCTGCACGACCTCCGACGCGTGGTCCGTCGAGATGTTCGCAGAGAGCGCCGTCGACCTGTGTGATGCACTGGACCTCGACAGCGTATCCATCGTGGGCCACCACACCGGGGCAGTGGTCGCGGTCGAGGTCGCCGCAGCCCATCCCGAACGCGTCGAGGCCCTGGTGCTGTCCGGGATGCCGTTCGTCGACGCCACGCGGCGGCGCATCGTCGCCGACCGGGCACCGATCGACCACGTCGAACCGAAGACCGACGGCTCACATCTGCAGCAGTTGTGGAACAACCGCGCTCCGTACTACCCGGCGGACCGACCGGATCTACTCGACCGACTGGTTCACGACGCCACCGGCGTGCTCGACAGTGTCGAGGAAGGTCACCTTGCGGTGAATCGCTATCTCATGGAGGAGCGAATCGGCCGCATCACCGCACGAACTCTGGTGTTGTGCGGTGAGCTCGACACGTTCTCGCTGCCCGACCAATCCGTGATCGCGGAGTCCATCTCCGGGGCACGGGCCGACATCCTCCCGGCAACGGGCGTACCCGCAGTCGATCACGAACCCGAACAGTTCGCTGCAGCAGTCGGTGACTTCCTCACCGGCCCGGTGTCACCGGCAGCAACCTCGTCATAGGAGACAGAGATGGACATTCGAAGCCGGTCATTGCCGTTGGACGGCACCACGCTGTCGTACCACGTGAGCCGACCCGCAGCGGAAGGAATCCCCACAGTGTTTCTGCATCCGTGGTTCGGGTGCTGGCAATTCTGGATCTCGACGATGGACGGACTCACAGACCGCCCCTGCTTCGCCGTCGACTTCTATTCCCCGGCCGGCGGTGATTGGTCGTCCGTCGACGGCCCGTCCGGTCTTGCCGACGCTGTCCTGCACATGCTCGATTCGGAAGGACTCGACCAGGTGGACCTGGTAGGCAACTCCGTCGGCGGCATCGTCGCTCAGATCATCGCATCGACAGCTCCCGACCGGGTCCGCCGGCTCGTTCTCGTCGGAACCGGAGCGAACACTGCCGGTGCGCTTCCGGCCTTCGCCGAAACAGTCGACCGGTGGACCGTCGCGCCAGCGCCGACGGGGGTCCCTCACGCGAGGCGATCGCCGACACCGTGGGCATGCTGTTCACCTGCAGGCCGGAGCCCGACGTCTGGGAAACATACGTCCAGGCCGTGTCGGACACCGATCCCGCCTACATGGGCTCCGTACTCAGCGCCGCAAGGCGCCTCGATCTCACCCCGGATCTTCCCTCCATCACCGCCGAGACCCTGATCCTTCGAGGTACCGAGGACTGTGCCCGCACTGCAGCGCACGCTGCAGCGCTGGCCGAGGGAATCCCGGTTGCCCACGCCGTGGAGATGGACGGTGCCGGGCACTCCCCCATGGTCGACCACCCGGACGAGTTCCTTCGCCTGGTCACCGATCATCTCGACAAGGAGTACGCGGTCCCCTACGCAGACGGCAACGGCCGATGAGTCTCGGGTTCGGTCACCTCGCCCGGATCGGCCACCTGTATCCCTCCGGTGGGCTCTGCGACTACGAAATACAACAGATGTCGCCCGACGGCGTGCAGTTCGTCACCACTCGCCTCCCGTTCCCGTCCACGGGCATCGAGGAGGATCTGCTCCTCGTCGAGAACCTGGAGACTCACGCGCGGTTGCTCGCCGATGCGGAAGTCGACATCATCGCGATCAACTGCACCGCAGCCACACTTCTCTCAGGACCGGATCTACTCAATCGGCGGGTGCACGCCGCCACCGGAATCGAGTCGGTCACCACCATCGAGGCAGTGATGGCGGCACTCGCCGCGACGGGGATCCACCGTCCGGCACTGCTGACTCCCTATCCGGACGAGGTCGTCGGCGCCGAAGTCGAGTACCTGCGCACACACGGCATCGATGTCGTGACAAGCCTCGGCATACCACGCTCGACACCCGTGGAGCAGGCACGAATAGAACCCCAGCAGTGGCAGGATCTCGCCGATACCGTGGATCACACGGCCGTCGACGGGGTGCTCTTCAGCTGCGCGGGCATTCGGATCTCCGACAGGATCGACTCCATCGAACGTCGCCTCGGGCTCCCGGTCGTCGCAAGCAACCAGGCACTGTTGTGGCACCTGCTCACGAGACTGGGCGTGCCCGCGCGTCCTGACGGATTCGGTTCGCTGTTCTCCCTTTCACCTCCGACACCCCTCCTCATGAGGTCCTGACACAGGTCGGACACCCCATGTCGTTCGGTGTCGAGCTGCATCGGGGTTTCGGATGGGTATGGTACGACCGGTCGGTCGCTTCGCCATGGCGACCGATGGGGACGCATCCGACTACGCTCGACGCCGTGAGCGTACGTGCAGGAATCATCGTGACCGGAACCGAGATACTCACCGGGAGGATCGCCGACCAGAACGGACCATGCTGTCCACTCAACTCCTGGCACTCGGCGTCGACGTCGCCCACATCACGATCTGCGGCGACCGGCCCGCCGACCTGACCGCGCAACTGCGCTTCCTCACCGATCAGGGCGTCGACCTCATCATCACCAGCGGTGGTCTCGGCCCCACCGCCGACGACCTCACTGTCGCCACCACCGCCGAGTTCTGTCATCGCGAGCTCCTGCTCGACCGTGAACTCGAAGAACACATCGCGGGAATCATCCGCCGCTACCGCCCCCGCACCCCGGACCTCGATGCAGGACCCACCCGTATCGGGATCCGCAAGCAGGCACAGGTTCCCACCGGCGCCACCGTCCTACCGCCGACCGGTACAGCGCCGGGCGTGGTAATCCCCGCGGTGGCCGGCGACCGGCAGGTCCCGACCCTCGTCATCCTCCCCGGACCGCCCGGTGAGCTGCAGGCAATGTGCCGAGTGCAGTCACCTCACCTGCAGTCGCCGAGGTACTGTCCCGAGCCGACGACCTGCAGCAGGAAACCGTGCGCGCCTACGGATTGCACGAGGCACAACTCGCCGAGACACTACGCCGGGCCGACGCAGAGATCGCCGAGCTCGACCGACTCGAGATCACCACATGTCTTCGACGCGGTGAACTCGACATGGTCACCCGATTCGCCGCCGGCGACGCGGACGTCTATCGCCGTCTTCTCGACATCCTCACCGAACACCACGGACACCGGATCTTCTCCACCGACGGGTCCACCATCGACGACCAGCTGATCGACGTCCTCGACGGCCGGCTGATCGCGACCGCGGAGTCGTGCACCGGCGGGCTCATCGCTGCGCGTCTCACCGCCCGCCCCGGATCGTCGGCCTATGTCACCGGTGGCGTCGTCTCGTACTCCAACGACGCGAAGTCCGATCTGCTCGACGTACCGGCCGAGATGATCACTGCGCACGGTGCGGTGAGCGAACAGGTCGCCGCAGCGATGGCCGAGGGCGCCCGACGCCGTCTCGAGCTGACGTCGCGGTCTCCACTACCGGCATCGCCGGTCCCGGTGGTGGCACCGACGCCAAGCCGGTGGGCACCGTCTGCTTCGGCGTCGCGATCGACGGACGGCCGACGTACACGCTCACCCGCCGCTTCCCCGGGGACCGCGAGCAGGTTCGAACCCTCACCACCACAGCCGCACTGCATCTGGTTGTCGCACAACTCCAACGAGGTTGAGCGTGCACTGAGCGCCCCCAGAAGAAGAGCAGTTCAGGCCGTGTGCCGGCCCGGTTTCTCGGCGCCCATGCCGGAGAAGCCGACAGAGTAGCCGCCGTCGGCCGGCATCAGGACGCCGGTGATGTACGACGAGGCGTCGCTCGCGAAGAACAATGCGGCCGACGCGATCTCGTCGGGCACACCCCATCGGTCCATCGGGATACCGGGCACCCGGTTGACACCCGGGGGCGGCGTCGGATGGTCTTTCGACAGGGCCACGAGACCGGTCCACACGGTTCCGGGGCACACGGCGTTGACCCGGATGTTCCCGTCCGCGTAGTCGAGCGCGGCGGTCTTGGTCAGCTGGTTGACGCCCGCCTTCGCCGCCCCGTACACGCCGTGGTGTTTGAACCCGACCATCGCGGTCATCGACGAGATGTTGACGATGGAACCGCCGTCGGTGTTCAGCATCGAGCGGATCCCGTATTTCATGCACAGGAACACCCCGCGCAGGTTCACGTCGTGGACCTGATCCCAATCGTCGAGCGACTGCTCGTGCAACGGCTTCATCGGCCCACCGAACCCGGCGTTGTTCACCAGCACATCAACCCGCCCGAACACGTCTTCCGTGGTCGTGATCATGCGTTTCACGTCGGGTTCGCTGCTGATGTCGGCCTTGATTCCGATGGCGTTGTCGCCGATCTCGTCGGCGACGTCGACTGCGCGTCCGGTGACGCTCACGCACACCACGTTCGCCCCCTCCGCGGCGAACCTGTGCGCGATGGCCTTGCCGATCCCGGAGCCCGCACCGGTGACCACGGCGACCTTGCCGTCGAGTTGCATCTCAGGCCCCTACCGTCGCCTGGCGCAGACTCGTGATGGGCTCGTCGCCGGCCAAGGTGGTGCGATGCATACGGCGTGCTTCGGTGCGGTCGAACGGGCAGGCGCGGTGCAGCAGTCCGAGGTTGTCCCAGATGACGAGGTCGCCCACCTGCCAGTCGTGCCGCAGCACGCGGTCAGGGCTGGTGGCGCGACTCATCAGGTCGTCGAGCAGTGCGCGACCCTCATCGAAATCCATGCCCACGACGTGAGAGGCGCTGTGCCCGAGCACCAACGACCGCCGGCCCGAGCGGTGCTCCCAGACCAGCGGGTGTTCGCGCTGCGGCCAGGTCGCCCAGTCCTCGAGCTGTTCCGGCGTCGGGTCCGGGTAGCTGCGGCGCTGGATCGCCTCGAATGTGTGCAGCACCCGTAGCTCCGCGAGGCTCTCCTTCTCATCGTGCGAGAGGGCGTCGTATGCGGCGTAGGTGCTCGCGAATTCGGTTTCTCCTCCGTCGCTCGCGAGGACGCGGGCACTCAGGGTGACGGCCTTCGCGGGTGTGTCGTCCATCGACCCGTCGAAATGCCAGTGATCGTTGCTCGGGAAGTAGTTCACGTTGGGGTTCGACGGGTCGAAACTGATCTCCATGACGTTCGGGTTCTCGTACTTGGGGAACTGCACCACCTCCCGAGTCTGCGGCAGAACTCGACCTGCAGGTCGTCGTCGATGGGTAGCCCGCGAAGGAGCAGCACACCGTACTGTTCGAGAGCTTCCAGGCACTCGTGTGGCAGGTCGTCGTCGTGGAGGAGCCGGTGAACGTCGACATCGACGAGTTCGGCACCCACAGTGTCGGTCAATCGGCGCGCGGTCAGCGTGGCCATCGGGGAACTCACCTTCCATTGCACAGCTCAGATACCAGCATCGCGAAGGGAACTTCATGCAATATAAGGGTTTTCATCCATACATGCAATCCTTGCGAGGATAGACGTCGGGGTGTATGCAGGAATGGGCGGCGTTTGCGGCAAACGTCCATTCGACGACACACGGGAGATCGGCATGACCGACGCACTGGGCTTCAGACTCAAACTCGGGGTGGTCACGCCGTCGGTGAACACCATCGTCCAACCCGAATACGACGACATGCGACCCCGCGGCGTCACCAACCACATCGGCCGCATCCACATCCCCGACCGCGTCACCTCCGACGACGACGACTTCGAGGAACTCGTCCGCGACATCGACCGCGGGGTCGACGACGCCGTGGAACGCGTCCTGACCTGCAAACCCGACTGCATCGTCCTCGGCGTCTCGATCGAATCGGTCTACGGCGACCCGAAGGCCGGCGAAGCGATCCAACAGCGACTCCGCGACAAGTTCGGCCACGACCTGCGGCTCATCCACGCCGGTGAAGCGATACCCACTGCGTTGCGCGCCGTGGGGGTCGACGACGGGCCCATCGCACTGCTCACCCCCTATCAACCGGTATCCGAGGGCCACCTGAAGACCTTCGTCGAGACCTGCGGCTACCGGCTGCACGACGCCATCCACCTGCGCGCTCCCAGCGCGGTGGGGATCGCGCACATCTCGCAGGAGACCGTCGAACGCGGTTTCGCCGACCTCGCCGCGACCCGGCCCCGCGCACTCGTCCAGTTCGGCGCCAACATGTGCGCCGGCCGCATCGCTGCCGACGCCGAGCAGCGACTCGGCCTCCCGGTGATCGCAGTGAACACCGCGACCTACTGGCATGCATTGCGCAGCAACGGGATCACCGATCGTGTCGAGGGATACGGACAGTTACTGGAGCAGCACTGACCATGCACGCCTACCCCACCCTGTTCTCGCCGATCGCGCTGGGGCCGCGCACGGCCCGCAACCGCATCTGGATGACGGCCCACGCCACCGAGTTCTCCACCGACGGCACGTTCGCCGACGCGAGCGCCGACTACTACGCGGCGCGCGCCCGCGGTGGTGTCGGTGTGATCACCATGGAAGCGATGGCGGTGCACCCGACCACCCAGCCGCGGCGCGGGGTCATCCACGCC
>BBEG01000103.1 GCA_001312645.1 Rhodococcus sp. JCM 9791
CGCTCGAGCTTGCGGCGGACGCCTCGACGGCGCCGTCCTCGCCGCCGGGCTGGGGCCCGTGGCAGGAAAGGAAACGGTGATCGCCCAGGTCAACGTGCGAGGTGTGATAGACCTGCTCGTCGGCTGGCGGCCCGCCCTCGCCGCGACCGGCAACAGCAAAGTGGTGGTGTTCGGATCGAACTCGACGACGGCGACGCCCGGTGTGCCGAACTCCGCAGTGAAGGCTTTCCTCGCCGGAGACCTCGACAAAGGAGTCAAGCGCGCAGGGCGCATCTCCGCTGCGGCGGCCCCGTTCACCTACGCGGCGACGAAGATCGCGGTCACCCGGTGGGCTCGTCGTATCGCGGTCACCGACGACTGGGCGGGTTCCGGTATTCGTCTCAATGTCATTGCACCGGGCGCAATTTCGACACCATTGCTGGAAACGCAGCTGGCCGGTCCGCAAGCGAAGCGGGTCGAGGGCTTTCCAGTACCGATCGGTGGCTTCGGTGACGCCGAGCAGATCGCCGAGTGGGTCGAGTTCATGCTGTCGCGCGCAGCGGATTTCATGGTGGGAAGTATCGTGACGGTGGACGGCGGCACCGAGGCGTATTTCCGCTCGGGCGACTGGCCTGTTGCCGTTCCGCTCAGTGGAGTGCCCCGGTACCTTCTCCGGATGTTCCGGTTCCGTCCCTGACACATGGCGTACCTGCCCGCATCATCCGATCGGTTGATGCGGATCCGAACCGCTCGGTTGATGTGCCGACCCGATGCAGGCAGGCACGCTCGATGTATGCCAATCGTAGAAGTGACCGACCTGCGCAAGTCGTACGGCGGGCGCACCGTCGTCGACGGCGTGAATTTCCATGTCGACGACGGTGAAATTTTCGGGATTCTCGGCCCCAACGGCGCGGGGAAGACCACCACCGTCGAATGCCTCTCCGGATTACGCACACCCGACTCCGGTACCGTCCGCGTCGCCGGACTCGATCCGATCGGTGACCACCGCGCTGTCACCGAACTGCTCGGTACCCAGTTGCAGGAAAGCCGACTACAGCCGAAACTGACCGTGCGCGAGGCCCTCGAGCTGTATGCCTCGTTCTACACGCGGCCCGCTGACGGTCACGCCTTGGCCGAACGTCTCGGGCTCGGGGCTCTGCTCCGCACCCAGTTCGCGAAATTGTCGGGCGGGCAGAAGCAGCGCCTGTTCATTGCTCTTGCGCTCATCGGGACACCGCGCGTGGTGGTGCTCGACGAGCTCACTACCGGACTCGACCCCCGCGGGCGCCGCGACACGTGGGAGTTGATCGAGGAGGTCCGTGACGCCGGTGTCACCGTCCTGCTGGTCACACACTTCATGGAGGAGGCCCAGAGGCTGTGCGACCGAGTCGCCGTGCTCCGCTCGGGCCGGGTCGAAGCGCTGGGCACACCTACGGAACTGATCGGCAGATCGACCACCGCCGTCGTTGTCTCGTTCCGCCCTTCGGGCCCGTTCGACGTAGGCAGGTTCGAGTCGTTGCCCGGCGTTGCCGCAGTACGAACGGATCACGAGCGGGTCGTGGTGGAGGGCAGCGAGGAGTCGGTCGAGGCCGTGCTCTCGGTGCTCTCCGGGGCAGGATTGAGCGCCGAACTACTCCGTGTGGCCGACGCAACCCTCGACGACGCCTACTTGGACATCACCGGATCGAAAGGCACATCATGACCACCTCGATCAGGAGCAGCGCGACGACCACACCGGCGATCGCGGTGTTGCGCACCGAGACGCGACTGTTCGCACGCCAACCCGCGGCGTTGTTCTGGATCCTCGTCTTCCCTGTTCTGCTCCTGACGATTCTCGGTCTGATCCCGTCGTTCCGGGAACCCGATCCCAACCTCGGAGGGTTGCGGGTGATCGACCTGTACGTGCCGGTGACGTTGCTGCTGGCGATGATCGTGGGTGGTATCCAGACGATGCCCACCGTGCTGTCGGCATACCGCGAGCAGGGCATTCTCCGTAGGCTGGCCGTGACTCCGGCACGTCCGGCGAACCTGCTGACGGCACAGATCGTCGTGCACGCCGTTGCGATTGCAGTGTCGGTGGTCCTCGCCCTTGTCGTCGGCCGTGTGGTGTTCGATGTGGCGTTTCCTGCGCAGCCGTGGGGCTATGCTCTCGCGGTGCTCGTGACCCTCGCTGCGGCACTGAGTCTCGGCGCCGCGATCTCGGCGTTGTCGTCGTCGCAGCGTGCAGCGCAGACGTTGGGCACGATCGTGTTCTTCCCGATGATGTTCTGTGCGGGGGTGTGGCTTCCGGTGCAGGCGATGCCCGAGGTACTGCAGCGGATCGTCGAACTCACTCCCTTCGGGGCGGCCGCGCAGATACTCGACCAGGCCGCAGCGGGCGAGTGGCCCGCCTGGAGTGGGCTGGCCGTGGTCATGGGGTGGACGGTGGTGCTCACCGCCGCCGCGATCCGCTGGTTCCGTTGGCAGTGACGCCTCCACCCGTCATCCTGGACACCGTGGTGACAGAGCGAACAACGACGCACGAGTTGGATGACGACCCGTGGAGCCGCTTCCACCGGTGGGGCCCGATCGCGCTGCTCGCGACCGGAACACTACTGTCCGCAGGCACCGCATCGCTGCTGATGACCCCCGATCAACAGATCCCTGCGTCGCTGCTGGTCGTGGTGCTGGCGGGTTGGGAGATCCGCCGGCTGCGTGGTCATGCGGGGTCCGGCACGGTCTACTACATCGTCCGCACGGTCCTGGCGTTCGTCCTGAGCTTGTTCAACCCGTTCTTCGCGATCTACGCCGTGATGGGCTACTTCGATGCGCCCTGGTTGGTCGGGGAACGGTGGGCTCGTGTCGGGTTGGTCGCGACGGCGGTGACTTTGGCCGGCTCACAAGCGGGGGACTGCCTCCGCAGGATCCGGAGATCTGGATCGTCTTCGTCCTGCTGTTCGTCCTCAACTCTGCGATAGCGATGGTGGCGTACCGGATCGGGGAGCGCGACCAGCGTAGGACCGAAGAACGGATCGACGCGATCGCCGAGCTCGAACGCACGAATGCCCGTCTCGAACAGGCGCTGTCGGAGAACCAGGCACTGCATGCGCAGTTGTTGACACATGCACGAGAGGCAGGAATCGACGATGAGCGGCGTCGCCTTGCCGCGGAGATCCACGACACCTTGGCGCAGAGCCTCGCCGGAATCGTCACCCAACTGCAGGCCGCCGGGGCCACCGCGGATCCCGACGCGGCGCGACGTCATGTGGACGAGGCCGCTGACCTTGCCCGACGTAGCCTCGGCGAGGCGCGACGCTCTGTGCACAATCTCGCGCCGGAAGTGCTCGAGCACGACACACTCGAAACGGTCCTGGCCGAATCCGTGGGCCGTTGGTCCGTCGAGCACGGGATCCGGGCCGAGTTCACGGCGACGGGAACAGTGGAACACCTGCACGACGACATCGCGGCCACGCTGTTGCGGATCACTCAGGAGGCGCTCGCGAACGTGGCCAAACATGCGTCGGCGCACCGCGTCGGTGTCACCGTGTCGTACATGGACGACGAGGTGAGCGTCGACATCCGTGATGACGGGCGCGGATTCGATCTGTCGGCGGAGACGGTGGATGGATTCGGGTTGAGGGGCATGCGTTCCCGTATCGCCCGCATTGCCGGTGTTTTGGATATCGAGTCCGAAATCGGCGCCGGAACAGCAGTATCGGTACGAGTGCCGCTGGTGAAGGCGGGGTCGGTCTCGTGAGCAGCGACGATGAGGGCATCGACGAAGAGGGCATCACTGTACTGATCGTCGACGATCATCCTGTCGTGCGTGATGGGCTGCGCGGAATGTTCTCGGCCTCGGGTGAGTTCACGGTCCTGGGTGAAGCGGGCGACGGGAAGGAAGCGGTGGCGCTGGTCGCCCGATTGGATCCTGATGTGGTGCTCATGGATCTGCGGATGCCGGGAGGCGGGGGTGTCGAGGCGATCGCCGAGCTGACTTCGAGCGGTGTCCGCAGTCGGGTTCTGGTCTTGACGACCTACGACTCGGATTCCGACACCATTCCCGCGATCGAGGCAGGCGCGACCGGATACCTCCTCAAGGATGCACCGCGCGACGAACTGTTCGCCGCGGTGCGGGCTGCTGCAGAAGGACGCACGGTCCTGTCGCCGGTGGTCGCGTCGCGCCTGATGTCGCGGGTGCGCGATGCGGGCGCTCCACGGTCACTCAGCGCCCGCGAACGTGAGGTTCTGGTACTCGTGGCGAAGGGGACGTCCAACCGGGAGATCGCGCGGGTGTTGTTCGTCAGCGAGGCGACTGTGAAGACGCATCTCATCCATATCTTCGGGAAACTGAACGTGTCGGACCGTGCCGCGGCGGTGGCCGCCGCCTACGAGCGCGGAATCCTCGGCTGACCTTGTGGATCGGGTGGTGCGATGCCGAACAGCATCGCGTCGATACCCGCGACGAACGCGGCGTCGTTGTCGATCGGGGCGGTGGGGGCGTCGTCGCCGCTGCGGGTGAACAGCATTGCCAGGTGCGGGTAGTCGCCGTGAGCGAGCATGGCGACCAGATGTTCGGCACCGCCGCCCGATTGGGACGCGACTTCGCCGGCGGACTCCTGAGCGGCGAAGTTCGTCACCCATCCGCTCAACAGTGCGACGCCCATCATCGTCGCCGTCGCGTCGAGTTCCGCCGGTGCGAGTGCTCCGATGAGGTGATCGAGGTAGGCGACGGTGTTCGGACCCATGTCGGTGGCCGGGACCTCGCGAAGCCACGGGTGGCGCTGGTGCAGCACGCGCGATTGTTCCGCTACGGCCAGGACGTCGGCACGCACGTCGCCGGTGAGGGGCGCGAACACGTATTCCCCGGCGACGTGGTCGGCCATCAGCGCGAGCAGATCGTCCTTTCCGGACACGTATCGGTACAGCGACGCGGCTGAGGTGCCGAGCGCTTCGGCGACGCGGCGCATGGACAGGGCGCGCATACCTTCGCGATCTCCGAGATCGACGCAGGTTGCGGCGATATCGCTGAGCGTGTGCGTCGGGCGGGGGCCGCGCTTCGCTCCGTCGGATCTCAGCCACAGTGAGGTCGGCATGAACACAGCATGCCTCGAGCCGACATTTGCGAACGATGTTCGCAAATGTTTACACTGAATCTGCGAACACTGTTCACAGATGAGGAGATGCCCGTGAACGTCATCGAAACCGAAGCCTTACGCGCCGCTACGGCGAGCACGCGGTCGTGGACGGGGTGGACCTCCGAGTGCGGGAAGGGACGGTGCATGCCCTGCTCGGGCCGAACGGTTCGGGCAAGACCACCACCGTGCGCATGCTGTCGACCCTGCTGCGCCCGACCTCCGGGCAGGCCAGGGTGCTCGGTTACGACACCGTCGCCGACGCCGTTCAAGTGCGGCAGCGCATCGGCCTGGTCGGTCAGTTCCACTCCGTCGACGTGCGGCTCACCGGCGCCGAGAACCTCACGATGTTCGCGCGACTCTCCGGAATCCGCGCACGCGACGCTCGTCGTCACGCCCGTGACCTGCTCGAGCGCTTCGATCTTGCCGATGCGGCCGACCGGCAGGTCCAGAGCTACTCGGGCGGCATGCGTCGCCGACTCGACATTCTCGCGGGCACCGTCGTGCGCCCCGCAGTGCTGTTTCTCGACGAACCCACCACCGGGCTCGACCCGCGCAGTCGCAACGACATCTTCGGATACATCCTGAATTTCGTGGCGGACGGCACCACAGTGGTGCTCACCACCCAGTATCTGGACGAGGCCGAACGCCTGGCCGATGCCATCACGATCCTCGACGGCGGGCGCACCGTCGCCACCGGTACGCCCGCCGAGATCACCGCCGCAGTCGGTACCGGCCTCGATATCGTCGTCCCGCCGGCCCACCATGACCGGGCCGTGCAGATTCTCGCCGGATTCGATGCCCGCGAAATGGGATCGACGGCGGTGCAGGAAGACTCGATCCGCTTGTCGTTCGGGATGGACGGTGAACCGGAGCTCCTTTCGATCCTGCGGGCTCTCGACGCCGACGGAATCGACGTCCACGACATCGGTCGACGCCGCGCGAGCCTCGACGAGGCGTTCCTCGCGCTCACCGAAAGGATCCCGGCATCATGACCACCTCCACCCATCCACACCCGACCGTGAATACAGTCACCGCGGCGCGCGTGGTGTTCGGCCGCACCATGGCCACCTACCGGCACTCGCCGGCCCTGTTCGCCGTTTCGCTCGCCGCGCCGCTGGGCATGGTCGTGTTGTTCGGCTACGTCTTCGGCGGCACGCTCGCAGGCGACGCCGATCCCTCGGCGTATCGGTCGTACCTCATGCCGGGCGTGTTCGTCCTCGTCGCCGCCTTGGGTTTGATGGCCACCGCGAGCACCGCCAATACGGATCTGAGCAGCGGGCTCACGGACCGGTTCCGTGCCCTGCCCATCGCACGGTCCGGGGTGCCGACGGGCCTCGCGCTGGCCGAGACCGTGATCGGCGTGGTGGCGCTCGCCGCGATGATGGGGGTCGGCTACCTGGTCGGGTGGCGTATCGACGCACCCGTCGGTGACGTCGCCCTGGCCATCGTGCTGCTGTTCGCCTTCCGATCGGCGCTGAGTTGGCTCGGCATCCTCCTCGGCATTGCGATCCGCGATGAGCAGGTCCTCCAGCAGGCAGCGCCGATGATCTTCGGACTCATCATGTTCTCGAACGTGTTCACGCCCACGGAGCGATGCCGTCCGTCGTCCGCACGATCGCGGAATGGAATCCGATCAGCGCGGTGGTCGCCGCGCTGCGGGAACTGTTCGGCTCGGGAACCGCGGTGGCGGCCGATGCGGCGTGGCCGATGCACCACCCGGTAGTTGCTGCATTCGGATGGATCGCGGTGATCCTCGCGGTGACGGTGCCTGTCGCGGTGAGGCGGTACGGTGCGCAGCGATGAGTGCGAAAACTCACCTTACCGGCGGGTAACCGGACCATCAGCAGACAGCCGGATCGGGCAGGACTACCCTCTATGGCTGTGACCTCACACTATGACGTCGTTGTCCTCGGAGCCGGTCCCGGTGGGTACGTCGCTGCTATCCGCGCGGCACAGCTGGGATTGAGCACCGCCATCATCGAGCAGAAGTATTGGGGTGGTGTCTGTCTCAACGTGGGCTGCATCCCCTCGAAGGCGCTTCTCCGCAACGCCGAACTGGCGCATCTCTTCACCAAAGAGGCCAAGACCTTCGGCATCTCGGGAGATGTGTCGTTCGACTTCGGTGCAGCCTTCGACCGCAGCCGCAAGGTGGCGGACGGCCGCACCAAGGGCGTGCACTTCCTCATGAAGAAGAACAAGATCACCGAGTACGACGGTAAGGGTTCGTTCGTCGACGCCAAGACCATCGAGGTGGCGCTCACCAAGGGCGGCACCGACCGGGTGACCTTCGACAACGTCATCATCGCCACGGGTTCGGTCACGAAGTTGCTGCCGGGCACCGAGCTCAGCGACAACGTCGTGACCTACGAGGAGCAGATCCTCACCCGCGACCTCCCCGACTCGATCGTCATCGTCGGTGCGGGCGCATCGGCATGGAGTTCGGCTACGTCCTCAAGAACTACGGGGTCGATGTCACGATCGTCGAATTCCTCGATCGTGCGCTGCCCAACGAGGACGCCGACATCTCCAAGGAGATCGCGAAGGCGTACAAGAAGCTCGGCGTCACCATCAAGACCGGCGCTGCGGTCCAGAAGATCACCGACAACGGCTCGAACGTCACGGTCGAGATCAAGGACAACAAGTCCGGCAACGTCGAGACGATGACCGTGGGCAAGGTTCTGCAGTCGGTCGGTTTCGCCCCGCGGGTCGAGGGCTTCGGCCTCGAGAACACCGGTGTCTCCCTCACCGATCGCGGCGCCATCGAGATCGACGAGCGCATGCGCACCAATGTCCCCGGCGTCTACGCGATCGGTGACGTCACCGCCAAGCTGCAGCTCGCGCACGTCGCCGAGGCTCAGGCCGTCGTCGCAGCCGAGACCATCGGCAACGCGGAGACCCTCGAACTCGGCGACTACCGCATGATGCCGCGTGCGACGTTCTGCCAGCCGCAGGTCGCGTCGTTCGGCCTGACCGAGGAGCAGGCGAAGGCCGAAGGCTACGACATCAAGGTCGCGACCTTCCCCTTCACCGCCAACGGCAAGGCGCATGGCCTGGGCGACCCGAACGGCTTCGTCAAGCTGATTGCAGACAAGACCCACGGCGAACTCATCGGCGGCCACCTCATCGGCCCCGACGTCTCCGAGTTGCTGCCCGAGCTGACCCTCGCGCAGAAGTGGGACCTGACCGTCAACGAATTGGCACGCAACGTCCACACGCACCCCACGCTCAGCGAGGCACTGCAGGAGGCCATCCACGGCCTCGCAGGACACATGATCAACTTCTGATCTTCCGCGCGGGCAGACCCCCGCTCGGATGTACCGACTCAGCTCGTGGCGACTCGACCGTCGCCGCGAGCTGCTGTCGTTTCGGACTTGCCTCGCGTCGGGCGTAGCACCAGTTCGACCAGGCAGTTCCCGTCCTGAGGTCCGGAAGGACATCGACGGTGTAGGAGGCTCCGAGTGCGGCGGCGTGGTCGTCGAGGACGCGCTGGATCAGGCCGCGCTGGATGCCACGCACCACTTCGGGATTGCGGCGGGCGATCTCTGCGAGGGGGCACGTGCAGAGGGTGATGCTGTGCGTGCCGAACGCGTTGGTGGCCGATTGCGTTTCGAAGCCCAGCTGTTCGAGGGATTCGATGACGAGTGCGCCGGCGTCGGTCGTGGAGCAGGGAGGGAGTCCGAGCATCCCGGCCCAGTCGTCGCCGACCTCGAAGGCTTTGAGTTCGCGCTCGGCTGCATTACCCCCGATGCGCGCCGCGAGCAGGGCGACGAGATCGGTGTAGGACGGCTCTTTCACCGCGATGTAGCCCATGCGGGGCCGGCCGACCTTCTCGGCGGGCACGGCCTGGGTGCGGACGAGACCTTCGTCGAGGAGTCCGGAGAGATGGAAACGGATCGTCGTGACGTGCAGGTCGAGCGTGGCCGCGAGGTGGTGCGCGTCGAGAGGCCCTGTGGATTCCCGGAGCATGTCGAGTACGCGCTCGCGCTGCTTCACCCGCTTTGCCAACTCGCACTCCTTCGCGATCCCGGTAACCCTCGAGTGAATGAGGGTGACCTTAGTGAAAGGGCCAAAGGCTCTATATCCCACGTTGTATTTACCGTAGATTACTCCTGTAAATAGGATGTGCAGCGAGAGAGGTCGACCATGAACGACGAGCACGGAGCAGGCGACGCACTCCCGTTGGCCGATCGGGATGCTGCCCACCTGCCCGGACACTGGCTGCTTGCGCGGCTCGGCAAGCGCGTCCTTCGGCCCGGAGGCAAGGAACTGACCGCGCGGATGCTGACCGACGCGAAGTTGCGCGGCGTCGATGTCGTCGAATTCGCTCCCGGGCTGGGGCGAACCGCGCAGAGCATCCTGGAGTTCGCCCCGAAGAGCTATACCGGTGTCGAATCCGACGAGAGCGCAGCCGATCTGACTCGTAAGGTCCTCGGGTCTGCCGGTGCGGTGGTCAGCGGTGAGGCATCGAAGACCGGGCTCGACGACGCGACCGCGGATGTCGTCGTCGGAGAGGCAATGCTCACGATGCAGACCGACAAGCACAAGACGCAGATCATCGGCGAGGCGTTGCGCGTGCTGCGTCCGGGCGGGCGCTACGCGATCCACGAACTGGCGATCGAGCCCGATGAGGTCGAGGACGAGGTCAAGACCGAGATCCGCAAGTCGCTTGCACGGTCCATCAAGGTCAACGCGCGGCCGCTGACCGCGGCCGAATGGACGACGCTCCTCACCGATGCCGGATTCGAGATCGAGACCGTGGGCTTCGCTCCGATGGCGCTCCTCGAACCTCAACGCATCCTTGCCGACGAAGGCCTTGTGGGTATTGTGAAATTCGTGGGAAACGTACTGCGGGACTCCGACGCTCGCGCGCGCGTGCTGCAGATGCGTTCGACGTTCACGAAGTACAAGAAACATCTCGTCGCGATCGAGATCATCGCGACCAAGAAGGCGGCATGATGAGTGATTCCAGCGATTCGACCGGAACGATGACCGTGATCGAGGGGCTCACGCACCTCGACAAGAAGGACGGCGACGCCCCGCGTCTCGAAAAGCTTGCCTCGGGTGCGGGGGCCACCGTGATCCGGATCGGTTTTGCCGCCGGACAGATTCTGAAGGACCATCGTGCGCCGGCCCCGATCCTGGTACAGACCACCAGCGGTGACGTGTCGTTCAGCACCGCAGATCGGACGGTGCCGCTCGTGCCGGGCACCGCCGTGCACGTCGACGAGGGAGTCATGCACAACCTCGTTGCCAACACCGACTCCGTGGTGATGCTGACGATCCTGCGCTGACCGGGCGCGGAGGTCCGTGGCGCTCAGCCGCGGCCCGGACCGGCCTCCACGATCCGGGCCGCGATCACCGAGACGGGCGTGTTGGTCTCCTGCGACAGTCTCACCATCATCTGGAAGGCCTGTCCGGCCCCCACGGCAAACCGCTCCATGAGCATGCCCTTGGCCTGACCGATCAGGTCACGGCTGGCGAGCGCGGACTGGAACTGCAGTTCCTTGCGGGAAGCAAGGACCGCGATCGCGGCGTGCGCAGCGAGGACCCCGCCGACGTGCATCGACTCGGCATCGAACGAACCGGGTTCCGCCGCGAACAGGTTGAGGGCACCCGACTCGTCGCCATGCGTGAACAGCCGGAACGACAACATGCTGCGCACGCCCGCCTCTACCGCGGCCGCGGAGAACCGCGGCCACCGCTGTTCCGATCGCAGGTCGGCGGTGTGCGTCATTTCCGTTTCCAGCGCGGCATCGACGCAGGGGCCCTCTCCGAGCTCTGCCTGGATCTTGTCCACCTGTCTCGTCAGCTCGGAGGTAGCAGCGTGTGACTCGAACTCGGACGGTCCGGTGACCATGAGCACCCCGGCAGCGTCCGCACCCGGAATCAGTTCGATTGCGGCTGCGGTCAAGCGTTCGAGAGACGACTCGAGGTCGGTATCGTCCGTCATCGAACGAGCAAGATCAGCCATGATCCGGCTCAATCGTTCGTCCTGATCCGACATCGCCCGGCACCCTTCGTCGACTACTCGAGAACGATAGTCTGCCCCGTCCCGCTGCGGACGAACTGCCTCTCAACTCGTCGTGTATGCCACCCAGCCACCGAATCCGGTGATGTCCACGGCATCGGCAGAGGCGTCCTGGGTACATCCGAAGCCGACGACCCAGCGACCATCCGAGAGCTCGACGCTCGTCAGTGTCATCGGGGCGGGCAGAGCTGCGAGGAACCTGCCCAGTCCGGCCTCGGATACTCGGAACAGTTCGCCGACGATCGAGGCGCCCTCGCCGGGGCCGTGCCGCACCACGCCCGGCTTCGGCGGGGCGGTGTTCAGTGCCATCAACCGGTACGCATCGGACGTGTGCACCTGTTCGGAGAATCGGGCACCGATGCTCTCGAGCTGGAAATGCAACGGCTGACCTCGCAGGTGGGCGCCGAACACCGCCAACTCGACGCCGGCGTCGACGAATTGCGGTGCCTCGACGCTCGTGAGGCGCGCCGCGATGTCGACCGCTACCTGATCGTCGAACCCGGGGGTCACCACCATCACGCCGAACGGATGTCCCTCGGAGGTGGTTGCGCCGGGTACCGCGACCGCGGCCATGTCGAGCAGGTTGCAGAAATTGGTGTACGTCCCCATCCGGCGATTGATGCCCACCGGATCGCCCTGCACCGCAGCGATCGTCGGATGCTCGGTGGTGGTCGGGAGCAGCAGGCCGTCGAAGCCGTCCAGTAACACGCTCGCGTATGCCCGCGTGTGGACCAGGGAGTCGAGGTCGGTCACCAGTTCGTGCGCGGCCGGTTTCTTCGCCGACGCGACGATCGCGGCGACGGTGGGGTCCGCGCCGACCCGTTCGGTCTCGAGGAACTTGCCCATGGCCGCATACCGTTCGGCGACCAGGGCTCCGTCATAGAGCAAGGTTGCCGCATCGAGGAGCGGAGAGATGTCCACTTCGGCGACCTCGATGCCCGAGCGGCGAGCGTCGGTAACCGTTGCATCGAACGCGTCGCGGTACTCGGCACACAGTGCGGTGAGATCTTCCGGCCGCGGCACGGCGAGCCGGATCTGTGCGGGAGCGGCGAGCCGTACGTCGGTCGGCCATGTGCGGCTGCGCGGATCGCGTTCGTCCGGTGCCGCCATCGCCGCAGCCGCCTTCGTCGCGAGGTCGAGAGACTCTGCGAGTACGGTGAGGCAGTCGTAGTCGACGCACGCGGGCACCACTCCGTGCGTCGGGATGACCCCGAGCGTGGCCTTGATGCCGACGATGCCGTGCAGAGCCGCCGGTACGCGTCCCGAACCGGCTGTGTCGGTGCCGATTCCGATGTCGGCGATACCCAGGGCCACTGCAGTCGCGGAGCCCGAACTCGACCCACCGGAGACGCGCTCGGGATCCCATGCGCACCGTACTGCGCCGTAGGGACTGCGGGTGCCACGAGGCCCGTTGCGAACTGGTCGAGATTGGTCTTTCCGAGAACCACTGCACCCGCGTCGATCAGACGGGCGATGCCCGAAGCCGTGGTCGTGGGTGTGTACGCGAACTCGGGGCACCCGGCAGTGGTCGGCAGGCCGGCAACATCGACGTTGTCCTTGACCGCGACCGCGAGACCTGCGAGTGGGAGTGACTCACCGGCCGCGACACGTGCGTCGACGGCGGCGGCGTCGGCGAGGATGTCGTCCGCGTCGCGCAGCGTGATCCACACCTCGGGACGGTCGACCTCCGCGATGCGGCTCAGAGCACGTCGCGCGCGGTCTGTCGCGGTTTCGGTGGATGTGGCGAAATCGGTTGTCATGCTGCAGGTCCGATCACGAGAAGGGGGGTGCCCGGCGCGACTTTCGCGCCCGGTGTGACGAGCACCTTCAGGACTGTTCCGGTCCGTTCGCTGCGGACCGGCATTTCGAGCTTCATGGCTTCGAGGATCACGGCGGTGGTGTCGACGTCGACGGCCTGACCTTCGACGACCTCGACACGCCACACGTTGCCCACGAGGGACGCTTCGACGACGGTGGAGCCGTCGGGCATCCCGGCAAGCGGGTCGGCCGTGGTGGAGACCTCGACGGGTGAGGCCTCGACGCGGTCGAATTCGCCGGAGTCGTGCCACGCCTTCTTCTCGATCTCGAAGGCGGCGGACTGCTTCGCGTCGAACTCGGCGATGGACCCGGCGTTGTTCTCCAGGAACCGGAGATGGTCGGCGAGGGCGAACGTTCCCTCCGAGATGTCGGCGTCGAACCGCCCGGCCTTCGACGCGGCCCGGTACTCGAGCAACTGCTCCGGGGAGACGGGCTCCCAGACGATACGGTCGAAGAATCGGAACAGCCACGCTTGCCGTCCTCGAAGGGACCGGACTGCCGGTAACCGGACCAGATCGGCACGGTACGGCCGACGAGCTGGTAACCGCCGGGAGATTCCATCCCGTAGACGCACAGGTACTTTCCGCCGATGCCCACGGCGTCCGACGGTGTCCACGTCCGAGCCGGGTTGTACTTGGTGGTCACGAGCCGATGGCGCGGATCGAGCGGAACTGCCAGGGGTGCACCGAGATACACGTCTCCAAGACCCAGAACGAGGTATTCGGCGTCGAACACGGTATCGCGGACTTCGTCCACGGAGTCGAGACCGTTGATGCGGCGGATGAACTCGATGTTGGACGGGAGCCAGGGCGCGTCGTCGCGCACACCGCTGCGGTACCGCGACAACGCCTCGGAGATCGACGGATCGTCGAACGAGAGGGGGAGCCGGACCGTGCGGCTGGGTACCACGAGATCGTGGGTCGCCGGCAGCTCGGTTTCGAGATCCTGGAGCACGCCGAGCAATCGGAACTGGGGGAGGACGTCGGGGTCGAAGTGGATGTGCAGCGACCGCACACCGGGCGTGACGTCGATGATGCCGGGAATCTGCGTCGTGGCCAGTGCTTCGGACAATGCGTGGACGCGCATACGCAGGCCGAGGTCGAGGGTCATCTCGCCGTATTCGACGAGGATGTTGTCGTCGCCGCCGCGAAGGTACGCCACCTCGGGTCGGTCGAGCATCGAGTCGAAGTGGCCGAGGCGTCCGGAGTCGAGGGTGGTGCTCGGCACCATCGGCGGTACGTCGAGCGATCGGTGGGCACCGTGGCGGAGGGCGGCTGCGTCCTCGTCCGACACCGGCACGAACCGAACGGAGTCGCCGGGGCGGATCTGGCCGAGCTTCCACCGATGTCCCGACACCACGGTCAGTGGGCACGCGAATCCGCCGAGGCTCGGGCCGTCGGGACCGAGCAGGATCGGTGTATCACCCGAGACATTGAGTGACCCGACACTGTACGGATTGTCGTGCAGATTCGACGGGTGGAGTCCGGCGTCGCTCCGTCGGTGCGTGACCACGTCGGTTTGGGGCCGTCCAGGCGGATTCCCGTCCGGTTGGCGTGGGTCTGGACGGTCCATGTCGTGTCGTAGAACTGCGCCATGTCCTCCGGAGTGAAGTACGCGGGCGCAGGCTGTGGGCCTTCGGTGACCGCGAGATGCCAGGTGTGACCGAATTCGGGTCGTCGATCGTCGGGCACGGACGCCGGATCGGTGACGGCAGTGGTGTCCGCGAGTCCGAGGACATCGCCGATGGCCACCGCAGCGCCGGTGAGTCCGCCGAAGCCGCCGAGTGTGAAGGTGGAGGCGCTGCCGTGGTAGAGCGGCACGTCGAGTCCACCACGCACCGCGACGTAGGTGCGCAGTCCCACATCGGTGGGGGTTCCGACATCGAGGACGCCGCCGGCGGGGACCTCGATGGGATCCCACATCGACACGGGTTCGCCGTCGAGCGTGACGGCAGTGGGCGCACCGGTGACGCACACGACCGTGGTGTCGGAGAAGTTCAAGCGCGGGCCCTGGAGCGTACATTCGAGACCGGCGGTACCCTCGGCGTTCCCCACAGCGAGGTTCGCGGCGCGCAGCGACAGATCGTCCATCGGTCCGGACGGGGGAATCCCGACCTCCCACAACCCTGTTCGACCCGGAAAGTCCTGGATGGTGGTCATGGTACCGGCGCGCAGGACGTCGATCCGGCGACGGGTTCCGGTGACACCGGTGAGGGTTGCGGTGGTGTGCTCAGCGGACAGGACGGGCGGTTCTGTGCAGATCGTCCGGAGCAGAGACAGGTTCGTCTGGACCCCGTACACGCTGGTGTCGGCGAGGGCTTCTGCGAGTCCGGCGAACGCGGTGCGGCGGGAGTCGCCGCGCACGATCACCTTCGCGATCATCGGATCGTAGAACGAGCTGATCTCGGTGCCGGTGTCGACCCAGGTCTCGATGCGGGTGTGCGCGGGGAACTCGACGTGCGTGAGCAGGCCGGAACTGGGCCGGTAGTCCCGGCAGGGATCCTCGGCATACACGCGGGCCTCTACGGCGTGCCCCGTGATCTCTGGTCCCGAATCGGGCACCGCGTCGAGCAGGGTCGTCTCGCCCCCGGCGAGGCGCAACATCCACTCGACGAGATCCACACCGGTCACCTCTTCGGTGACCGGATGTTCCACCTGCAGACGGGTGTTCATCTCGAGAAACGACACCTCGCCGCGAGACGTGTCGTACACGAACTCGACTGTACCGGCGGAGCGGTACTGCACCGACGATGCCAGTGTCCGCGACGACGCGAGCATCTGCTCGACGATCTCGTCGGGCAGGTTCGGTGCGGGTGCCTCTTCGACGACCTTCTGATTGCGTCGCTGCAGTGAGCAGTCGCGCGTGCCGAGGCTGACGGTGCGGCCCAGGCCGTCACCGAAGACCTGCACTTCGACGTGGCGGGCGTGCGCGACGAACCGTTCGAGGAAGACTCCCGAGGACGAGAAGTTCGCCGACGCGAGTCGCAGCACGCGGTCGTACGCCTCGCGCAGGTC
>BBEG01000104.1 GCA_001312645.1 Rhodococcus sp. JCM 9791
AGGGCGACCGCGACCGCGGCGCACACGACCGCTCGACGCAGAACGTTCTTATTCATGTAGCGGATTCGCCCTTATCGGTAGTCGGATGCAGTTCGATGACTCTACGCACTGTCGGGCCGACGACCGCAAGGGCCTCGGGTGACGTCATGTGCCAATGAGTCACGGGCACTGAATGATCATGGATCTCGCCGGTGACGGCGTCGGTCCAACCCGTGGCTCCACGACGACCGTCGGCTGCCGCGGTGAAGTACAGGACGTCGCCGTCGAACACCTCCGGCCGGTGCCTGCTGAGCAGCATCGAGTTGTGCTCTGCCGTGGCAATCAGTCGCTGCACCATCTCTTCGGTGTCGTCGACCGAGTTACCGGTCAGCTCTGCGACGGTCGCGACGAGCCCGGCGACATCCTGCGGCTCGGTGCCGTCGAACCCGAAGCCCGCAAGCAGGTCTTCCATGGACACCGTTGCCCGTTCGTCGGTCGGAAGCTCCGACGAGCCGCCCACGAAGCTGTCGAGCATCACGAGATGGTCCACCGATTCACCGGCGGCCTGCAGCTGCACCGCCATCGCATGGGCGATCACACCGCCGAGTGACCAGCCCAGCAGACGGTACGGCCCGTGCGGCTGAACGCGGCGAAGCTCTTCGACGTACCGTGCGGCAAGGACGTCGAGGGTGGCAGGTACGAAGTCGGCCTCGATACCGGCCGGCGTCTGCAGACCGTAGACATCGGTATCGAGCTGCTGGGACAGGCCGGTGTAGCACCACGACAGCCCGACGATCGGGTGCACGCAGAACACGGGTGTGCCCGAACCCTCCGTGCGCAGCGGCAGCACCGGACGGAGCGCGTCCGACATGCTCGCACCGGAACCCTCGGCAATCAATCGGGCAAGGCCTTCGACGGTCGGCGCCTGGAACAACCACTGCAACGGCACCTGGGTGTCCAACTCTGCACGCAGACGCGAGACGAGTTTCGTCGCGACGAGGGAAGTACCGCCGAGCGCGAAGAAGTCGTCGTCCAGACCCACCTGCTCGACGCCCAATACCTCGGCGAACACCGCCGCCACCGATTCCTCCACCGGCGACACCGGCGCACGGAACTCACGAGCCTCGAAAACCGGCTCCGGCAACGCCTTCCGATCCAACTTGCCGTTCACATTCAACGGCAACGACTCGAGCACCACGAACGCCGACGGCACCATGTACGACGCAGACCTGCCGCCAATTCGACCTTCGCGGCCGCCACATCGAACCCGGCCACATCGCCCTCGACACTCGACTCCGGCACCACGTACGCCACCAAGTGCGCACCGGTCCGTTCGTCCTTTCGAGCAACAACCGCCACGTCACGGACACTGTCCACACCACGCAGCGCGGTCTCGATCTCACCGAGCTCGATCCGGAAACCACGCACCTTCACCTGGAAGTCGGTGCGGCCCACGTAGTCCAGTTCGCCGTCCGCGGTGAACCGCACAAGATCACCCGTGCGGTACAGCCGCTCCCCCGCCGCAAACGGCGACGCAACGAAACGCTCCGCGGTCAGATCCACCCGACCGTGATAACCCCGCGCCAACTGCACACCCGCCAGATACAACTCACCCGCGACACCCACCGGCACCGGATGCAACCGCTCGTCGAGAACATAGACCCGGGTGTTCCACTCGGGCACACCGATCGACACCGACGCACCTGACGGATCCACCACCTCACCCGCGGTCACCGACACCGCAGCCTCGGTCGGGCCGTACAAGTTCACCAACCGCGCCTCGTTCGACGCCATGAACCGCTGCGCCGTCGACGGCGGCAACGCCTCACCGATCGCCAACACCCGACGCAACGACGACGACAACTCGCCCGACGACTCGACCAGCAACGCCTCGAGCATCGACGGCACCACATGCAACGTCGTTACGCCCTGCTCGGCAATCAGCGCATTCAGATACGCCGGATCACGATGCCCATCGGCAGACGCGATCACCACACGACCACCGGAAACCAGCGCCGACCAGAATTCCCACACCGACAGGTCGAACGTCGCGACGGTCTTGAGCAGCACGGCGTCGCCAGAGCCGATGTCGAAATACGACCGCTTCCACAACATCTGGTTCACGATCGCTGCGTGCGGCACCGCGACTCCCTTCGGGCGGCCGGTGGACCCCGATGTGAAGATCAGATATGCGGTGTTCGACGACCGCAAAGGTGCATGTCGCTCCACGTCCGACACCGGAGTGTCTGCGAATTCCGACAGGTCTGCGATGTCGATCTCGAGATTGGGGACAGAGCCTGCTCCGGGAACAACCACTGCATCACGTTCCGTGGTGAGAACAACCACCGGATCGGCCGCTCCAAGGATGTATGCGTTGCGCTCATCCGGCTGATCCGGATCTACCGGTACATACGCGCCGCCGGCCTTCACTACGGCGTACATGCTCACCAACAGTTCCACCGACCGGCGCATCATCAATGCCACGGTCGACTCCGGCCCCACACCGAATGCGATCAGGCGACGGGCCACTCGGTTGACACGCGCATCGAACTCGCCGTAGGTCAGCAGCTCACCCTCGAACACCAAGGCCGTCGCGTCGGGATCGCGTCGGACCTGCTCCTCGAACAGGTCCACCAACGTCGTCACGCTGTCCGCCACGTGTGCGGTGTCGTTCCAACCCTCGAGTATCCGGGACTTCTCTTCCGGTTCGAGCAGCTCGATGTCGCCGAGCGGAACCGTCGCGTCCGACATGATGGCGTCGAGCATCCGAACGAAACGCCCGACAAGTCCCGCTGCGGTCGCCTCGTCGAACAGGTCGGTCGCGTACGTCATCGTGCCGGACAAGCCGAGTTCTGTCCCGTCGGCGTCGTAGAGATCCGACACGATCAAATGCAGATCGAACTGCGAGACATGCGTATCGGCCTCCACTGCCGACAGCGTCAGCCCCGGAAGCTCGAATGTGGACTGAGTCAGATTCTGGAACGACAATCCCACCTGGAACAACGGATGACGCGCCGTCGACCGAGCCGGGTTGAGTACCTCGACGAGACGCTCGAACGGCACATCCGCGTTTGCAAAGACGTTCAGATCCGTCTCGCGCGTTCGCTCCAAGAGCTCCGCGAAACTCTGATCCGGTTCCACCCGTGTCCGGAACACGAGAGTGTTGACGAACATTCCGATCAGGTCGTCCAACTCGCGCTCGGAACGACCGGCGATGGGGCTACCGACCGCGATGTCATCGGTGCCGGTCATCCGCGCAAGGAATGCTGCCCACGCCGTGTGCACCACCATGAACAACGTGGCGTTCGACCGGCGACCGAGTTGCGCCAACCCACGATGCAGGTCGGCATCGATGGAGATGTCCACGCTCGCGCCACGGAGGGACTGCACGGCAGGACGCGGGCGATCGGCCGGCAGATCCAGCTGATCCGGCAGTCCGGCGAGCTCGCGCTTCCAGAATCCGATCTGGTGTCCTGTGACCGATTGTGGATCGTCCTCCGAGCCGAGAACCTCGCGCTGCCACAACGTGTAGTCCGCGTACTGCACCGGCAAGGTCGCCCATGACGGTTCTTCACCTGCAACCCGTGCGAGGTATGCAGTCATGACGTCACGCGCCAGCGGCCCCATCGAGAAGCCGTCGCCCGAGATGTGATGGACGACGAAAACCACGACATACTCGGATCGGTCGAGCTGGAAAAGCCTTCCTCTCAAAGGGACCTCGGCTGTGACGTCGAATCCGACTGTCACCACGTCGCTCACGACGGTGATCAGATCCGCTTCGGTGAGATGAGTCGGAGTGAGATCCAAATCGATGTCTGACGTGGGGAGAACCTTCTGGATTCCCACGCCGTCGATTTCGGGGTATACAGTCCGAAGCGATTCGTGCCTGTTGATCACGTCGCGCACCGCAGCCTGCAGCGCGTCGACGTCCAGTTCACCAGACATCCGCAACGCCATCGGGATGTTGTAGGCGGCCGACTCCGGGTCGAATCGGTTGATGAACCACATCCGTTGCTGGGCAAGCGACAACGGAACCAGCTCCGGACGCGACTGTGGAATCAGCGGCGCCGCCCGCCCCGAACCGGCACTCGCTCAGCACGAGCAGCAAGTTCCGCGACCGTCGACGCCTCGAACAGCGCCCGCACCAGAACCTGCGTGTCGAGCGCCTCACCGATCCGCGCGACGATGCGCGTCGCGATCAGTGAATTGCCACCGAGTGCAAAGAAGTCGTCGTCAAGACCCACCCGCTCGACACCCAGCACCTCAGCAAACACCGACGCCACCGCGTGCTCAGCCGCAGTAACCGGCGCCCGGAACTCGTGTGCCTCGAACACCGGCTCCGGCAACGCCTTACGATCCACCTTCCCGGACGCATTGAACGGCAACGACTCGAGCGTCACGAAATGCGACGGGACCATGTAGCCCGGCAGAACCCGTGACATCGCAGCGCGCAGACCTGAAACATCCGTCTCTCCGGCCGGAACCACATACCCGACCAACTGATCCGACCACACCGCAACCGCGCCCGCGACGACACCCTCGGACCCACGCAATACAGCTTCGATCTCACCGAGTTCGACGCGCTGACCACGCAGCTTCACCTGCTGATCGTTACGACCCACATACTCGAGCTCACCCGCACGGTTCCACCGCACCAGATCCCCCGTGCGGTACATCCGCTCACCAGCAACACCGAACGGATTCGCCACGAACCGCTCGGCCGTCAACTGCGCACGGCCCGCATATCCCCGCGCAAGTTGAGCACCCGACAGATACAACTCGCCGACCACACCGACCGGTACTGGCTGCATCCGAACATCGAGCACCCACGCATCGGTATTCCACACGGCCGTACCGATCGACACTCGAGGACCGGCTACTTCGTCGGCAACTCGGTGTGTCGCCTGCATCGTCACTTCCGTCGGCCCGTACAGGTTGTGCACCTGCGCGCCGAGCGACCTCCGGGCACGTTCGGTGGTCGCCGACGACAGCGCCTCACCACCGGCGAACACCAACCGAAGCGCATCCGTGGAGTCGCCCAGTTCATCGAGCACTGCGTCGAGCACCGACGGCACGAACTGCGCGACACTCACCTCACCCGAGGCCAACACACCCGCCAGATACACCGGATCCCGATGGCCATCTGCTGTCGCGACAACCATCCGAGCACCGGACATGAACGGCAACAACAACTCCCACACCGACGCATCGAACGTCGCCGGAGTCTTCAAGAACACCGAATCCGATGCGCCGATACCGAACTGCGACTGCATCCAGAGAAGTTGGTTCACTACCGACCGTGCGACACCGTCACACCCTTCGGCCGGCCCGTCGAACCCGACGTGAACAACATATATGCGGCATTTTCGGGGCGCAACGGCGCGAGACGATCGGCATCGGTCACCACGGCGGTCGGCTGGTCCGACACGTCGAGAGTGTCTGTGAACACGACGGTGCGATCGGTATCGATGCCTTCACCAGACGAGCTCAACACCAGCAGTGGATCAGCGATATCGAGCACATACGCGATACGGTCGTCCGGCTGCTCCGGGTCGATCGGCACATACGCGCCACCAGCGGCCAGCACCGCATGGATCGCGACGACCATCTCGACGGAACGGCTCATCGCCACCGCAACCGGAAAGTCCGGCCCGACACCACATGAAATCAGATAGCGCGCAAGACCCGCGACCCGGTCTCCGAATTCACCGGACGGCAGCGTCGAGTCGACACCGACAATCGCCACCGCGTCGCGTGACCGCCCAACGCCCTGCCCGATGAGATCAGGAACAGTGAATCCGGACGCAGGGGCGAGCTCTCCCCTGCCAGATTTCAGCGACCGAGCACGTTCGTCTGCAGTCAGGAAATCGACATCACCGATAACCACCTGCGGGTCTTCGACGACGGCCGACAACACTCGAGTAAAACGCTCAGCGACAGACACAATCGTCGACTCGTCGAACAGATCCGTCGCATACGTGAATGAGACAGCAAATCCGCCATCGTCGGGCCGCTCCGACATCGTCACCTGAAGATCGAACTTCGCGAGCTGCAGATCAGCCTCGACCGCCGACAACGTCAGTCCCGGCAACTCGAACTCCGACGGCGCAAAGTTCTGCAACGTCAACATCACCTGGAACAACGGATTCCACGCGGTCGACCGAACCGGATCGAGCGCCTCGACCAAACGCTCGAACGGCACATCCGCATGCCCGAACGCACCGAGATCCACATCTTTGACCCGCGACAACAGATCCTCGAACGACTCGCCCGCGTCGATCCGTGTGCGCAACACCAACGTATTGACGAACATCCCGATCAGATCATCGAGTGCCCGCTCACCGCGACCCGCCACCGGCGTACCGATCGCGATGTCATCGGTCCCCGACAACCGCGCCAGCACTACTGACAGCGCACCGTGGATCACCATGAACGGCGTGGCACCGTGTTCACGCGCGAACTCGTCGATCGCCGATCTCAGCACACCGTCGAGGATGAACTCGTGCGACGCACCCCGATACGAGGCCACCGCCGGACGTGGACGGTCCGACGGCAAACCCAGCACATCCGGTAACCCGGCCAACGCCTCGGACCAGTACGTCAACTGACGCGACAGCACCGATGTCGGATCCGACTCAGAGCCGAGGACCTGACGCTGCCACAACGCGTAATCCGCATACTGCACCTCGAGCGGCACCCACGCAGGCGCATCTCCCTGGACTCGCGCCGCGTAGGCCAACATCACATCACGCGACAACGGACCCATCGAAAAGCCGTCGGCCGCAATATGATGCACAACCACAACCAGCACATGCTCGGTATCGGACACCTCGAGCAACCGCACCCGAACCGGCGACTCGGCCGTCACATCGAAACCGACACCCACCAGCGCTGCTGCAGCGTCGAACACCTCATCTTCAGAGACCGTTTCGACCGACAACAGATCCGAAGCCTCAGAAGCCGGCAACACAACCTGGTAGCCGACACCGTCGACCTCCGGGTAGACCGTCCGCAACACCTCGTGTCGCGACATCAGATCCGCCACCGCCGCCCGCAACGCCTCGACGTCGAGACGTCCCGACAACCGAATCGCAGCCGGAATATTGTTCACCGCAGAATCCGGATCGAATCGGTTCAGGAACCACACCCGCTGCTGCGCCAGAGATAGTGGAGTTTGTTCACCTCGTGGCTGCGGCTCGAGATGGATCACACCTCTGGAACCCGCCACAGCCTCGACCGCGGCAGCAAGTGCTTCCACGTTCGTCGACTCGAACAACTGACGCACCGGCACTCGCGCGTTCAGCGCAACACCCACTCGCGACACCACCTGTGTCGCGATCAGTGAGTTACCGCCGAGAGCAAAGAAGTCGTCGTCCAACCCGACCTGCTCGACACCCAGCACCTCGGCGAACACTGACGCGACAGCCTGCTCGGCCAGCGATACCGGCTCCCGGAACTCACGGGTCTCCGACACCGGTTCCGGTAATGCCCGGCGATCCAACTTGCCGGACGCGTTGAGCGGCAATGACTCCAGCACAACAACCGAATCCGGAACCATGTACGACGGCAGCGTGCTCGCCACTGCGCGGCGAACGGAATCGACATGCACATCCATACCCGCGACATACGCGACGAGCCGATCACGCCACACCACCACGGCTGCTGACGACACCTGCGGATCACGACGCAGCACCGATTCGATCTCGCCGAGTTCGATGCGCAGACCGCGCAGCTTCACCTGGAAGTCACTACGCCCGATGTACTCCAGCCCACCGGAACGATTCCGCCGAACCACATCGCCCGTCCGGTACATCCGGGCGCCGCCGACGAACGGGTCGGCCACGAAGCGATCAGCAGTCAGATCAGCGCGACCCACGTACCCTCGCGCAACCTGACGACCCGACAGATACAACTCTCCCGGCACCCCATCGGGGACCAGCCGCATCCGATCATCGAGCACATACCCACTGGAATTCCAGACCGGCGAACCGATCGGCACCACGGGCCCGTCGCCGTCCGTCACTGTCTCGGTCGCATGCACGGTGAATTCGGTCGGACCGTACAGGTTGTGCACCGAAGCATTCGGCAACGCCGTTTGTACCCGGGACACCGTCGTCGGCGCCAATGCCTCACCCGCGACCATCACGGCTCGAAGCGAACCGCACGCATCGGTGCTCAACTGGTCGACGAACACATCGAGCATCGACGGCACGAACGACACCAAGCTGACCGCATGCTCGTCGATCGTCTCCGCCAGGTACTGCGGGTCCCGATGTCCGTCCGCGGAGGCCACGACCAACCGTGCACCGCTCGCCAACGGCGCGAACAACTCCCAGACCGACACGTCGAACGTGAACGGGGTCTTCAACAAGACCGTGTCGTCGGCGCAGATCCCGAATCGATCCGAGATCCAGGCAATCTGATTCACCACAGCAGAATGGCTGACCGCGACCCCCTTGGGTCGCCCGGTCGACCCTGACGTGAAGATCACGTAGGCGGTGTTCTCCGGACGCAACGGTGATAGGCGGTCGCATCGGTGATCGCGGTGCCGGCATGCGTGGACAGGTCTATGTCGTCGACGAGCACCGTCGGGATGCTGTCGGACACCGTGGATCGTTCACCGACGGTGGTGAGGACAAGCACGGGCGCTGCGGCCTGCAGCACGTACTCCGTCCGATCGACGGGATGTTCGGGGTCGAGTGGCACGTATGCGCCCCCGGCCGCGAGGACCGCATAGACCGCTATCAGCATGTCGACGGAGCGCGACATGAACACCGCGACGTTCGATTCCGGGCCGACACCGCGGGCGATGAGTTCGCGCGCAAGGTGATTCACCCGGTCGTCGAGCTCCGTGTATGTCAGCTCCACTGCTCCCGCGCGCACTGCGGTGGCGTTCGGGGTCTGCGCGACCTGTGCCTCGAACCGCTCGAGGAGCATTCCTGCCGTAATCGCTTGTCCGGTACCGTCTGGGCGGCAACCACTCGCGCACGTTCGGGGGCGGTGAGCAGGTCCAGGTCGCCGACGGCAACCTGGGATCCGGCGGCCAACTCGTCGAGCAACCGCACGAACCGATCGGCGAATTCGACGATCGTCGCGGGGTCGAACAGGTCGGTTGCATAGTGGAATCGCACGCCCAATCCGTCCGATTCGGCTGATTCCACCATGGTGACCTGCAGGTCGAACTTGACCGGCATCTCGCCGACGTCCAGCGCCGACACCGACAGATCATCCAGCTCGAAGGCCGTCGCACTCTCGTGTTCGAAGGCGAGCATCACCTGGAAGAGCGGGTTGCGGGCCTGCGAGCGGGGCGGGTCGAGGATCTCGACCAGACGCTCGAACGGCACGTCTGCATGCGCGAACCCGGCGAGGTCCGTGTCGCGGACCTGCTCGAGAATCTCCGAGAAGGAACGTCCACCGTCGATGTCGGTGCGAAGCACGAGGGTGTTGACGAACATGCCGATGAGGTCGTCGAGTTCGGCATGTCCTCGTCCTGCGACAGGTGTGCCGATCGCGATGTCGCTGGTGCCGCTCAGGCGAGCCAGCAGCACCGACAGTGCAGCGTGGACGACCATGAACGTCGTGGCATTGTGCTCGTGCGCCAGGCGGTTCAGTGCGTGACGCGTCGATGGTGCGATACGGAAGTCGTGGGAGGCCCCGCGGTAGGTGGCCACCATCGGTCGCGGCCGGTCGGCCGGCAGATCGATCTGATCCGGGACACCGTCTAGTGTCTTCGTCCAGTAGGTGACCTGCTGCGACACCACGCTCGACGGATCGTCTTCGGTACCGAGCATCGTCCGCTGCCAGAGCGTGTAGTCGGCGTACTGGACGGGAAGCGGCGACCATTGCGGCGACCCACCCTGCGCGCGCGCCGCGTAGGCAGTCATGACGTCCCGTGCCATCGGTCCTGTGGAGAACCCGTCCCCGGCGATGTGGTGAACGACGAGAACGATCACATACTCGGACTCCCCCACTTCGAACAGCCGAGCGCGCAGCGGAACCTCGATCGTCACATCGAACCCGGCACCCACGACACCGGTCACCGCATCGACGACCTCGTCCGCTCCGACCGCCTCCGGAGCCAGGTCGAGGAAAACCTCTGATGCGTCCAGAATCTGCTGGACTCCGACACCGTCGTTCTCGGGATAGACGGTTCGCAGAACCTCGTGCCGGGCAATGATGTCCGATACGGCCGCCTGCAACGCTGTCACGTCGAGAGAACCGGACAGGCGGATGGCCATCGGGATGTTGTAGGCCGCCGACGCCGGATCGAATCGGTTGAGGAACCACATCCGAGTCTGCGCCAGCGACAACGGAATCTGCCCCACCCGAGGTTGCGGCTCGAGGGGAATCACACCACCGGAACCTGCAAGCTCGTCGACTGCGGCGGCGAGTGCAGTCACCGTCGGCAACTCGAACAGCAGTCGCACCGGAACCCGGGCATCCACTGCCGCACCGACCCGCGACGCAACTCGGGTCGCGTTGAGAGAGTTACCGCCGAGCGCGAAGAACTCGTCGTCGCGACCGACCCGCTCGACACCCAGCACTGCGCCGAAGATCGACGCCACGATCTCTTCGGTCGGCGTCGCCGGCGCCCGGAACTCCCGCGCCTCGACCTCCGGTTCAGGAAGCGCCCTGCGGTCGAGCTTGCCGGAGGTGTTGAGCGGCATCGCATCGAGTGCGACGACGACGTCGGGAATCATGTACGACGGCAACTGCTCTGCCGCGGCCTGACGAACGGACTCGAGGTCCACTCGCGCACCGGCAGCGGGTACGACGTAGCCGACGAGCCGATCCGACACCACTGCGACTGCAGCCGCGACGACGGTGGCCATCGCCTGGAGCACCGTCTCGATCTCGCCGATCTCGATGCGCAGGCCACGCAGCTTGATCTGCTGGTCGCCGCGGCCCAGGTATTCGAGTTCCCCCGCCGACGTCCAGCGCACGACATCGCCCGTGCGGTACATCCGTGTGCCGCTCGTCGAATAAGGGTCGGCGACGAAGCGCGACGCCGTCTGACCGGCGGCGTTCTCGTAGCCGCGGGCAACCTGCACTCCCGCGACATAGAGTTCGCCGCGCACGCCGACCGGAACAGGCTGCAACCGAGTGTCGAGCACCAGCAACGTCGTCCCCGCGACCGGTGTGCCGATCGGGACACTCTGCCCCACAGCGGATGACCCCGCACGATGGGCGACCTGGATCGTGGTTTCCGTCGGTCCGTACAGGTTGTGGATCTGTGCGCCGAGCACATCGCAGACCCGTTCCGCAGTCGTGGCCCGGAGTACCTCACCACCCGAGAACACATGCTGCAGCGACGATCCGGGATCCTCGTCGAGGACGAGATCGAGCACCGACGGCACGAACTGAGCGACCGTCGCCTTCTCCTCGGCGATCACCGATGCGAGGTACGCCGGATCGGCGTGGCCATCGGGGGCGGCGACGACGAGGCGCGCGCCGAGGCGCATGGGCAGCAGTAGCTCCCACACCGATGCGTCGAAGGTCACGGGCGTCTTCCACAGGAACACGTCGTCGCCGTTCAGACCGAGAGTGTGCTGCATCCAATCGAGCTGAGTGTTCAGCGCGCGGTGTATCACGGCGACACCCTTGGGCCGGCCCGTCGATCCCGACGTGAACAGCACGTACGCGGTGTGGCCGGGGCGCAGCGGCGCGAGCCGCTCGTCGTCGGAGATCGGCGACCTACCGTTCGACGCATCAACCGAGGCGACGTCGAGCATCGGGACCGGCAGTGTCGCTGTCGAGGAGCGGACCAGCGCGAGAACAGGCTTCGAGGTCTCGATGATGTGAGCGATGCGCTCGGCCGGGTGATCGGGGTCGAGCGGAACATACGCTCCACCGGCCTGCAGGATCGCGTGGACGGCGACGAGCAGGTCGACGCTGCGCTCCATGTACACCGCGACACGCGTCTCCGGCCCGACGCCGCGTGCGATCAGTTCACGAGCCAGCCTCGCGACACGTTCGTCGAATTCACCGCGGGTCAACGATACGTCGGCCGAGGTGACTGCGGTCGCCTCGGAATTCGCGCCGATGATTCCTTTGTCTACAACGAGTTCCGGCCCCACACCGAACGCCAGAACTCGGGCCCGCTCGGCGGCGTCGAGCAACGGTAGCGCAGCAATCCGCAGGTCCGGATCCGCGACGACCGCACTCAGCAACCGTGTGAAGCGCTCCGCGAACGAGACGACGGTCGTGTCGTCGAACAGGTCGGTCGCATACGTCCACGCCGCATCGATGCCGGCGGGTGCGCCGTCGTCGTCGAACCGTTCGAACACGGTGATCTGCAGGTCGACCTTGGCCTCGCGAGATCCGCATCGATCGCCTCGATCCGGACGTCGCCGAGTTCGAAGTGGCTGCGCTCCATGTTCTGGAGGGTGAGCATCACCTGGAACAGTGGGTTCCGCGCCTGCGACCGCGGCGGGTCGAGTACCTCGACGAGTCGCTCGAACGGCACGTCTGCGTGCGCGAAGGCGCCGAGGGCGATGTCGCGGGAGCGCGACAGCAACGCCGAGAACGGCTCGTCGGGGTCGACCCGGGTGCGGAGCACGAGGGTGTTGACGAACATGCCGATCAGGTCGTCGAGCGCCTGATCGCCGCGGCCGGCGACGGGGGTGCCTATCGCGATGTCGTCGGTGGCGTCAGCCACGCGAGTTCGGCGCTCAGGCGCTGTGCAGCACCATGAACAGTGTCGCGTTCCGTGAACGGGCCAGAGCGAGCAGGTTTCGATGCGTCGAGGCGTCGAGCTGCATGCGGTGGGTGGCGCCGCGGTAGGAGGCCACGGCGGGTCGTGCACGATCTGCCGGTAGTTCGAGGACGTCGGGGACCTCGTCGAGGGCGCCCGTCCAGTAGTCGATCTGCTGCGAGATCACGCTCGTCGGGTCCTCTTCGGAGCCGAGTATGTCGCGTTGCCAGAGGCTGTAGTCGGCGTACTGCACGTCGAGCGACGCCCAGCCAGGGGCGTCCCCCGTCGATCTGGCCGCGTACGCGACCATCACGTCGCGCAGCATCGGCCGATCGAGAAGCCGTCGGCAGCGATGTGGTGCACGACGACGACGAGAACGAACTCGCGCTCGCCGACACGAAGAAGACGTGCACGTATCGGTACGTCCGCGGTCACGTCGAACCCCGACCGGATGACGCCGGTGACGACCTCGATCGCCCTACCGGGTTCGACGTCCTCCTCGATGAGATCGAGGGTGACCTCGGAGAACGCCCTGATGACCTGCACTCCGGCACCGTCGATCTCGGGGTAGACGGTTCGCAGGATCTCTTGGCGTGCAACGAGATCGCCGACGGCGCGCGTAGCGCGTCGACGTCCAGGTCGCTGTGAGTCTGATCGCCGCGGGGATGTTGTAGGTCGCGGATTCGGGATCGAATCGGTTGAGGAACCACATCCGCTGTTGCGCAAGCGACAACGGGATCCGCTCGGGGCGTTCTTGCGGTACGAGGGCCGGGCGGTCGGCAGATCCGTACCGGAACACCTCGGCGGCCAGGCCCGCCACCGTGGGTGCTTCGAAGATCGCACGAACTGGCACAGCGGTGTGCAGTGCAGCTCCGATGCGGGCGGCGATGCGGGTCGCGACGAGGGAGTTGCCGCCGATCGCGAAGAAGTCGTCGTCCAGCCCGACACGTTCGACGCCGAGGACGTCGGCGAACACGGACGCGACGGTCTGCTCGACATGCGTCACGGGTGCGCGGAATTCGCGTTCTTCGAACACGGGATCGGGCAGCGCCCTGCGGTCGACCTTGCCCGAAGGATTGAGCGGCATCCGGTCGAGCACCATCACGGTCGAGGGCACCATGTACGACGGGACACGCTGTGCCACTGCATTCTTCACGTCGTCGACGTCGAGCGCGGCGTCCTCGTGCGCGACGAGGTACGCGACGAGGCTGTCGCCGACGTGGAGATCCTTCCTCAGCACCACGACGACCTGACGCACCGCGGGGTGCGCACCGAACGCGGCTTCCACTTCGCCGAGTTCGATACGCAGACCGCGTAGCTTGACCTGGAAGTCGGTGCGGCCCACGTATTCGAGTTCGCCGGCACTGTTCCACCGCACGAGGTCGCCCGTGCGGTACATGCGGGTTCCGGTGGGTCCGTGAGGGTCTGCGACGAAACGCTCGGCGGTCAACTCCGACCGCGACACGTAGCCGCGACCGAGTTGCTGTCCCGCGAGATACAACTCGCCTGCGGTGCCGCGCGGAACGGGCTGCAGTCTGGCATCGAGGACGTACGCGCCCGCGTCGCCTTGCGGAACGCCGATGGGCAGCGACGGCACGCCCGTGTCGGACGCGACGTGACAGGTGATCGAGAGCGTGAACTCGGTCGGTCCGTATTCGTTGGACACCTCGGCCCCGCTTGCCGCATGCACGGCCTGCGCGAGGCGCGGAGTCAGGACCTCACCCGAGCAGTACACCTGACGCAGCGAGTCCAGCTGCCCCTCGCGTGCGACCGCCACGACCTCGCTGAGCACCGACGGAACGAAATATGCTGAGGTGACACCGTGTTCTTCGATCGCCGCGGCGAGGTAGGACGGGTCGCGGTGTCCGTCCGGGGAGGCGACGACGAGGCGTGCACCGGCGGTGAGCGGCCACCAGAATTCGCGACCCGACGCGTCGAATGTGAACGCGGTCTTCTGGAGGACGGTGTCGCCGACCCCGAGTCGGTACCGTTGCTGACGCCAGTCGATCGCGACAGCGGCCTGCCCGTGCGGAATCGACACACCCTTGGGCCTGCCGGTGGAGCCGGACGTGAAGATCACCCATGCGGTGTTCTCCGGACGCAGCGCACCGATCCGCTCCGCATCGGTCACGATCGTGTCGGCCAGATCCGTCAGTTCGACGGTGTCGACGCGCAGCACCGGGACGTCGCTGCGCGCGGTGAGCGTCTCGTCTGAGGACGTGAGGAGGAGAACCGGTGCGGCCATCTCGAGGACGTACTCGTTGCGCTCGTCGGGCAGATCCGGGTCGATCGGGACGTAGGCGCCTCCGGCCTTGACGATCGCGTACATCGCGACCAGCTGGTGCAGCGACCGTGCCATCGCCAACGCGACGTGGGTCTCGGGTCCGACGCCAGGGAGATCAGGTGACGCGCCAGCCGGTTCACGCGCGCATCGAACTCGCGGTAGGTGAGGGTGACCTCGTCGGTCACTACTGCGATCGCGTCGGGGGTCCGCTGGACCTGCGCGTCGAACAGGTCCGCGAGGGTCCCCTGCGGCGCGGTGCCGTTCCAGGTGGTGAGCAGTTCCGCGCGTTCGGCGGGCTCGAGCACGTCGATGGTCGAGACTCGGCGTTCGGGCTCGTCCACCACGGTCCGCAGGACGCGTTCGAAGCGCTCGGCCATCGTCGCGATGGTGGAGGAATCGAACAAGGCTGTCGCGTAGGTGAATTCTGCGACCATACCGGTGATGTCGCTACGTCGTCGTAGGTTTCGCCCATCGTGAGCTGCAGGTCGAAGCGGGCTTCGGCGAAGTCGACGTCGAGGGCACTCATCCGTACATCGTCGAGTTCGAACGCGGTGTGCTGCATGTTCTGCAGGACGAGCATGACCTCGAACAGCGGAGTCCGCGATTGCGACCGGGTGGGCGCGAGGACGTCGACGAGGCTTTCGAACGGCACGTCGGCGTGTGCGAACGCGGCGAGGTCGGCGGTGCGGACGGAGTCGAGGAACTCGCTGAACGACCGGTCCGGGTCTACGTCGGTGCGCAATACGAGCGTGTTGACGAACATCCCGATCAGGTCGTCGAGTGCCGCCTCACCACGTCCTGCGACGGGCGTGCCGACGGTGAGGTCGCGGCTGCCGACAGTGTGGACAGCAACACCGCGAACGCCGCGTGGATCACCATGAACAAGGTCGAATGATGCGCTCGGGCAAGTTCGTCGAGCCGGTCGCGCAGGTCGCGGTCG
>BBEG01000105.1 GCA_001312645.1 Rhodococcus sp. JCM 9791
CGTCGGCCGTGGAATCGCCAACGCAGTCGCCGAACAGGTCGAGGCACTTCGTGCCGCAGCGGCCGCACTGGTTCCCGCGCGGGACACCGTCGTCCTCATCGCCGACAACGCGCTCGGTGCCGGGTTCACCGTCCATGACGACGGCAGCGTCGCCCCACCCCGATGCGACACGGGAGACTCCCGCGCCGATGTCGTCGCGCAGGCATGCCTCGACGACGAAGCCGCCACATTCGAAGTGCAGTTGAAGTCCGCGCTGAGTACCTTCGACGAACTGGACAGCGGCGCAGCCGACACGATCGACCAGATCTCCATCGACTGTCGACATTCGGAGGAGACTTCCGGACCCAAGGCGTCTGGACGCTGAGCGGACCAGGCGGTGACGAGGACGCCGAACTCATCATGTCGGGCCGCGCCCGCGACTCCGACCTCGAACGCATCGGACGAGCCTGTCCGCCGACAGCGGCGCCGGTATCGAATACCTCGACGCCTTCTACAACGGGCTCGGGCAGGACGAGTTGACGGAACTGTTCACGACATTCAAGGAATGGGAGGCCGACGGCGATCCGACTGCTGCAGGTTGGGCGGACGCGGTGGGTAACGGTCTACTCACGTTGTCGAACCCCGACTACGGCGGCAGCTGGGAACAGGTGCCACAGGACATCCGCGACACCATCCAGTACGGATACGAACCCGGGCCTCGTGAACCCGGTTCGGGAAACCGATTCGACCGTCTCGATGCGCTCGGTGCGGTGCTCGGCGAAGCGAATCCCGAGTATCGGCCCGGCACCGAGATGGGAATCGAGCTGAACCGCGTCGCGGGATACATGGCGGGCATACCCACCTATGCCGATCCACACTTGGTCCCCACCCCGGATCCGTCGTACTACGACGAGACCGCGCGCACATTCCTCGACATCGGCACGCGCAATCCCGATGCCTCGCACCACCTGTTGACGGGTACCGATGTCGACGGCACTCCTTCGGACTTCGACCGCGACGAAGTGCTCGTGCCCCTGCTCACCCGCGAGTGGGAGGACGACGGAGCAACCCTGGCCGGTCTCACCGAGTGGATCGCTGCCGACGCAGTCCCTGCCGACCCGACCGATCCCGACGACATCGAGCGGGCAGAACGAGCCGGACAGGCAGCGTACGGTCTGGCCGAAGTATTGTCATCACCCGAATCGGCTTGGGATGAGGCAACAACTTCGACCGTTTCCTCCACATGCCCGAACCTGGCGGGAGCCTCTCCGACCGGACCCTCGGAGAGATCAACCCTCGTGCAGTCCAGTCGTTTTCGGAAGCACTCGCACCGTATGCATCCGACATGGCCGGAGCTGACGAGCATGCCACACCCACTCACGGCTTCGGCGACCTCGGCCCTGTCCCGGCAACCCGCGTGTTCACTCTCCTCGACACCGACCCCGCAGCCGGGGCACTCATCAACGGCGCAGCGCTCGCGCAGGCCACCGACTTCGATCGTCGATTCGCGCTGGATCAACTGGGCGGCGAGGGGAAATACACCTACGGAACGTATTCGGGCCGGTTGCAGAGTCTCGTCGAGGTCGGTTTGAGCAGTGCGTACGAGAACGAGAGGATGACCGAACAGGCCGCGATCGACTCGCGGAACCAATACCGTTCCGATGCTTTCGCGGTCGCGCAGACTCTTGTCACCGGCACGGTCACAGCACTTCCCGGCGGTATGGTCACCGGGCCGATCGTCTACTCGGCCGGAGTTCTTGTGGACTCCGAAATCATCGATGCCGAAGGGCAATACGTGGGTCGACCGTCGGGAATAGACGGCTTGGACACGTCGATGTATCTGACGGAATCAAGTGCACAGAACACGATACGGTACAACATGTTGCGAGGACTCAGCGACTCTGAGCATTTGGAGGCTTCGACACTCCCGATCGATTGGATTGAAAATGGAACACTCAACGAACGCAATAGTATTTCGGACACCGAACTGACCAGAGAAGCAACCTGGATCCTGGCTGACGCTGGAATTCCTCGAGACGTGCAAGGCACCTATCTCATCACGGCCGCTGCTGGTAGCCAAGATCTGCGCAACATCATCTATGCCGACCAAAGGATGGTGAATCCGGTTTCCGCGAGGTACTCCTCGGCGACGTGGTCGCCTCTGGAGGTGGACGATGGGACTACTCATAGTGAATGAACTCTCGGTACAGATGATTCGTTCTGCCGCTGCAGCGTTGAGCATTCTTGTGCTCGCTTCCTGCTCGCACAATGTCCCGGAGGACGACCACCAGAACGCCCGAGTCTTCGGAGTACCAACCCCCGCGCAGGTCCGCAACGCCACGTATGCATGGTCCGCTGAAAACGGTATCGATTTGCTCGACGAACGTGGCCAACTCGTCCGCGCCGCACACGAGTCCATGATCATCGCGCACTACGGAGGCATGGACGCGACCTACCCTGGATTTGCGGAGGTACTCGATCCTGAGTTCGCTTCCCAAATCAACACACGCTGGGACAGATCACTCGCTGGCACGATGCAATCGCACATCCTCCAGATCACCGAGACCGACATCGGATTCAAAGCCACTGTATGTAGCCAGCCTTCTCACTTCGCGATACGGGAAGCCGACGGAACGTACCGCATCACCAACGGTCCGGACGAGAGGAATACATCCAGTTCGACCACATCGTCTACACCCGCTACAACCCAAGACTCGACCCCGAGGACTTCTGGCCGACCGTACACAACACCGGACCATTTCCGGAGCCACCAGGCCTCCCCGCATCCGAACACCAATGGTCCGCCCCAACCGAAGACCTCTTCACCGGTACCGGCTGGACCATCACCTTCGGCGCCGACCTCGGCGAGACCATGCACCGCTGCGAAGACTGGGGACGCAGCATCGAACCCGACGTCCCTGCCGAAGGCTCCGAAACCATCCTCTCCCCCACCCCACCCAAGACCCTGCCGGCCTACCCCGCTGGTGAGCCGAAGGAGAACGTCGTGACTCGAACCGAAGAGTTCTCGTCGAAGGTCCGCAGGATCCAGGACGAGATCGACATGATCAGAGGCAACGGGACCTCGAACGGGATCGTGATGACCGTGTCACCCACCGGACGGATCGTGGGACTCGAGATCCCTCCCCACGCGTACGACCTTTCGCCCCGCGTCCTCGCCGACCACATCGCGAACGCGCACGCATCTGCCTATGCGGACGCGGACGAGAGGGCACGGAACATCAGAGCGGAACTGGCTGAGGACCCCAGGTCCGTCGCATCATGTCCGAGACCGAAAACTCGCTGACCAGCAGTTCCAGCGTCAGGTGAACTACCCGTGAATAACAACTGGCCGCAGCGAGAATATCAGCTGCGGCCAGAGGTAACGAAAGAATAACTTGGGGTGCCCCAACTTTGTAAGCCCTGGTTCCGGTGAACTCCATCACATGACGCACGCAGCGTGCGGAGAACTCGAGATGACCGGCGACCGGCCGTCACTCCGGCGACACGTGCGTCACCTTCTTGAAGCCACTCGCGGTGGCTCGGTCCACACCGGCCTTCACGATTCCGAAGATCAATCCCTGCACTGCCGCCGCGACAAGCACGTCGCGGGTGCTCTGCGACAGGTCCTGCGGTTCAGGTTTCTCGGCGCCCTTACCGAGCCGTTTCCATACCTGGCCGAAGACCGCACCTGCGAGCAGGCCTCCGCCGACACTTGCTGCAAGAGCGAGTGGCTTGTAGAAGATCACGCGCGCATCGGCCATCTGTCGATTCCTCCTCCGTAGCAGCACCGGTCCGGCGCCACGATCTCCCGACCGAATTACCCACCGCTTCCCTCCCGCAAACAGCCGACATCCGACCACCCGACTCCACCACCGGTTTCACGGCTCCCGAAGACGTCGACCACGGTGCCATCTCCTTCTCGGTGGTTGCTTCCCCGGCAGGAGCGGACGTTGCCCGCCGCGAGGGTCCACGGCGAGGAGAAGCATCACGACGCCGAGCGCCAGATGCAGCCAATTATCGGCGTTGTTGACCGGCAGGATGTTGGCGGTGCTGTGATGCTCGATGAGCATGCCGTACACAGCCAATCCCAGATAGATGCTCCCGCCGGCGGCGAGATACACGCGCGACCAGAGCAATCGGCGCGCCGCGATCACACCGGCCACGCCGAACGCGAGATGCACGGCGTTGTGGACCAACGAGACCTGGAAGAAACCCAGTAGATGGGCGTGGGAATCCACTCCCACCCGCAGAATCGTGCTGTAGTTCGAAGTCAGTCCGGGTACGAATCCGATGACGCCGATGATCAGGAACACGAACGCGACAACGAGTGCGTAGCCCTGGGCTCGACGCCGAGCCGCGAAGATCGGATCATCGGTACTCATGGGAACCTCGAAGTCGCTGCGCTGAACCAATTCTGGGAACAACAGGAATACCCACTCGCCGGGGGATCAAACGGCGGCGCCGATAGCAGTCACACCGGCCGGCTCTGATCGGGCTTGACGCCGGGCGGATCCACCGGCACGGTCGGCTCGTCGACACTCGGCTCGATAGTCGAAGGAGTACCAGGAACCGCGGAGACATCGCGGACATGTCGTGGCTCCGATTCGTGGACTGTGCGTTGTGCTCGGTTCGCCCGCCGACTACCCGATGGTTCGGAGGTCAAACGCCGTCAGCGGATCCCATCCCACAGCACACGCAGCTCCGACTCCGCATCGTCGACGGCCCCGCACGTATCGGCGAAGACCATCTCGGTGCGCACCGATCCGTACGCGCCCACCCCGGTGCGCCTGTCGTCACAAACGTCACCCAGGCCTGATGCATCCGCTGGGCAAGATCCTGCGGAGGATTCGGACCCGCCAACGCAGTGTTTCCCGAGACACGGAGGTTGTCGAACACGAACCCGATGTCCAGAGCGTGCGTCGCGCCGAGCCGGTCGTCGTACTCGGGTGACTTCCAATCGAAGCGATACACGTAGGTGGCAGCGTCGAACGCAGAGCGCGCCTCGGCGACGCGGACGACCGGAATCCGATACATCCAGTCGCGTACCACATGCATGAGCACCTCACCGGGCGTCGCTTCCGGTCGGGCCGAGCGGTAGGTGTCGAGGGCTGCGGATTCCGTAAGACCATAGGGCGCCACGAGTGCGGGGAGCATCTTGTCGTCGACTGCGTCGGCAATTCCGGTGGGCACCAGGAACAGCGTCATCTCGTCACCGTTGTGGCCGACGAGAACGTCGACATCGGACGACACCCCAGCAGCGATCCGATCGATGGGCAACTCCGGCAGCACTGTGCCGTCGATGCACGGTTCGAAGGCCATCGCATGAGTCGGGATCTCGCCCCACACCTGCGGATCCGACTCGCCGCGGATCCGCGCGACCAACGCCTCCTGAGCCTCGACAAGTTGATCGGGATCGATCGTCGAGAGGCCTGCGCGTGTGGGTTCGACGTCGAGCGCTTCCGCCAACGCCCGCGACACCTTTCGCGCTGTGTCCGCCGACATCACCGAATGCCCGGCTCCGCTCTGGGCGATCGCCCGACGGAACAGCCCTTCTGCAGAGGCATCGCCAGTAGCGATCCGACGCTCATCGCGCCCGCAGATTCACCGACGATCGTCACAGCCTCGGGGTTCCCGCCGAACGCGGCGATGTTGTCGCGGACCCATTCGAGTGCAGCCACCTGATCGAGCAGCCCACGGTTGGCGGGTGCGTCGGCGAGGAAGGCGAACCCCTCCGCACCGAGTCGATAATTGATGCTGACGAAGACGACGCCGTCGCGGGCGAAGTTCGCGCCGTCGTACAGTGGCACCGCACTGCTACCACGAACGAACGCGCCGCCGTGGATCCAGACGAGCACCGGCAACGACGCATCGATACCGGGCGTCCACACATTCAGATTCAGCGGGTTCTCACCGGGAATCGCCGGATCTTCGAAGAGCCTGTCGAACGGCGCACCGTAGGCCGCCTTGGGTGCGGTGGGGCCGAAATCGACCGCGTCTCGCACGTCATCCCATTTCGGTGCGGGTTCAGGTGCCGCGAACCGAAGGTCGCCGAACGGTGCAGCCGCATACGGGATGCCCTTGAAGACCGCCGTACCGCCCTCGGCCGTTCCCTTCACCCGGCCGCATGTGGTCTCGACGACGGGATTCATTTGCTCTCCTCATGTTCGGGCCGTTTGATCGTCAGCATCGCACGCCGAGCCGACCATGAGTAGAGCATTCGCTTCCTCACGAGTCAGGCAGGCACCTTCCTCGTAGTAGACGTCGAAGTTGTCGGTGCGCGACGCCGCTGTGATCGCCGCGTCCTCCGCAGGCTGTACGGATCGAGAAGGTCGGCTTGCACCCCTACTCGCTCACCGTGCGCACGGGCCGCTCCCAACACGCGTGCTGCGTCGGCAGTGCGTCCCGCTTGCGCAAGCGCGGCCGCCGCAGTGTGCATCGTGACGATCCACCCGGTCACTTCACTGTCGAATTCGAGAATCGGGAGGATCTCGCGCGCAAGCTCGAGCCCCGCAGCGTGGTCTCGCGAGTCTGCCGCGATTTTCGCCAGCGCCCACAACGAGCAGATCGGCACCCACTGATAGCCACATCGGCGACCGACTTCGACCGACCTACGCAGCGTCTCTTCCGCCTCAATAGCTCCGCTGCTGCGCTGAGCGATTCCCATGACCATCAGAAGGGAGGCTTCGATCCAGTCGACTCCGAGGCGGCGTGCATCGATGAGACTTCGCTGCACGATATCCACTGCGCCGTCGTGATCACCGCACACGGCGCGGTAGTAGGCCCCCAGTGAGTCCGCATAGGCGACGTCCGCAGCGTCGCCGGTTTCGAGCAGTACCTCGCGGGCACGGTCGCTGTGGCGCTGCGCGGTCTCGGAGTCGCCGGTGAGGTCGGTGAGAAGTGCCATCCCCATCAGCGCCCTGCCGAGGTTTTCCGGCTTGGGTGCGATCGGATGCTGGTCGACCCTCTCGATCGCGGCGCGCAGGAAACCCAGCCCCTCCGACACGTTCGCCTTGCGATACCAGAACCAATACAGAGCACCGGACAGTTCGAGTACATAATGCGGGTCGCCGTGTTCGAGCGCAGCGGTCAGTGCCGCTCGATGCTCCGCGCGGTCGGCGACCAGTTCGGACACGGCATCCCGCGCACCGGGCCCACGGAGTTCGGCCGCCAGGGCGACTGCCCTCCGGAGGACTCGATTGCGGTACGCGGCCACAAGATGAACCTCCTCATCCGGAGTACGCTGTTGTGCGGCAAAGTGTTTGATGGTCTGTAGCATCACGTATCGCCTGGGCATGGTATCGGGCACAACCGACAGCAACGAGCGACGCACCAACACTCGCACAGTGTCGACCACGCGAATCGGATCGTCTACACCGAGTACGGCAGCGACGCCGTGGATGTCGAAGCTTCCTGCAAAGACCGAGATTGCCCGCAACGCCCACGACGACGGTGCGTCGAGCATTCGGTAACTCCAGTCGACGGTATCGATGAGACGTCGTTGGCGCGCTCCGGCGAAACGTGGTCCTGCGCTGAGCATCGTGAACCGGTCGGCGAGTCCGTCCGCGATCTGACTTTCGGACAACACACACAGCTGTGCGGCGGCAAGCTCGAGCGCAAGCGGAAGTCCGTCCAGGCCTTCACAAATCCGATGCACTGATGTGGAGTCAGCCGTCGCAGGCGACCAACCCGGGTCGAATCGAACGGCACGATCAGCGAACAGTTCGACGGCGGAGGCGAGATCGAGCGGCCTGATCTCGTATCCGACTTCGCCGTCGACGTCCAGTAACTCTCGGCTCGTGGCAAGCATGCGGACGCGAGGACAACGTTCCAGAAGCATCGAGACGAGGTGTGCCGCTGCGACGACTAGATGCTCGCAGTTGTCGAGGATGAGGAACATCCCGCGGCGGCCGATCAGAGCGGCAATCTCTTCGACCGTCTCCACACCCGGTAGGCAGAGGGCCTCGGCAACCGGCGTCGCGATCGGCGACCCTTCTGCGACTCCGGCGAGGTCGACGAACCAGGTATCGTCCCCGGTTCGGGGGCTTCGCGCCACCTCGAGTGCAAGCCGCGTCTTCCCCACACCTCCAGGGCCGAACAGGGTCACCAGCGCATGACTGTCCAGCAGATCGGACACTGTCGACAGGTCCGCCGTCCTTCCGATCAGCCGGGTACGAAATACCGGCAGCACGGGAGGCGGGGGTTCGTCCGGCGACACCTGCGCAACCTGGTGCGTGAGAATCCGTTGCTCGAGCTCCTGTATCGCGACACCGGGATCTACGCCGAGTTCGTCCATCAGTGCTCGCCGAACACGCCGAATCGCCGCGAGCGCGTCGGCCTGGCGTCCACTTCGGTACATCGAGAGCGCCAACAGTTCCCACGCATGCTCGTCGAGTGGATACCGCTCGACGAGTGCCTCCGCACCGCGCAGGGCATCGCGCGTGCGTCCACGCGCAAGATCGATATCGACGAGTGCACTCGATGCGTCGCGATACAGCCCGTCCAGGCGTGTCCGCTCGGGAGCCACACACGCGAGGTGCGCGACGTCCTGAAACGGTTCGCCTCGCCACAGCCCGAGTGCCTCGTTCAGAATCGCTGCGGCATCCTCCGAAGCTGTAGGCGTCTGTGCCGTACGAACCTCATGGGCCGTCCTGATGAGAGCATCGAATCGGGCCGAGTCGAGTTCGGCGATCCGCAACGCATAATGGGGTCCGCTGCGCACAACCGGGCCACCCTGCCCACGGTTACGCTGTGGATCGAGGTGACGACGCAGTTTCGACACAGCAAAGTGCAGAGCGTTGACCGTCGGTTCCGGGACGTCGTTCCACACTTCGGCGAGAAGCTGATCCGCGCTCACCGAGTGCGGATATGCCACAGCAAGTGCAGCAAGCAAGGCGCGTTGGCGTGGTCCACCGAGATCGATGGGTGCACCGTCACGGAGCGCCGCGACAGGACCGAGAACACCCACTGAGATCTGCACGTCCACGAGTTCTGCACCCCCGACTCGTCACGGCCCCGCCTCGGGGCCTGTCGACGTCGAGGTTACCGCGCTGATTCGGCGCACAGATCCGCAAAAAATACCCTTCCGCATCAGCAACTCGGCGTAGGTGCCGGATTCGACGACTCGTCCGGCGTCCAGCACCAAGATCAGATCTGCAGTGCGCACCGTGGACAGGCGATGTGCAATGACGATACGGGTTTGGCGTAACCCGCCGATTCCCTCGACGACGGCGGCTTCGGTCACCGAATCGAGAGCACTCGTCGCCTCGTCGAACAACAGCACCCGCGGCCGGGTCAAGAGCGCACGAGCAATTGTCACCCTCTGACGCTGACCACCGGAAAGACCACCGCCTTCACGAAGAACGGTGTCGTAACCCATCGGCAAATCAGCAATGTCCTCATGGATCTGTGCGAGGGAGGCAGCCCGCACGATCTCTTCGAACGGTGCGTCGGGGTTCCCGGTGGCAATGTTTTCGGCGACGCTGCCGGTGAACAACGTGGAGTCCTGCGTGACGACACCGAACTGTGCGCGCAACGACCGGGCCTCGATGCGCTGCGCGTCGATGCCGTCGTAGAGAACCGCGCCTTCCTCGGGGACGTACAACCCGAGCAGTAGGCGCGCGAGCGTGCTCTTCCCCGAACCGGACCGCCCCACGAGCGCAACCGTGGCACCCGCCGGAATGTCGCAGTCGATTCCGCGGAGCACCCATGGGGATCTCGGACCGTACCGGAATCCCACACCGCGAAGGCTGATCGAACCCGACAGCAACGGCGCAGCAGAGACCTCGAGCCCCTGCTGTTCCGGATCGGATTCGAGGATGTCCTGGAGACGCCGCGCGTACGCCGCGGCAGATTGCAGGTACTGCACGAGCGTGAGCAGCGATGTTACGAAACCCATTGCAGCCACTGCCATCCCGTTCACCGCAATCAGTTGCCCGAGCGACAGCCGACCGTCCAGCACATGGACTGCGCCGACGAACAGCAGCACCGCCGGCGCAGCCGCACGCAGCGAAGTCTGCGCGGCATCGACCAGACCGGACACGAGGGAACTCCGGACCGAAACGGAGAGCGCCAGTTCGAACCGTGCCGTCCACCGAGCAATCACTGCTGCCTCGGTGCCGGACGCCTTCACCGTTTCGATACCGCGAATGTTCTCGATGAGCAGGCCTTCCGCTTCAGCAGCGGTGGCAGCCTCACGCTGCTTCAGATCGACCACGCGTCGATGCACCACGCAGATCAGAAGTGCCTGCACCGCAGTGAGAGCAAGAAGACCCGCGCCGACTCCTGGCGCCCACCACATCACGATCGCGATGTAGGCGATTGCGAGTGGACCGTCGATCAGAGCGGACACGACCCTCTCGGTGAGCAGATCTCGAATGGTGCCGATACCCCCGACCCTTTGGGCAACGTCATTCGTGCCCCTTCGCATGAAATAGGCGAAGGGCAGAGAGAACAGTCTCTCGACCGAGTATCCGCTGAGGGCAGCATCGACACGTCGACGCATCAGTGCGATGACGATGGTGCGCAATGCCCCCACCGTCAGCACCACGAATACGATACCGGCCAACGCCACAGCAAGCAGCTCAGAAGCCCGAGATCGGATTCAGGGATGACCCTGTCGACGAACACCGCAGTCAGCAACGGAATCACAATGCCGACGAGCTGCAGGACCACTGACGCACACAGAATCCCGACCAACGAGGCGCGGTTGTTCCGCCATACGAGTGCGAGGAACTCTCGTCGCCAACGGGTATCTCGAGGGCGTGACGGTAGGTTCTTCCCTGCCACGTCGCCCGCCGCGAACTCGAGCACCACGCCCGAATACCGCTCCGCGAAGTAGTCGTGCGCCAGGCGCTGTCGACCTCGGCTCGGGTCCACCACCACAACGTGTCGTGCCGTGACCCGGTCGACGACTACGAAATGATTGTGTTCCCAGTGCACGAGCGCGGGCAGCATAGTGTGTCCGCCAACGATCGATTCCGCGGGCCGGCCGAACGCCCGTACCTCCAATCCGTAGCCTCGGGCTGCCTGGACCAGCGCGAGGGCCGTCGTCCCGTCGCGACCCACCGCGAGGTCGTCGGCCACTTCGTTCACCGGCCTCGGCGCGCCGTAGTAGTCGAGAATCATCGCGAGACATGCTGCGCCGCAGTCCGACATTCCCGACTGATGCCGTAGGCGAACCCTGCGTGTCACGATGCCGCGACCCGATCTGTCTTCTCGCTTCACCCCAGAACCACTCGACGCGTGCAGACCGCCTACGATCGGCGAGCCACTCGTCGAACACACGCTGTTCGGCCATCCTCATCGCCGACACATCGACCTGCGCACGTTGCACCGCCAGGACCTGTACGACCTCCCATCCGCCGTTACCGGCCCGTGCCGCCATGACAGTTCCAGGCTTCGCGGCGAGGACCAGGCTCGAGAGTTCTCCGTCGAGGTCACCGCGTCCGATCTCGGAGAATTCCGCCTGCCCACGGCCCGCAGCCACAGCAAGACCGAGTTCACCGGTGAAGTAGCGGATCGCGTCGTCCGCATCATAGGTATGAACGTCGGCCACCCGTGCCGCGAACTCGGATGCTTCCGCACGGCTCGGGAAGACCACCCGGGCGATGCGTGCGCGGTCGAGCGCATCGGGGTGCTCCTGGAGCCACACCGAGGCGCGATCGCCGACAATGCGCCTGCGAAGCATCGCAAGTTCAGCTTCTTGGCGCACCGTTCGCTCGAACATGTTCGGGCTCAGATGATTTCGCGCCATCCAGGCCTCGGTCGCGTCGCGAGTGAGCAGGCCTCGTGCCCGACGGAACGCATCGAACGACTCCTGCAACTGCGCGTCGGTCAGCTCGACGGGTTCTTCTTCGAGCTCAATGCGAATCGCGCAGGCATCGATGAGGCCCGTGAGGAGGTCAGGACGATCCCACAACCCTTCGATGTGCAGAATGGCGTCGCCGACCGTGAGGGTTTCTCCGTTCACCGACAGGAGGTCTGATTCACCGACGCGGCGTGCACCACGGAGGGGCCACGGAAGAAGTGATGGCGGGGACCATGACAGGGTTGTGACGGATCCGTCCGCATCGGTGATGAGCAGCGCACTCTGGCTCGACCCGTCGAAAGGCTCGACGTGTCGCACGAGCCGCAGCCGGAGTTCGGGATTGTTCTCACGTAGGACGCGGAGGGCTTCCGACGAGTCGGCGTGCACGTCGCCGGATGCATTGTTCTCCAGGCGGATCATGTCCAGGAGGTCGGACAGCAGACTCGCGTCGAGGCAGTGGTGTCGCTGCGACGTGGTGAGGGTCATCGAAAAGCTCCGTTCGTCAACGATTGTGGTGATCGGTCCGCGGCAGAGAGCAGCAGATCTGCGACGGCATCCGCTATCGGGATACCTGTGGCCGACTCGAGCCACAGCCATTGTCCGGCCGGGTTGATCTCGAGGAAGACGTAACGGCCGTCGGGTGTGAGGATCAGATCCAGTGCGCCATAGTTCAGGTCGAACTCGGACACCAGCCGGACGCAGCTCTCGGCTGTTTCGTCAGGCAGGGAGTGGACTGCATACAGACCCTGTGTGGAATCGTACTTGCGCCAGTCACCTCGCGCGTGATTGCTTCGTTGGCTGTCGATTTCGACCGCGAATGCGCGATCACCGACAACCGTCACCCGGAGTTCGACGAGCTTGGGTACATACGCCTGAATGATCACCGGGCAGAAGCGGATGGCATCTGCCGCGGCGAGATCCATGGTGGCCGGGGTCTCGGAGTATCGGGCGAACATCCGTCCACTCACTCCGATCGAAGGATTATCGAGCGGTTTCGTGATGATCTGCCTCCATGGCGATCCCAGAAGTCCATGAACTCCTGCGGATCTGAGGTGATGAGGGTCGGGGGAACAGCCAAACCGAGTACACCCGCAAGCGCCAGCTGAGCAGGCTTGTGCGATGCATACCGGATCGCCCGCATCGTTCCCGGTACTGCCAGGCAATCCAGACTGTCCCATACGTAGGAGGAGAACGTACGGGTCTCGTCCCGGATACATTCTCGCGAAACGGGATCGTCGATCCAGGATCCGGACTGGGCAGGTTGGGTCGCCGAAACCAAATGCTGTCAACAGCATCGAGATCAAGGCGGCCCGCAGAGCTCGAGAGTGTACGTACGATTGGCCCGCATCGGGAATACGATACTGAAAGTGCTGCGTTGACAGGGAATTCACCTGGATCGAAAACTGTGAATCCCGCACGGCGCTGGACCAACCGCTCGACGACGGCATCTGCGTGCACATCACCGGGACAGGTGAGAACAAGGACATGAGTCACTACGAAGACCTCCGGGGACTGCCCGGGGCGCAATACCACGCCCCGGGCCACGATCCGACGCGATCTTCCGTAAAACGGAAGAGGGCACAGAGCAGTCGACTATCCGTCAACTAGCCCTGAACGATGACATCGGGCCCCTCAGGTTGGCAGGTCTCTTGGTTGATGATGATCTCGGACTTTTCCTTGGTCTTCGCCTTACCACCCGCCACGCGGGCCAGGCGGGACTCGTCCAGTTCGATGCCGATCGCGGAAATCGTGTCGATCGTGAACTTGCTCATTCAGCTCTCCTTGCATGTTCCGTGCCGGACCACCCGGCAGCACGGATATCGTCACGAGGATGACTGTGCAGACTCTGAGCAACGGATGAGCGCCAACTCTGTCACTGACACAGAGACACATCTGGCGTGGAACGCACCGTGCGTCCCACGCCAAGAGTGTGAGGCTCGGGCTCAACCCAAGATGGGATCGTCCGCGCGGATGGAGCCATCCAGATCCGGAATGCAGCCGGTCCGTCCCTTGTCATCCCGGATGATTCCTCGACCACCCAGAATCCGAGCAAGTCGCGATTCGTCGAGCTCTGTGCCGTCTGCCGAGATGGTGTCGATGTCGAACTTACGCATGGCATGCCTCCTCGAGTTGTGCGTGTGCCGGCGGTCCGGCGCACGCACAACTGTCGGGGAGGGCACCTAGCAACTTCTGAGCAACCGCACTCAGTCCTCGTCGATACAGGCGAGACGATCCCCCGCCATGCCGGCTTCTCCCGGTGCCGTCATGGTGTGGTGATCGTGGATCACCACGGATTCGGCTTCATCGTCGCGGAACTCCCACTCGACGGTGCTGGTCGCGCGGGCATTGCCGCTGTCATCGGTAGTGAAGTCCAGCCAGATCTCGTTCTGGGGGTTGGCGTAGGCCGGGTCGGTGGACGGCGAGTCCGGTGTCGCCGCAGGGTCGGCCTGGTTCTGATAGTGCGGTCCGGCATCTGCGGGGTCCGGTCCACACCGCCTCGTATGCACATGCGCACCGAATTCGCGGTCGGGTTGGAGGCCTGTCACGGTGAGGGTCACGGTGGTGCGGCCGTCGTCGTCCTCGGTGTCCACATCCGCCCTCGCTCCGACCGGCACGGCGACCTCGTCGTAGGTCACGGCGTCGACGTCGTCACCTCCAGGAAGAGCGAACACATCATCGTCGTCGAGTTCGGAGCCGGGTGCGGACGTCGCTGAGGCTGCGGCGCTGATGTCGCCGACTCCGCCGTGGTGGCGGGAGGAGACTCGACGATAGTCACGGCGTTGTCGTTCGCGTCGTCGCCGCACCCGGCCACGAAGAGCGCAGCCAGCGAGATTCCTGTCAGGAACGCAGTCGTTCGAGAATTCATGACAGGAGATATACCCATTCAGCAGTCGTTCAGTCCTCCTGAGCCGCCACGATTGCCGCGAGTGCTTCGGTGATGTTCGCTTCGGCCTTCGACTTGTCGACGCCGGCCGATGACAGTGGTCCCGTACCGTCCTCCAGTTCCAGAAGCGCCAGCAGGATGTGTTCGGTGCCGATGTAGTTGTGCCCGAGTCGCAACGCCTCGCGGAAGGTCAGCTCGAGAGCCTTCCTGGCCTGTGCGTCATACGGAATGAGCTCTGGGAGTTGAACGGTCGATTTCTCCGGCAGGGCCGCGTGGACAGCACGCCGCAGATCGTCGAGCGTGATTCCCTGCGCGACGATCGCGCGAGCAGCGAGGCCGGCAGGATCTGCCAGCAAGCCCAGCGCAAGGTGTTCGGGCGCGATCTCGGCGTTGCCTGCGGCGCGCGCTTCGTTCATCGACGACATCACAACGTTCTTCGCGCGCGGCGTGAACCGGTTGAAGCCTTCGTTAGGGTCGAGATCGTTGTCGGCCTTCGACACGAATCGTTTCTGAGCGGCCTGTTTGGACACCCCCATGCGTTGGCCGATCTCCGACCACGATGCGCCGGAGCGTCGGGCCTGGTCGACGAAGTGGCCGATGAGGTGATCGGCCACGTCTCCGAGGTGATCGGCGGCGATCATGGCGTCCTGGAGTTGATCGAGGGCGTCGGGGTGGACTTTCTTGATCGCTTCGATGAGGTCGTCGAGGCGAACCGGGTGGGTACTACGCGTTGGTTCAGTCATACGTCAACCGTAGGTTGACGAAGCTTGATCGTCAACCACTAGTTGACGATCTTGTCACCGGCCGACCGCAAGCACATCGCAGGGAACACCATCCACAGCAACCGCCCTCGGATGACGGGCGGCGGCTGGCCGCACTGTTGGAACGGTTCCTCGAGGCATCGGGCGACCTCGCGGACCCGAACTGAATACAAGCAGCCACCGCTGCCAGGGCACACGGGTGCCCTGGTAACGGTGGCTGTCTTTGTGATCTGGTGTGAACTAGGCGACCAACTCCGGTCTGTTCCCTGGTATCGGTGTCCGGAACAGATCGATGCTCGCGGGCGGAATGAACTGCGGCCGAAGCTCTTCGGTCATCTCGACTTCCCACTCGGTGTGATGCATCAACCGGTGGTGGTGTCCGCACAACAACACCAGATTGTCGAGGTCGGTATCACCACCATCGACCCAATGCCGCACATGATGC